>JBHJJJ010000118.1:0-52467 GCA_050042755.1 Rivularia sp. (in: cyanobacteria)
ATTAGGAGATGGGGAGATGGGGAGATGGGGAGATGGGGAGATGGGGAGATGAGAAGAATCAATTTTCCTGCATTACTAACTCGAGAGGAACTTGTTTCTAACTATTAATATACCTATGTCTCGTCCCCATTAACGCCGGGAGGCGTGGGAGCATATCCCAATTTCCAATTCCCAATTTGAAAAAATCGCGTCAAGATATAAATAGAGGTTATTTGGGTTATGAGCTATGTTTCCTTTCTGGATAAATTCTTGCTGTGGTACTGACAATTTCTCTACCACAAGACATCAAGAGAATAAATTAAAATTTCTTAAATTTATGAGAGATAATCTAGAAGCTAGATTAGCTGCGCTTAATGCAGCAATTGAAACAATTGAACGTCAGTTAACCCGAAACAGCGATACTGTTTAATTGTCCATTGGGCATGGGGCATTGGGGAAGATGTAAGCTATAACCTAAAATTCAGTTTTCATCTTCTACCACTGTTGACGGGTTCCCTTGACTTACTTTTCTGAAGTTTAGACTAGTAGTCAACCAAGGAAACACGGCTCAGAGGGAAGACAAAGGAGAGCGGAGATGGGAAGAAATTAAAATTCATAACTCCCAACTCCCAACTCCCAATTCCCAATTCCCAATTCCCAACTCCTAACTCCTAACTCCTAACTCCTAACTCCTAATCCCGCGAGCTCCATAACCTAACCTTTCAACTGCGGTAAATCCATAATTTGCTTAGCGTCAGTCACAATAATCTGTGGCTTATCTCTATAGATACTCAAACTTCCTTGAATATATGCATAACTTCTCCGTGGATGTTCTGAGTCTGTAGATATATAACGGTTCTTAATTAAACTCATTATTTCTTCCCCAGCAGCTTCATCAACTTTGGGAATAAACACTGAAAATGGCTTTTCTACCGAACCTATACCGATCAACATATTATTACTAGCAACCCGCTTGGGGTTTCGTAGCTCCGTAAAAATAGTTGCTTCTTCTTCTGCTTGCGCTAATTCCACTAGTTGCTCATAATCGAGTCGGGTATTGAATACAGTCGCATCTGGATTTGCTTGCTTAAACCGTCGATAATTTTGAATTATTTCAGCCCTCAAATACCACCAAACACCTAATTCAGCGTAATTTCGCACTTCTGAACCGTTTACCTCGATTTGATTCCAAACTCCGCGATTGGCGATTTGTGCTTCCTTTTCGGCTTCCATGTATCGCTCGTGATTCTCGGGAAGTGCTGCATAACCATACTTCATAAAATAGGGACTAAAACCTTTCCTTATCATGTATTCTTGAAAATCAGTACCATCATCCAGATAAACAAATACCAATAAACGACCGTAATTTCCCCTGTATTTTTGTAAGCATACCTCTACAGGTTCGTCACCGGGGAATTCCAACTTAACTTTATCGCCAACTTTAAACAGCTTCTGTGCTTCCTCTTTCGCAACATTTCCCCAAGGTGAAACAGGTTTCCCACCAGCCGCACGTGATTCCTCAGTATCCAAAGATAAAATCCGCAAACTTTCTTCGGAGCCATTCACCTC
Source organism: Rivularia sp. (in: cyanobacteria) (assembly GCA_050042755.1). Lineage (GTDB taxonomy): Bacteria > Cyanobacteriota > Cyanobacteriia > Cyanobacteriales > Nostocaceae > Rivularia. Next base: position 1,549 of record JBHJJJ010000118.1, read on the forward strand.
AACGCGGATAGTATCGCCATCCACAACCCGCACCACAGTTGCTTCAACCCTGGTACCTTTGAGAACCTTTGGTTTATCCTCTGTTGCTGGCATAATTCAAATTCCTATTTCGATGAAAATTAGTTTTCACTTATTGGTGTAACAGAAAACATCCATCAAAGAAAGAATTTTTGATTAAAAGAATTTATAAGTTTCGGAATTAGCCATGGGGAATTAATTAAAACGTAATGCACTTAATCTCCCGCAGTTGGCGAAGGCTGGGGCCATAATAATAAAGCCGCCAGTAAGGCGGGCTAAATAAATTTGGCACATCTTTGCACTGAAATATTTTATTCAGAAAAATAAAGTAAGGTTATTAGTGCTACAAACGCAAGCCACAAGTCGCGAGCAACCTCTTGACTATGTTTAAATTCTTCAAATAGGGGGCGCGCATCATTTGGTGCTTTTTTCCAGATTAAATTGAATTCCAACCATAGATATACAGGTGGAGTTAATCCTGCAAGAAGTAGAGCCAGCTTTGCACCCAGTTTATTATTCCAGTGTGCCCAATCATGTTTGAGCATAATTAGAATGCAAGCACAAGCAATGATGACAAATATTATTGTTGCGTACCCAATCAAATACTTACGCCAACCAGTAAAAACAGATGAACTCTTTTGCAATTTGTTATCCATATTTATAGTTCAAGATAATTAACGATCAATTCGACGCTTGAATTTTCCTCCCCCTACAATGGCGACTTCTGGGAAAAGGGATTCCATATAGTATTAATGAATTGAATTTATATCTAGATCCGTAGATTACTTTAGAGCGACAAGTTGCAGATTTTACACGAAAATTATCTCAGGGAAAAATAAATCCTGTTCAAGGTTTCTCATCTTGAGTTAATCTTCACCTCATCTTTTTTTAATTATTTTTCCCATAGAACTAATTACAGTCAAGTAGCAAGTGAAAATACACAGAATTCAACAATCGGGAGAGACAAGAGAATGACACCTATGGTATTGCTGTGAGGTAAAAGCTAAGGAGTTAGGAGTAGGGAGTAATGAGTAATAAGTAAGGAGTAGAGAGTAATAGGTAATAACCAAATCTTGACTATAGTGGCTGCTATAGTAAGTAATTAATAGGACTTGATACAAGTAGTCAAAGGTTCTAACTCCTAACTCAATAAGAGACGTAGCACAGAAGAAGTCTCTACAACTCCTAACTTTTTCCTAAATCCTTTTCAAACTAGCCATCACCTGAGCTTTTTCCAGAATTCTGATCAAACGTTGTGCTTGGAGTTTATATAAAGGTACTGGTAAAGTTTGAGGTAAATTGCGTATCAAATATCTAGCTTTATCCAGAGGATAATTAGAAATATTGGCAATTTGATTTGCACCTTCAAATCTAGCTTCTTCTGTTATTGCACTTTCAACTACTATTTGCCAATACTTCGGATAAATACCAATTTTCCCTTCTTCCATCCTTTTTAAACCGTCAATAGTTGCTAATACAACTAAACTTACACCTGGTTCTATTTTTCTGTATTCTTTCGGCATTAATTCTCCAGAATGGAGTGGATTTTGATATAAAATTGGTACAACTCCATAACCGTAAGCAATTTCTGAAAGCATTAAACCATTTAAAGTATCGACTTTACTAAATTGATATTCGGTAACTAAAACTGTTTGATTATGGAGGCGGAACAAATCGAGAATATTTTCACCAAAAGCTGCTCCTGCAAAAGCTTCTGCTGCTACTGCGTAAGCTGATATAATTTGAGAATTGGGTAATATTTGTGCTAAATTTTCACTTAAACGTTGTCCGAAAGTACGAATTACTAAGTTACTTTTGGGGTTAATTTTTCGAGTTTTTAACCCTAATTCTACGTTTAACATTTCGTCTTCGGTGGTAGCAATTACGCTCTTAGCTGTAGATAGATTTACTTTACTCAAAGACTCATTTAAATTGCCAGCAAATAAAGGTATATCAGGTAAATGATTGATATCAAAGTCATCTTCTAAGACAATACCTACTATGGGTTGATGAAATTCCTGTAATATTTTTGCTACCTTGCTTCCAACTCTTTTAATCCCAATAATTACTGTATGTTCTTCTTGAGGAACTTGAGTGCTTCGTTTGGAAAATAGAAATTTAGCAGATAAAAGTTTTTCGGTAGCTAAAGCATATAATACACCCACAAAAGCAGTTCCAGCGATCGCTAATGTTAGGGCTATAATTTGCAGAATTGGAGACTGTAAATATCCGCTATATAAAAAATCTGCATATCCACCTAAGAGTAAACTAATTGCGAGATAAAAAGCAGTAGTAGACCGATCGACTAAAAAGTAAAATAATCCAGTCCCTAAAATTGTTAAAGCTACAGTAACTAAGGTAGAAACAATGACCACACGACGAATTTGCGAAGCAGAATGCCAATATTCTAATATTTTTTTTCTAATTTTAATTTTCTTGATAATATTATTTTTTTTTTGCCATATTTGCTTTTTATTGCGATTTATACTAACTGATTTTCTTTGTTTATTTGACAGCATACTGTCAATTTCTTGGACGTATATCAGAGTTGAGTCTTCCTGAATTATTGCTTCGGAATCCCAATCATAAAAGCAATTAAAGCTATTATTACTATTCGGTAAATAGCAAAGCAACTTTCGAGATCCAGAATTTACTTCAAACAACTGGCGATTGTAAAACATATCCGCATAACGAACTTTATGCTGAAATATTCCCAACCAGTTACCATCTAAATTGAAAAATCCTAATGAATTTTCTCCTAAAGCTGCTAAAGCAAAGGATGCTGCTGATAAATGAATTGGATCGTAAGCAACAAAATTGGTTAAATGCTCTTCTAAAAGTTGATTTAAGTTTTCTTTTGTGGAACGAACTATCAAACGCGCGTTTTTATTCATTTGTCGTACTGCGATTGCAGTTTCGGCGTTGATCAATTCGTTACTGGTGACAATCAAGACAGCGCGACAAAGTTCGATTTTCGCACGTTCAAAAACCTTATTTTGACGACAGTCACCAATAATTAATTCATCAAGTAAATTATCTATATTCGGAATTCTCCAACTGTTTGGTTGCACCAACTCAATTCCAACAACCTTCACTCCGAATTGTTTGAGTGCAACTACACATTGCTGCCCCAATCCTCCCAAACCACAAACTAAAAAACGTTCATTTGTAGACGATTTTTGTTCTCCCATATATCAAATCTCTCTTACTAAGATAATTCTCAGATTCCTCACGGCTGATGTAAAATGTCAAAATATATGATTATTTTCGGTTAAAACAGTGATGTTTTAATCCTTTACATAGAAAATAATCATTGGATTTGTTGGTATATATAAAATATAGATACATTCTCGCTCTAAGTGTTTCCCGAAAATTTGACTAATTTTAAGAGAAACCCCATTACACCAATTGTGACAACGGCTGTTTTAAAGAGCAACGCACTGTCTCCCTAACTCCAGAGGGGTAAGCAGAGATGGCGATCGCATTACAAGTATGCAAAAAGTAAGACTTAGAGAGCCAGAGAATATAAACAAAAGAAATAAACAGGTATCGGTAATTTTAGAGCGGAAATAGAATAATAGAAAAGTTAGGAAAAGTAGGAAAGGTAGGAAAGGTAGGAAAAGTAAAAAGATGGAATTTGCCAGTTAATTACCATTAGGCATTACTAATGATTTCTTAATTTCTCCCCACCGGGCGATCGCCTCCTATCAAAAATAAACTTTTATATTTATTTAATAAATAAATATTGACCGTCAAAGCTGAATTTATCCATAATAGCCATATCAAATAATATCGCTTTATTGCTGTTATTTCAAGCTTTTAATGCTTTATACGAGTAATAAAAAAAGATTTATATCTATGAGATTAAAAACTATTTTTTCGTGTGATTTAACTCATCATCTATGTTATTTTGTATTTGAGAGAACTTAGAGTAAAAGAATATATAAAGGAGTATATTGTGAGCGATTCCATTATTGAGTTACTCGACGAATTACCATCTGATAGTTTGACGGTAAAGACGCTAAATGCCCTAGATTATATTGTGCCTGGAGAATGGGATAACACTGTGGGTTGTGACAAAACCATTTCAGTCATAACCGGAGCAGATGATGCAGATACAGTTATGCATATCCGCAATCGGATGATTGAGTTGTATAACGACAGGGATAACGGCTACCAAGGAGCCATGTGGTATTACAACTTGGTCGAAAATGCTGATAGAGCCCTGGGTGCGGCGGCGATGGCGAACAAAGTTGGTGAAAAAATTGGCTTTATGAGCTTTTTAAACAAAATAACGCCCAAGGCTGATACCGTTCAATCCATTGACTTGTGCCTGAAAATTGTTGCCGAGTTAATCGCTTATTCTAAACTTAATGGCCTGCCAATTCTCAATCCTGGAGAATTTGTTTCCAATCTAAGCGAGGAATATCAGGGGGCTTCTTTGATGCGGATGGCTGCCTTAGTTGCTATCGATGGCTTACTTCCTTTAGGGCCAGATTTCCTCCAAAAAGTCCAAGATACCCTTGATGGCAATGCAGAAAGTGCCCTTGCACAGACTCCCGCCTTTGGAGCAATTGCAGACTCTATTCCTAGCGATGATAAAGTTGGCTTCATTAGTAACACCTTCGGTGCGGTTTCTGGATGGATGGATAATCTAGTTAGCTCTGTGGGCTTAACCCCGCAAGGAATTTTTGATAGCATCGGTGGTTTTATCGAGTTTTCCGACGATAGCTTAGACTTTGTGGCAGCTTTTCTCGATCAGAGTACCAATTACTTTGTGCATACCGGCACCCAAAGTGTGGCTCGGAAATTGATTTTGCGTGCTGCTGAAGATGTATAGTCAGAGCATCGATCAATAGTTACAGCGTTTTGCAAGTAGATGAGGTACATTCCCCCTGCCCCCTGCCCCCTGCTCCCTGCCTTATAAAGAATATATGTGTACCTCATTTATATGAAATCTGCTGTATTTGCTTGTATTAAGCTCTCTTAATTAAAGATCGAAAAAGCGTTACTTGTAATAGTGCTGCCTTCACCAAAGATAGTATGGAGGTGAAGACGGCACTACTTGCTTTCGGTTTTTTTAACGATTCCTTCTATTCCTATTCATCACATATTTGGATTCCTCCCACAACCCCAATCCTCTTTGTTTGGCATTAGCTTCTGCGACTAAATACTGGGTTCTATTTTCATAACAATCTTCTTCCACAGCTAGTTTATCTACAAAAGCTTTCCCTTCCTTCACCATTTGCAAATTTATGGATTGATTATCTAAAAATACTTCTCCAATAATTTGGTCATTTCTATAGGTATCTGCAAACCGAATAACCACGGGAGTCTCTTTCGGTAAAAACTTTTTCAAGCTTTGGGTTGCTGCATCTTGATGATATTTTCCATTGGGTATATCAATACAAGCAAGCTTTATTGTTGCTGCTTCTCCGTTTATATTTTGAGCGCGAATCGTTTCTCCGTCTACCACACCCGCTACTGTTGCCAGTATCAACATCAATTGAGTTAAATCCATGATCTTAAAAATACTATTTTATCAGTATTAACATGTTATTTACAATACTGCGTATATAAGGTAAACAAGATACAAGCTGTGTTACTTTGGATTTGAGACAGCTTGAAGTAGAAGAATATATATAAAGTAGAGAATATACATAAGGAGTGCATTTTGAGCGATTCCATAATTGAACTACTCGACGAATTACCAGCGAACAACCTGACGGTGAAGACGCTAAACGCCTTGAATTTTGTCCTCCCTGATAAATGGGAAAACGTCGTGGGTTGCGACAAAACCATTTCAGTCATAACTGGAGCAAACGATGCCAACACAGTTATGCAAATCCGCAATCGAATGATCGAGTTGTATAACGACAAAGATAACGGCTACCAAGGAGCCATCAAGTTTTATCGACTTGTCGATAATGCTGACAGAGCACTGGGTACGGCAGCTATGGCTAACAAAATCGGTGAAAAAATCGGCTTCCTTAGCTTTTTAAATAAGTTAACACCCAAGGCAGATACCACTCAATCCATTGACTTGTGCCTAAAAATTGTTGCCGAGTTAATCGCTTACTCCAAACTCAATGGCATTCAACTCGATCCTATCGATTTTGTGTCTAAGCTACGCGAGAATTATACAGGGGCTGCTTTGATGCGCATGGTTGCTTTAGTTTGCATCGATGGGCTGATTCCTTTAGGGCCAGATTTCCTTCAAAAAGCCCAAGATACCATTGATAACAAAGGGGAAAGGACTTTTGAAAACAACCCCGTTTTTGGAGCAATTCAAGGCTCTATTCCCAGCGATGATAAAGTTGGTTTTATTGCTTCAACCTTCAGCTCGGTTTCCGGCTGGATGGACAATTTAGTTAGCTCTACTGGCTTAACACCGAAATCTGTTTTCAACAAAATCGGTGGCTTTATCGAGTTTTCTGATGATAAATTAGACTTTGTCGCAGCTTTTCTCGATCAGAGTACCAATTACTTTGAACATACCGGTATCCAATCCGTGGCTCGAAAATTGATATTGCATGCTGCTCAAGATGTATAGGAAGAGCATTGATTGGTAGTTATTTTCTGATATTACTCTCAACGCATTCTAAAAGGATGTAAGAGTGCCTATTATGTTTAATATCAACATCCTAAAAACCTAACCCCTAACCCCTTCCCAAAAGCGGGAAGGGGAACAGGAAAACAGGGGTTTCAAAGTCTCTCTCCTAGTAGCAGAGAGATTTAGAGAGAGGTTATTAGTGAGTAGCTTGAGTTAGACACCACAATTAATTTGATTAAAAACGATAAACTTTAATCCTGTCGTAACCCAACATCCATACTTGAAACGATCGCAGATAATTTTGGGTTAACAATTTTAAATTGTAGAATGGTGCGTTATGGCATCCTCAAAATAACTCAACAAAAATCAAAATTTTTCGAGCCATAACACACCCTACATCACTACCGGAGTTAATATTCATTCTTCATTGATCATTGATCATTGTTCACTGTTAACTGTTTAAATTTCTCTTCTTGTGCAATGCCTTCAAAATCTGGATCGTTTACAGCATCTTGTTTATACTGCGACTTTAAATTAATCGCTTTTTGCAAAGTCTCCACCGCTTCATTAACTTTACCTTGATAGCTGTAACAAATCGCCTTGTTATAATAAGCGCTGGCGTAATCTTGATCCATTTCTAAGGCTTTATCGAAGCTAATATGGGCTTCTTCATCTTTTTCCAATTCAATCAAAACATAACCCCGTTTATCCCAAGCTTTGGGTGTAGGATTAAATTCAATAGCTTTATCAAAGGAAGTAACTGCGTCTTCATAACGTTCGAGCATTTCTAAAGCCATACCACGATTCATCCAAGCTGTTGCATTAGTTGGTTCTACTTCTACGGCTTTATCAAAGGATTGGAAAGCATCTTCATGACGCTGTAATTTACCTAAGATTACACCGCGATCGACCCAAGCTTGATAATAATCTGGTTTAATTTTCAAGGCTCTATCAAAGCCAGCGATGGCATCTTCATAACGCTTGATTCTTCCCAAGCTCATTCCTAAGACAAACCACAGCTTTTCGTTATCTGGCTGCTTTTTCACAACTTTACCAAAAGCGGAAATTGCAGCTTCATAACGCTTTAGTTCCATTAATGCTAAACCGCGATGGTACCAGCTATCGGCATCGTGAGGTTTAATTTCTAATACTTTATCAAATGTGGCGATCGCCTCTTCGTATCGTTTCAATTCCCACAATGCTAAAGCCTTTTGATACCAAAGTTTCTCGTTATCTGGCTGTAATTCTAAGGCTTGATTATAAACGTCAATAGCTTGTTCGTAATTCCCTGCTGTGAATAACTCATTACCCTGAGTTACAAATTTATCCAAATCTACAAACAATTGGGGATGATTCGATTTTAGTGTTTCAATTGGTTCGATTACTTTTTGTAGCTTTTGCAGGATTTCACCAACGGCAGAGCTAGCTATTTCACTAGGTGTAATTTCTGATAATTTCTGTAGTATCTGTTGCTTCTCTACTTCCGCGTCCGATTGAACTAACGCCAATTGTTCGCTTAAGGTAGATTCTAATTTATCCAACTTATCTAAACTAGAATCTTTACGAGCTGTAATTTCCGCTTGTAAAGCAGTAAGTTGCTCGCGAGCAGTATTTTCTAACTTTTGTAAACTTTCCAAGGTTTGATTTTGTTGAGATTCAATGCCCGAAGTAGAATTTGATATTTTGTGATTCGCTTCTGCTTCCAGATTTTGCAACAACTGCCAAGTGGAATCTTTACGATTTTGTACCTCAGATTGTAAAACAGCAAACTGCGATCGCAATTCTGTTTCAAGTTGGGATAAGTTTTGTAAAGTTTGCTGCCTTTGCTCTTGAATTCCCGATTGGGATTCTGCGAGTTTGGCAGCGACAGAAGTTTCGAGATTAACTACATTATTTTGAGTAGACTTAACTTGCTCTTGAATCAAGTTTGTAGCTTGCTGCAATTCGGCATTAATTTCCGAGCGTAATTTTTCGAGATTTTGCAGGGCTATATCTTTTTCCTGGGAAGCTTTTTCTCTAGCATCTGCTTCAATATCATCTAACTGCGGTGTAAAATCGGCTGATAATTGATTTAATTGCTCAAGAAGTGTATTTCGTTGTTGTTGAGCATCTTGTTGAAGTTGAGAAAGTTGATTAGCGAAATCGGATTCCGTACCGGCAAACCTTTGTAAAGTTCCGTCTTTTTGAGTTTGTAGCTCGCTATGCAATTGAGAAATATGAGATGCAAATTGATTTTCGGAAAGTTTCAAATTCTCGATAATTGCATCTTTTTGAGATTGTACGTGAGTGAGAATCGCTGACAATTGGGGAGCAAAACTTGATTCTAACTGCTGTAAATTCTGTAAAGTTTGCTGTTGCTGTGCTTGTGTTGCCGATTGAAGCTGTTGTAACTCGGTTGAAAAATCGATTTGCGACTGCTTGATATTTTGTACGGTTAAATCTTTATGTTGTTGTAAATCCGCTTGCAGCACATCTAACTTGGGTTTAAATTCGGCAGAAAGACTTTGCAAAGAAACCAAAATCAAATCTCGTTGCTGCTCTGCCGCCGATTGAAGTTCCTTTAATTCGCTAACAAAATCAATTTGCGACTGCTTGAGATTTTCTACCACATCATCCTTCTGTTGCAGCACATCGGATTGCAACCCCTTCATCTGAGGTAGGAATTCGGCACTCAAACGTTCTAGATTTTGAATAATCGAATTACCTTGCTGCTGTGCGTTGGCTTGTACTTCTGCCAGCTTACCGGTAAATTCCGTATCTAATTTATTCAAAGCTTGCTTAAAAACATCTATTTGCGATTCAATCTCCGATAAAGCCTGTTGCTTCGACGAAGATAAATCCGCAACCAACACCGATAAACCTTCTTGCTTAGCGCCAATATCTTCGCTTAAGATTTTGGCTTCATTATTCAACTCATTAACGGTATCTTGGGCTTCTTCAATGAGTTTTTCTACCCTTTTATTAGCGCTAGCGATTCTTGCTTCTAAATCACCCAACTCCTTAAGACGCGCCGTTACTAAATTCGTTACCTCACGAAAAACCGCTCGTCTTAATAGGAATATGGCAATAATCACCCCTATCATTAATAAAACTAAAGTAGCGAGCAGCGCATTAAATAAAGCAGTAGTTTGACTGAAAGCCCGATTCGCTTGCGCTTGTACCTGCTCCTGTACTCGCTGCTGTTGTCGCAATTGTTCCAACTCCTGTTGCGGAGTCGTAGCTTGAGCAACAATATAATTAGAAGATTGAGAAATGACAGGTTTAGCACCAGCAACCCCAACAGACAATAAAAGGGTTGAAAGCGTTATATTGCCGAACGAAACCAAAGCAAATATTTTTGAATTAAAGCCTTTCACAACTTCCTTCCCTTGTCTGTTGGTAAAAATGGTCATCGCCTATATAATAGCGGGTTTTTGGGGAGGAGTGGTAGAGGGGGAGATGGGGAGGTGGGGAGATGGGGGGGTTGGGGAGACAAGTTGTAGGGTGTGTGACGGGAACCCATTAAAATTTTTTTTAGAAGAAAAATTTTAATGGGAACCCTGTGACGCTTTGATAATTTCGTTAGTGGTTACAAAGTAGATAATAGCGTCACGCACCGTCAGCGGATTTTGGGGATTTTTGTAAGGGCTTGTTTGGAGCGCGTTATGCTCATGCTCAAGGGATACAGCCCATCGCAAATTAAATTATTCTTTTCTAAAAGCACATTGATAAGCGATGGAGATTTATTCTGGTGTATGAGGCTTTGAAAGATATGTAAGGTGGTTATATAGAAGCCTCATGGGTGCCCGTCACTCACCAAAAGTAGATTATTGAGGGTGAGATTTTTTATATCTACTTCATAACGTCACAAAATATAAGTGATTATCACTAATTATTAAAGCTCAACATCATTGGATTAGTTAAAATGCTTCAAATCTTTAACTTGTTCCTGGAAAAAATTGGCAACATAAAAGAGCAGAAACATGAAGGGATAGCAGCAGTAGTTGCTTATTTAATGTTTGCTTCTTATTGCCTAACGCTGATAGCACTAATCGCAATCATGGCTATATAGTTCATAAAACTAACTGATAGAGCGCAATCTCTAAACGCTCTATCAATCACGAAATTGTTTTCTCGAATAATTTCAGGAAGTAATCTTATCAGGCTCTTGTTTAAATAATAAATACTCACGTAAATTTGCTTGACAATTCTTACATTCATTATCATCAATGATATTAAACTTATGACCAATAAAATGGTCTGCTTCAGCAATGAGAAAATCAATTACTTCATCTGCGATCGCAATTTCGAGTATTTCAGACATTTGCTCGCTCTGCTCTTCAGATAAAGATTTTAGAGTAGCTAAATAGCAATATTCTTGGATAATTTGTTTTTGCTCGCGAGTTAAAGGTATTTTTTGACTATTCATTACATTTAAATTCAATAAATCTATCATTTTTTTAGTTCCTTACCAAATTCTGTTCAGACTTACACCGTTTGATAAGTAACGACTTATTTTCAAAGTGCAGTATCTTAGTTGGAGAAAAATAGAACATATTTGGTTGTATTTAGCCTCCTAATAACAGTGAATATATAAGGCTTTTGTGACTACCTCTATTTAGTGAATAATTACTAGTTTTTGTGACTCTAATTAAGTAAATGTCACAAAAACTTCATTTTTACACTAAAAGGTATAGTTAATTAACGCAGTATGAATAAAAGCTCAATTGTGCCTTATTTACTCAACTGGAGGATGGGATGCTAGCCTATAATTCTCGCACAGCATTTGATGCAGAGTTTGAGACGCTGCTATTTCCTGGTAGTTCTTCTGCTCATTCGATGCAGGCTTTCATTCTACGTAGACTTGCTCAGTTTAACTTATCACGTCATCTTAATGTGACTGAAATTCTAATTGAAGCATATGTACGTGGCGTAAGACAAATTGAGAAAGGAGAATACATTGAAAACCCTGTTCCCTGGATCAGATCCACATCTTACAACATAATTCGAGAATATAGCAGAGAACGTAATAGAAATTACCAAATTGAATCAGATAAGTTAGAGTCTCCAGTAGATTGTAGTCTAATTGATTCCCAAGACAGTAACGAAAATTCAGAAAGGGTACTATTGGCATTTGAAAAATTGGACGAAGAGGAAAAAGAAATTCTCAGACTAAAAATAGTAGAAAAATTAAAATGGAAAGAAATTATTCAAGTTTTAGAAAAAAGGGGCATTATATTCAAAAATGAAGCAGCATTGAGAAAGCGTAAGGAAAGAGCTTTAAAACATCTTCGACAAATTTACCATTCACTCTATCCTCAAAATGTTTAACTTTATTTCACTCATTCCTGACAAGTTAATGTCATATATTTACAGTCTTAACTCGTCACGAATGCTCGTGTTGACTTGCTCAAAATAATTTTGCACTACATTCTCATTTCAGAAGACGTAAAAAAAGCTCTAAGGCTCACACTCCGGGTTATCGTCATGCCTTTATAAATATAATTACAGCAATAAAATTCACTTTGACTTCGCTTGATGATTGGCTCCCAAGTGGTGTAAGCGATTCAGATAAATACTAAACTTGATTGAAATGCTCCATTTAGGTGCAAGTCAAACATCTATTAAATTACAGTTACTTCTATTGAGTACATTGATAAATGTGTTGAAAATCTGCGAAGATCTAACTAAAATCCCCTTAATCAAAAATCTAAAATGACTGAAAACTGGTTCGACAACATATATCTCAAAGCCAAAGGAGACTCAAATCAAGTTCCTTGGGCAAATATGACTGCAAGTGCTTATCTCAAAGATTGGTTAAATCAAAATCCACAATTTGGTAAAGGTTTAAAAATAAAAGCTTTAGTTGTCGGTTGCGGATTAGGAGACGATGCCGAAGCTTTAGCCGAAAAAGGATTTGATGTTACCGCTTTTGATATTTCTCCTACGGCAATAGATTGGTGTAAACAAAGGTTTCCTGGTTCGTCGGTAAACTATGTTGTTGCCGATTTATTTGATGTAAATGACGAATGGCAAGGAAATTTTGATTTCGTTTTTGAAGCGAGAACAATTCAATCTTTACCTTTAAAAGTGCGATGGCAAGTAATGGAAGCTGTTGCCCAATTAGTCGCTGAAGGAGGAACATTACTAGTTGTAGCTGTTACTCGCGATACTCCAGAAGAACCGAATGGGCCACCTTATCCTTTATCATTAGAAGAAATAGATAATTTTCAAAAGTTGGGATTACAGGAGATTCGCCGCGATGCTTTCTCTGAGAAAAACAGTAGATTTCCTAAACGTATCAGAATTGAATATCGTTTCAAGTAAATGTAATTTTAAATTCGTAGTAGCGCTGTCTTCACCAAATATACTCTTGGCTCTACTACGAACATATTTTTTATCCTCTTCAATCAAATTTTGTTGACTTTTTTTATTCACAAATTAGTTGAATTGTCAACATCAGTACTTTAAAGCCCCAAAATCAGTATTTAAAATCACAACAAGTTTTACATCCCTTCATATTTACTCAACGCATTATTCCACCTTGTTGAGGTGTTGTAGTACGTAAACAATATAAATATCAAGTTAATTGCTGCTTATTAAAGTGTTGTTCAATAAAATGCTTAAAAACTAAAGAAACTGCTCCCCTCAGAATAACAATAGCATATTACAGCGCAACGCCTTGTAATCTCCTATGTTAATTGAGAATCTTCTCAATAAAAAATTTTGTGTAAACTTCAGTAACGAGTTTGTAACAGAGTATGAATACAGAATTTTAATTAATTAGGATTTTTCAAGCAGTTTTATTTATCATATGATGATTTCACTTGACTTTCTTCACAAAAACCCATTGTTAAAAAACATTCCGATAAATTAAAAGCGGTAAGCTGCTAGCTTGGGTTAAACGATTCATATTATAGAGAGCATTCTCGAAATTGATGTTGGGTTATGTCAATGGAGTACACTCACAAATCGAAGTTCCCGTTCTACGAGGGAACGTTTTTTATTTTAAGGCTAGCTTTTAATTATCTTTGTAATAAAGAGAAATTATCCAGTTATTAAGGTTTATTTTACTCATTGATAATCTCATGAATATTTTTTAAATTCTTAATATTAGGGAACATACCCAATATTTCAATATATATTTTGTCATTTCTTAATTCCACTGTAATAAATATCCTTAGGTAAGACTACATCAACGCAATTATAACTAATTTTTTGGTGATTTTTAAAAATTAGGATATTCTCACATATTATATTTTTTTAGCTGTATTTTATGTTTTATTTCATAATAATACCTAAGTATTTTTATATATAAAATATCCGTTAAAAATTTAATTAACATTTTTTTAATAAGCTAAAATACATTTTTATTTAAAATCGTTAAATGAAATATTTAAATGTAATAAAAAGGCATGTAAACAATTGTAAAAAATAGTATTTTAAAAATACAAGTAAGTAAAATATGTAGAAAAAATGCCTAGATACAATGCTGAAGAGCAGGGTAAAAAATTACTAGAGCAAGTAACAGAAACTCTAAGAACGCAGAAATTGACTAATCAAATGCAAAAAGAGCTTGCTCTCTTATTACTTTTGAGGTCTATCTTAGAAGAAGAAAACAGCCATAGAGATACTCAAAAAATAAAAATTGTAGATTTAGCTATTTCAAGCTTACTGCAACATCAAGAGGTTGATGAAAAAAATAAAATTTTTATCCAACAAATACGAAAAAAATTAGATTATGAGTCGGCAGAACCGAATCCGTTATGGGCTGTACTTAAAGGTCATGGAGGTGCTTATAATCGCTTGATTTCTGGTTTGACTTGGTATTTTATCCTATTTGTATTTCTCCCCTGTCTAGCTGCTGGGGGAATATTTTTTGTCGGTCCATATTTTCTAAATATAACAGGAGAAAAAGCTGATTATCAAAGAGTTAACAATCAAGAAAATAAACTGAAAAATGCCAATGAGATTAATAGTATTCTTCGAGTTACACTTGATAAAGTCAATTTACAAGTAGATTCATTGAGTGAAAATAAAGGAATACAAGGAGAATCAAATCCAGAAAAAAAAGATGATATTAAGAGAATCGAACAAATAAATAATGATATCAAAAAAGAATTAAAATCTACCAATAAGTTAATAGAAAAAACGGTCAATAAAGAACCAGAGGCAGGAAAAATTAGTGATGATGATTTATTCAAAAGATGGTTTATAAGCCAGGATATATTCTTTATTTATCTAGCAGTATCAATGGGCGCATTAGGAAGTATAACCAGTCTAGTTGTACGTTCTAAAAAATATATTGAACAATCTGAGGAAGAGGAAAAAGACTTATTTTTTGTGGGATTTCTCCATCCATTTGTCGGAATGTCCTTTGCTCTTTTTACTGTAGCATTAATAGAATCAGGTATATTTTTAAGTTTGTCTGGTATTACCAATAACTCTACTAAAGAAACTGAAAATAGAGAACGTACTAGCAGTCAAATTTATTATTATATGGCGATCGCATTCATCGCTGGATTTAGCGAAAGACTTGTACAAGATTTGGTATCAAAAGTTGAAAAATCAAATGATGAACCTCAACAATCAGAGGATGATGATTCTAGAAAACAAGAAAGAAAATTGAGATTCGATGATGAAGAAATAAACTAATTGCAATAAATTTATGAGTTTGAGGTTTTAACCTCTGAAATGTAAGAAGCTTCCATAAATTATATGCCAGGAGAAAAACTTCTCATTTCTCCGACATATCAAACCCCAACATACAGATAAATAAAATAACTAATATTAATTTATAAATTCATAATCTGTCTTATCTAGATTTTTCTAATTTATATTTATTCCTCATATAAAATGCACATTTTTAATCCCTATACAGTAAAGCTTTTAAAAAGCGAATAAAAATGTGTCGTTCGCATTTGCGATTAGTGCTTTTCGGCAGCAGTCGAAAGCTAATATCTTTTACCTTATTGGAGAAATTACAATGTCAAGCATTTACGAATTCTTTGAATCTGGGGAAAAATACGACCTAACGCAAATTGCTGCTGACAAAGAATTAGCAGAAGATATCCAAATAATTTTGATTTGGCTAAGACTGCTCGATCCTCCTGTTGATGGCAAATTTGGTCCAATTAGTTCAGAAGCTTTTAAAAAGTTTCAAAGATACATGGATTGTCCCTCAGAAGGGATTTTAGATACTGAAACAGCTAAGAAATTAATTGAAACTGACCCCAACGAACTATCTGAAGCCGAGTCTAAATATTTTGAAGATAAATCTAAACTTCGTCTGTCGAATAGTTTAGCAAGTCGAATCGTTAGCTATATGCTCCTCAAAGATTACGACATTTACACTAGACCAGGAGAATACAACATTGTTTATGTCGAAGGTATGAATGCTGATGGAACTGAGAATAGCGATGCGCCTAACCGATTTAACGATCGACGCATGGTAATTGAGATTTGCGATGGTGTTCCAGTTATTGTCGGTAACTGGGAAGCAACAACAGAACCGGGTACTTATTACACAAGGTATCCAATGCGTCGTGAAGGAGCCGCAAGAATTCAATTTAATCAATTCAAAGCTTGGCAAGTTGGCCGCCATGGCCGGCGATACCCACAATACCCAGCTCTACGGCAAGTTAGACCTATAACTGTACATCGAGATTTTAACCGCGACGGAACCCGCACAAACGATAAACTACATACTGGGTGGTTTGGAATTAATCAGCATCACGCTAATAATGCACCGCGTCATGATATTGGTCGTTGGAGTGCTGGCTGTCTTGTGGGACGTACAGTAGCATCTCACAATGAATTTATGAAGATAGTGATGCAGGATAGACGTTACAAACTCAATAATAAATACATCTTCTCGACAACCATCATTCCAGGGGATGACTTGTTGGATAAATTTCCCATGATTTAGGTGTTACTAGCTTAAAATTTTCTGAGAAAACCAATTTTAGAGTCTTGAAAAGGCTTTATCCCGCCCGGAAATTTGAATTTAATCTAAGGAGATGTTTTGATGTCTGTCAAGATTCAAAGTCCAGAGTCTCTATCTCTAGAGAGTATTAATGAGGCTGTGAAATTCCAAGGTAGTGCTGTTGATGATGTTGTTTATATACAAATATTTGCAGATAAGTATTTACTAGGAACTGTTCCCGTTATCAATCAAAGTTGGTCAGTTTTCTATTCCTTTAATCAGGCAGGGAAAAGGAAGATTACTGTTAAGGGATTTGATGCTAACGATAGACAAATAGCTACTCATTCCATTGATATTTTGTTAATCAACTCCGACGACGATAAACCCGTTAAAGGAATTGATATTTCTAACAATAATCCTCCGATCAATTGGCACACTGTGAAGCGTAGTGGAATATCATTTGCCTTTGCAAAAGCAACAGAAGGTGGTACTTGGATAGATCGGACCTTTGCTTCTCATTGGTCTAGAATGAAAGCTGCTGGTATCATTCGCGGTGCTTATCACTACTGTCGTCCCAATAAAACTGCTCAACAACAAGCAGAAAACTTCCTCCGAGTTGTTGAAAATGTTTTTGAGCCAGGAGATTTACCTCCTGTGTTGGATGTGGAACAATGGCCTCCCAAGGTTGGACGTGAATGGAATGCGATTAATCTTCAGCAACGGATTAACCTTATCGGAGATTGGCTAGAAAAAGTCGGAGACGCTTTAGGGGAAAGACCGATTATTTATACCAGTCCATCTTTCTGGAGGGAGTACATGAATGATACTCTGGATTTCACTGACTATCCTTTGTGGCTTGCACATTATACATCTAGAAATCAACCTACTGTTCCTGCCAATAATTGGGGAGGGAATAGTTATACTTTCTGGCAATACACCGAAAGGGGAAGAGTATCTGGAGTTCGTGGGGATGTAGATATAAATCTATATAGGGGAAACTTTAGTAATTTAGTTGCTTTAGCTAATAATTCTTTCATGGCATAATACTTGATTTATTTAGTACAGGACTTACCCAAGAGCATTTTGCCCTTAGCGAAGCGTGTCTGAAAGACATATAGGTCGCCATCATTGGTAATGAGGCAATCACGTAGATTTCGCCTAAGTCCTATAGTAAATTCTCTTTCAGAATTATCACCGGCAAGGGATTAAATAATTAACACAAGCGCAGGCTTTGTCTGCGCTTTTCTGTGGATAAATACGTTACCGAGAAAACGAACCAGTCAAAACTAATGCAATCGACTACTAGTACTCCACCACATTAATTTTGCGGGGTAAAGCGCGTACATAAAAAATTATTCTACCCCCTCTCCCCCTTCTCCCCCCTCTCCCCCCCCCCTATCTTTACCCCTCCTATTTAATGTGGTTTACTACTTGTTAGCTAGGTCAGTTTATTTACGCCTACCTGCTTATAAAACCGTAGCAGATTACCTAAGAATAAGTTTTGTTGCAAAACTAAATTTAATATTCCTACGCTGCAGAAAGATTACTGATAGGACGGCCCGCAACTGGCACATTTTTTTGTAGGGTGCTTGTACACTGACTGATTTTTAAAGAAATAATAAGGCAATGAGTGTACGGCACCATCCGAGTTTTGTGACGCGCAGCCTTAGTCCTGACTGATTTAAAAAAACCTCTTCTGATAAATTAATAGCGGGAAGTATCTTAAAAATTATTGAATACAAAATATGAAAGGACTTTGGTTAGAAAACTATCAATTAGAACTGCGTACTGATATTCCCTCACCAGAAATGAAGCATGGGGAAGCGCGGGTAAGGGTATTATGTGCGGGGATTTGTAACACCGATTTGGAGCTAATTCGCGGTTACTATCCTTATAAGGGAATATTAGGACATGAATTTGTCGGAGTTGTCGAAGCAGGGCCAGAAAATTTAATTAATCGCAGAGTTGTAGGGGAAATTAATGCAGCTTGCGGATATTGTCGGTTTTGTCTGCGTGACGAACCAACTCATTGTGAAAATCGCAGCGTATTAGGTATTGTCAATCGTAACGGAGCCTTTGCTGATTACTTATCTTTACCCAGTGTAAATCTTTTTCCCGTTGCCGATAATATCCCTACAGAAGTTGCCACATTTACCGAACCCATTGCCGCTGCTTTAGAAATTCAAGCACAGGTTAAAATTCATCCCGAACATCGCGTTTTGGTTGTAGGTGATGGTAAATTAGGACAATTAGTTGCACAAACTCTCTCCATTACAGGCTGCGATTTATTAGCAGTCGGCAGACATAGCGAAAAACTTGCCAATCTCAAGGCTAGGGGAATCAAAACCGGCTTCGCTGAAGATATTCAACAACGTACATTTGATATTGCCGTTGAATGTACCGGTAACCCTGGAGGTTTTGCGATCGCGCAAACTGCATTACGCCCTCGTGGTACATTAGTACTGAAAAGTACCTATGCAGGAAATTTGAGTTTAGATGCGTCATCTATAGTAGTAGATGAAATAACCTTAATTGGTTCCCGTTGTGGTAGATTTGCGCCAGCCTTAGAACTTTTAGCACAAGAAAAAATCGATGTTCAACCCCTAATTGATGCTCGTTATCCATTGAATGAAGGGCTTGCTGCATTTGAACATGCACAAACCAAGGGGACGCAAAAAGTTTTGTTGAATATCAGTGAGCAGTGAGCAGTGAACAGTTAACAATTTTAATCAGAGATTGGTAAAAAGTATAGGCGTTGCTGAATTCAGCTATGAATTATATCTAAATACACTTTGTAGTATGCATGAAACTTATGTAGAGAGGTAGCAATGCTACGTCTCTTTCAATACGAACAAGCTTTTCATATTTTTATTCAGCAACGCCAAAGTATATATCCGCCTCTTCAGGTTACTAACAAATAACCACCAACAACCAACCACCAACCACTAACAACCAACCACCAACAACCTGTACAATATGACAGTTGTATTCGGTGGCGGACGTGATTGAACGTTATACCCTGCCTGAAATGGGCAATATCTGGACTGACTCTTACAGGTTTCAAACCTGGCTGCAAGTGGAAATTGCCGTTTGCGAAGCACAAGCCAATTTAGGTTATATACCCACCGAAGCTGTCAAAGAAATCAAAGCGAAGGCTAATTTTGATGTTAAGCGGGTACTGGAAATTGAAGCAGAAGTCCGCCACGATGTAATCGCTTTCCTAACTAATGTAAACGAATATGTGGGTGATGCAGGACGTTATATTCACTTGGGAATGACAAGCTCTGATGTGCTCGATACCGCCTTAGCGCTGCAAATGCTTGCCAGTTTAGATTTAATCTTCCAAAAACAAGAAGAATTAATTGCTGTCATTCGCGAAAAAGCTCGGGAACATCGCTACACCGTCATGATTGGGCGTTCCCATGGAATTCATGCCGAACCCATCACCTATGGTTTTAAACTCGCTGGATGGTTAGCCGAAGTAGAGCGCAACCAAGAGCGTTTACACACCTTACGTCAAACGATCGCAGTCGGTAAAATATCTGGTGCAGTGGGAACCTACGCCAATATCGAACCCCGCGTAGAAGCACTCGCTTGTGAAAAACTCGGACTTCAACCAGACACCGCATCTACTCAAGTTATTTCTCGCGATCGCCATGCTGACTTCCTCCAACAATTAGCTCTAGTCACAGCATCCCTCGAACGTTTCGCCGTAGAAATTCGCAATTTACAAAGAACAGATGTCCTAGAAGTAGAAGACTACTTCTCCAAAGGGCAAAAAGGTTCCTCCGCAATGCCCCATAAACGCAACCCCATCCGTTCGGAAAGATTAACCGGCATGGCGCGAATTGTTCGCGGAAACGCCATGGCAGCCCTAGAAAACGTGGCATTGTGGCACGAAAGGGATATCTCTCACAGTTCCGTAGAAAGAGTTATTCTACCCGACTCTTGCATTTTGACACATTTTATGCTTAAAGAAGCAATTAATTTAATCAAAAACCTGTTGGTATATCCCGAAAACATGGCGCAGAACATGAATTGTTACGGCGGCGTAGTATTCAGTCAGAAAGTGCTATTAGCCTTAATTGAAAAAGGGATGAACCGCGAAGAAGCTTATCAAATAGTTCAACAAAGCGCTCATACAGCATGGAATCAAAAAGACGGAAACTTCCATCACTTAATTTGTAAAGATAGCCGCGTCACAGAAAAATTATCAACACAGGAAATCGAAACCTGCTTCGATCCTCAAAACCATCTACAGCACTTAGACCAAATTTATCAACGTTTGGGAATTTGAACTGGGAATTGAGAGGAGTGAGTAGTGAGGAGTTAGGAGTGAGTAGTGAGGAGTTAGGAGTGAAGAGTGAATAGTCAGTAGTGAGGAATTAGGAGCATTCAATTTTTAACTTTCCCCTTGTCTCCCCATCCCCCCACCTCCCCATCCCCCCATCTGCCCATCTCCTTTTCTTCCGGGTCAGCTAAATACGCAAATGAATGTCTAAATAACTACCTATAATTGTAATTTAGTATTCTGGGTGCGTATATGATAGAACTCTTAGCTGTACTTGCGGCTTCTGCGGCAGTTGGAATCAGAATAGCTGTCCCAGTATTATTTTTTGGGCTTTTGCAAGGTCAGGAGCTTTGGTCGGAAGTACCTATTCTATCTAAAATATCCTCATCATTTTTACTAGGTTTACTGACAAGTTGGTCTGTAGTTGAGCTTACCGCTTCAAAAAAGCTTATAGGGCAACGAATATTGCAGATAGTGGAAATATTATTTTCTCCCATTATGGGTGCAATCATGGGTTTAGCTGTAGTTCCAAGAACACAATCTCCGTATTGGTTAATTGCTGTAACTGGGGGTTTATTTGCTTTGGTACTCCAGCTAGTTCAACTCGGTTGGTTTTTTCGCTGGCGCGGTTTACCATTATGGTTTGTCTTTATTCAAGATGCTTTATGCATTACTTTAGTATTACTCGCCTTCGGCGCTCCAACTCCGGGAGGTTTAATTGCCTTAGTATTACTATGGTTTGCAATTTATAGCGGTAAACTTTGGTATGACTGGTATCGAGGGAATAAAAGTTAGTACCACCGGAGTTTTAAATTTTAATTTTTTTTGGTTACGCATTCGTTCAAATTTTATAGGAATTACGCAACTAGAACATTTTTATTGTAGTGTGACACTTAGTAATATTATGAACGAAATAATAAGGCTTGTAGCGTCACGCACCAACTGGATATAGTGAAAATTTCTGTTCAAATTTTAGTCAAAACAAGAACAGAAAACTTGCGATCAAATTTTTAAAAGAGCAGTCGCTACAAGCAACTGCTCTTTTTCTAATATTTACTTACATGCATCTGTGTAGTGAATAATAAGTTTATGCTTCTTGCCTCTTTTAGCGTTTCAGGGTAGAAGCGCTACTGAATGCGCCAACAGCCAATAAACCTAATATAGAAGCGGGTTCCGGTACAGCAGCAGCCCTTGCTGCGTGAAGACGCTTATTCACCGTAAATGAAACTTGGTCGATATGTGCTGAATCGACACTATTTGCTTGATCTCCTTGGAATGCAATAGTGATTTCTTCACCTGCTGTTACATCTAATTCAAATAGATTTTGAGTCCAAGAAGAACGATCCATTTTAATTGCTTCCTCAAGGAAAGTACCTGATAACGAACCAAGTACTGAAACTATACCTGTTCCACGTCTACGACTCCATGCATCGAAGGAAAATGTCGCGTATGTGTCAATATTTTCTGCTAGATTAAAAGTCTGACTAATTAAGTCAATCCCATTATAGTTTGTTTCCATGTGTTTACCAGTTCCTAAACCATCGCTACCCATAGCGGGGGAACCGATTTTTCCTTGATTCCACAATTCAATTTTACCGTTGCTAGTATTACTAGTTGTCTCCCATCCAGGAACATCAGATTGAGATACAGCTTTCCATTTTTTTTCTTCTCCGTTTCTCTTGTATCCTATTTCTGAGTTTTCAAATTCACCATTAATAACCATTTCAGTAGGACCAAAAGATACAGCCTTAGCTTCTCCAGGAATTGCAGCTAAACTTAAAACTACACCAACAGCAGCAACAGTTAACTTATTAAAAAATTTCATTTTCTTATACCCTTCTCTATTAATTGATTGCTCTAGATTTGTTGCAGCAACAGTTAACTTATTAGAAAATTTCATTATCTTATTTCCTTCTCTATTGATTGTTCGCTCTAGACTTGTTTGTCTATATCTCAGTGATAATTCACTATCAAGCAGAAGTGCAAGGGGTAAATTGATACTTTTACTTCATCTTCAATAAAGTCTATTTTTCAAGCATTTTAAGGATTAAGAGAAATTATAAATCAAAGATTTAGTATAAAAAACAACTTAAATTATTATTTTTATCGTAGTAAGACTTGTTTCGGATATTAAGTATATAAAAACTATTTACAGCACAACCGTATTATGTAGAACTGCTAATGATTGTGTCTCTTTTTCTAGTTAAATATTGAACGATTTATTTTAATTTACTTCAATATGATTTCAGCAATAATTTAAAATAGTAATTATACTGAAATTTTTTTTAAATTCGTTATCCAATATTAAGGGGTAGTGTGAAGGATTTACAGCCCTATAGTAACTCTACGAGTAATTTTTGTGAAATCTTAATACAAGTCATCATATCACCCGTTTAAATACTTGATGCACTTATAAAAAAGTAACGAAAGAAGCGTACAAAAACGCAAGCAAAGTATAATAAAAAACTTTGTTTTCAGTAATAAAAATCTTGTTGATTGAAGCTTTAATAAACTATCTGTTTAGCCCTTGTTTTTACAATAAAATATGGGTTATCACTGATATATAGAAAAACGAAAGGCGGAGGTTATAAAGCAAATATAATAATACTAATTGAAATCCCTATAACAAAATTAAATTAATATCTTTTTTCAACATCAACCAACCTTTTCTTAAAACTGCATTTTTTCAATTCGGCAGAAGTTTACAGAAGCTCCTGTCGATTTTTTTTGCCATAAAAATGCAAATAGGGTGAGCAAACAATAGTAATACTCACCCTACTGATAATTGATAATTGATAATTGATAATTGACGGGCACCCATAAGAATTTTTGGCGTTGCTGAATACGGGTATGAATTTAGATTTTGAGACGTTACATGTAACGTCTCTACACAGGTTTCGGTTGTCCCCAAAAGTTAATTCATACTTCTTTTCAGCAACGCCGAATTTTTTTAGAAGAAAAAAATTCTTATGGGAACCCTTGACTACAAAAGCCCCACCGCATGCAATAAACCATGTCCAGTAAGAATTTCAATCATCAAAGCAATAAAACCAAGCATGGCTATCCTTCCATTCCAAATTTCTGCTGAAGTGGTGATACCCCACTCCCAACGTTCAGGAGGATAGATTTTGACTTTTTTCTTCATCTGGTTCACTTGTGCGAGTGAAATACTCGGAGATTTCAATGCATCAAGAGTCAAATCTGCTAAAGCCTTAATAAATACCGGATCTACATTCAGTGCTGGTACTCTACGGAAGTTCTCAATTCCCGCTTCTTCTGCTACTTCTCGATATTCTATATCGATTTCTTCTAATGTCTCAATATGCTCGGAAACAAAACTGATAGGTACTACTACTAAATTTTTAACACCTTTGCGTGCTAAATCTTCAATAGCATCCTCAGTATATGGTTGCAGCCATTCCACAGGACCGACACGACTCTGATAAGCTAAGGTATGGGGATTTGGTCGATTGAGAGTTTGCATAATTAAATGCGTACATTCCTCAATTTCCTGCTGATAAGGATCGCCAGCTTCTTCTATATAGCTTTTGGGAACTCCATGGGCACTAAAGAAGATATGAGCTTCCGCAGGCAAGGGTAACTGATCCAATTCCTGCGCTATCAGTTGAGCCATTGCTTGTAGATAACCTGGTTGTTTGTACCAAGAAGCAATGACAGAATATTCTATTTGCTGAAACCTAGGATTTTCTTGCCAAAGTTTTTCCAAAAGTCGATAGCTAGAACCGCTGGTACTAATAGAAAACTGGGGATAAAGGGGTAAAATTACCAACTTTTCGATACCATCAGCAATTATATTTTCGATCGCCTCTTCGGTAAAAGGATGCCAATAACGCATGCCAATATAAATCTTTGCAACTTCGCCTAATTGCGCCAATTGCCCTTTTAAAGCTTCTCCCTGAGCTTCAGTGATTTGTCGCAACGGAGATCCACCACCAATTTTACGGTAGTTTTCTTGAGAGGTTTTACTTCGTCGCGTAGCGATAAACCAAGCTAAAGGTTTTTGCAGCCAACTAAAAGGTAGACGAATTATTTCTGGATCGGAAAATAAATTGTAAAGGAACGGCTGTACGTCCTCAAGTTTATCTGGTCCACCAAGATTAAGTAATAAAACGCCTACACGACCCATAGCAGTATTAGTCCCCAATTTGTTTAAGCTTTTTTACTAATGTTAACAATATATCTTTATTAAATACATAAGTTAATACCAGGGAAATATATTATGTCTACAATTCTTAGAGTCTTAAGCTACAGTTATCAACGGTTATAAGTATAATTTCACCTTTTGCAGCTTTGAGCCTTGGTGCTGACTCGCGGTTCCCTTACTGTTGTAAAGCAAAACTTAACAATTTGATCGTGCTGCTTTACATGGAATGCAATACTAGGATTTGAAAAAG
This sequence comes from Rivularia sp. (in: cyanobacteria), assembly GCA_050042755.1. Lineage (GTDB taxonomy): Bacteria > Cyanobacteriota > Cyanobacteriia > Cyanobacteriales > Nostocaceae > Rivularia. The sequence continues at coordinate 26,730 of JBHJJJ010000118.1, forward strand.
ATTCTCAAATGAAGTATACCGCGTATCGCAAACCAGAGGAATATTTATGCTGTTACTACCACTCACAACTCAGCTAGCCCTCGCCATGGCTTTTTTGATTACCTCTTACCTTGAGTGAACTACTGCCAACTGCTAATTAATTCCTGCTTCGGCTAAAATCAGAATATTCAACTACTAGATTAAATATCGGCTGTGGACACTGCAACTTGCCCTCGCTGCCAACAAAACGTAGACTCACAGGCACTCACCTGTCCTTTTTGTCGTACTCAACTCAAAGCTTACGGACATCCTGGTATTCCTTTACATCGTGCTGCAGGGGATGAATTTCTTTGCGATACCTGTACCTACCATGCCGATGATACTTGCAATTATCCGCAACGTCCCCACGCGAAAGAATGTACTCTTTATCAAAATTTGGAAAAACGCAATTTAGAATTACAGCAGCAAAATCAAAAACCCTTCATGAGTTAAAGTGTTAATAACTGGGTAAGACGCAATCAAAGTTTACTGCTAATATTCGGTTTATTATTCATCTGCTTTTTATTAGTTTTATCACGCTCTTAATAGAATAAGTCGGTGGGTGGAAAAAATTCAGGAATGGCCGCAATTGTCACAATATCCTGCTGGTGCGTGACACCACAACCCTTATTACTGCCTTAACAATTGACTTACGCAACTGGCACATTTCTGCTGTAGGGTGCTCGTACACTCACTAATATTGAAGGTAATAATAAGGGTGCTCAGGGTACGGCACCACCCGAGTTGTGTGACAATTGCGGCCATTCCTGTAAATGAATATATAATTAGCTTACGACTTACGCAGCAATAAGGAAAAGTATAGTGCTCCAGATATTTTATATCCCCCCAACCCCCTTTTACTTTTGATCTTTAACCTTTCGGAATGATGTATTCAACTATATTTAAAATCCTACCGCTTATATTTCTCTTTTGATAAACTCTACTAACTTTTCCACCCAACTTTTCTGGTATTCTGCGACTGGGGTAATTCTCTTCATCCACCGGATAAATAAAATATTCGCAATCTAAATTTTCTTCGCACCAGTTTTTCATAGCCACTACCGTTTCTAAGCCATAACCGTTACCTTGGGCTGCTTTTTTCAACCATATCCCAAATTCTGGTTGTTCCTTATTGATGCCATGAATTCCAGCACAACCCAAAAATTCTTGAGAATGCTGTTTTAAAATTACTAGTATTAATTCATGTCCGTTTTTCATCCCTTCCAGAGAATTTTTGATAAATGATGCCGTCTCAACTACATTTTTAGCTGGACGAGGATACATATAAGTCGTAACATCTTCGGTAAAAGTATCAAAAATCTCTTTTTTATATGTCAATGATATAGATTTAAGTAATAGACGACTGCTAATAATTTCTATACTTAGTAATGAATAGTTATTTTGTATCCGTTCCGGAAACATCTTACTAATTAAATCTTTCGCTAACTGCATTTTTATACTCCCAAAATATATAGCATTTGATGAACTAATCAGTATATAGATATAAATACATTAGAACAACGAGTAAGCTATTGTGCATTAAAAATACACAACAGTTGGTCAAAAGTATCAAGGTAATAAGTCCGGCATTGAAGAAAGTTTGAGGCTGATTTCTCGAATAGAATCATATAAAAATTAAATGCACAGCAGCTTAATCTGAATTTATTTGTCAAACAATGAGAAGCTTCCGCAAACCCGATATTTTTGAGATACTAGGTTTTTTTGTTTAATCAGCATTTCTAATCAAAAAAATCAAAGAACATAATGTGACCGAATTTACCAAAGCTTTATTATAGTGCCATCTAATTCATGGCAATATCATTAAACAATTAAATTTCGATAAAAGAAAGTTAATTAATATTGCCATCGAAATTTATCTAATCTTTAAAAACAAAATGTTGTAAGCTGCTACGCACTTAATTTGGATAATTCTAGGGAGCAAGATGCTCCCACTACAATACTTTCATTTTTTAGCTTTATATAATTTAGCTGCACACCAGCTTAACATTACCAATTGCGATGCTTAAGTTTTGTTAAGATATAAATACTAGTGTTTTCTCCACGGAAATAGAGCACCAATAGATGGAGAATTCAATCAACTAGTTACACTTTTAGTAATGGTTCCGAAGCTATGACCACCTACATTTTATTCGATGAAGCCCTGCATATACTTGTAAAAGCCTTTTTAGCCTCAGTAATACTGCTACTTGCTGGATCTGGAATCGGTTTGGCGGTAGTCGGCACGATTGAAAAAACAAGCCTCCGAAATTCTTGTTCAAAGAATTTTCGATAAAACTACGGAAAAAGAATAATTTGTACTCAAAAATAGCTGAGTGCAAATGTTCGCTTGGGGCTAATCTTGGGAACACTATACTTATCTAGTCTTTCTTGGTATTATTATTTACTTTAAAATAAAAAAATAAGTATATACACTGCCATAAAGACCCTATTTAAGGAGTAAGTTTAAATGAGTCTATTTGATAGGGCATCCAGTTCTCAAGGGAGAGTACAAAATGCACTTAGTCCAGGGGAAGCTTTTACTGCTATAGCTTTGATTGCAGTTGCTTGGGATGGTAATCCTTCGCAAAAGCAAACGCGTAATATTTATGAAGCTATGTCTCATCTAAAGCTATTTAACAGTTTCTCCGAGGATGATATGCTATCAATGCTTGACATACTCTCAGGTATTATTCGACACGAAGGAGTAAATAATTTGTTTGATACTGCGAAAGATTCCCTTACTGAAGATTTAAGAGAGGCAGCTTTTGCAGTAGCTACAGATTTAGTTTTTGCTGATAGTATGCTCGCCGAAGACGAAGACTTCTTGAGGGATTTGTATCAAGCTTTGCGTATTCGCGGCGATATAGGTCAAAAAATTATCGAAGTGATGTTGGTAAAAAATCGGGGATAGTAGCTGCTGAAAGTCAAAATTTCATATTTTTCAAAAAGGAGTGGTTTAGTGGAAGCAGCATGAAGTTCAAGGAACTGTCTTACTAGCTTTGTCTAAGAGAATGGAAAACTTACGATATCAATGATTGGTGTTATATTCCTTACTTAATCATTGCTTCCTAATACCAAAACTTCATATATCCAATTGAATAGCCATGTTTTTTAAATGTACCATCACAAGTTGATACTTGTGATGGTACATTTTGTTGTATTACCACTGTTATTAAAAAAGATGGGGTAAAACGTAGGTTTTTGGGCAGATTTGATTCGTTTTTACCGCGTTAACTTCATAGAAATCCACAAGCCCCATTGTTAATTTAAAATCTTACTAAACACCCAAACTAGTTACATTAGGAGATATTTACTGATATTTTTATAGTTTAATGAAAGGGAATGATTTTAACCTAAAATGACAACTATATGTAAAAATGTTAAATCCGGTACTTTATGTTTTCCCTAAAATAACTATAGGATTAAAGGACTTTGGTTTGCGAGGGTTCCTTGCTAACGAAATATGATTCTTTGAATTTAATAAACCAACTTTTGTAATCCCAAACACCTGGTATTATGCCCTGTTCTGCCACCCTTAAACAACTAATTGAATTGCTTGATGCTAAGAGTGCAAATCTATCGTCAACAGCACTAGCACAATCCTTTTTTTGTATACAAACAGACAGTAGAATTATTAAACCTGGAGAAGTATTTGTAGCTTTTCGCGGTGAAAAGTTTGATGGGCACCAGTTTGTTGCCACAGCAATCAGAAAAGGCGCTTGTGCTGCAATTGTTGACTTTGAATATGAGAATCCGCAATTTCCCGTATTACAAGTAACAAATACCCTCGAAGCGTATCAAAAAATCGCTCAGTGGTGGCGCAATCAATTTTCAATACCAATAATTGGGGTTACAGGCTCGGTGGGTAAAACCACAACCAAAGAATTAATCTCCGGTGTTTTAAGCACTCAAGGAAAAGTCCACAAAACTTATGCTAATTTCAACAATGAAATTGGCGTACCAAAAACTCTTTTGGATTTGCTTCCCGAACATGATTACGCCGTCATCGAAATGGCAATGCGCGGAAGTGGACAAATTGCCCAACTTACCGATATAACTCGTCCGACAATTGCTGTAATTACCAATGTTGGAACTGCTCATATCGAGTTACTTGGTTCAGAAGTTGCCATTGCCAGCGCTAAATGCGAACTTTTGGCAGAAATGCCCCCGGATGGAGTCGCAATCCTCAACTACGATAATCCACTATTAATAGAAACAGCAGCCAAAGTTTGGCAAGGTAAAGTTATTACCTTCGGTTTTACCGGTGGTGATATCTACGGTAAATTAATTGATAACTATACTTTGGAAATTGCCGGTTTACGCTTACCTTTACCAATCCCAGGACGACACATTGCTGCTAACTACATGGCTGCTTTAGCTGTCGCCAAAGTTTTAGGTATGGATTGGAATTGCTTTAAAAAGGGTGTCGCAGTAAATATGCCCGGAGGACGTTCCCAACGTTTTACCTTGCTTAATGATGTGGTAATCTTAGATGAAACTTACAATGCTGCACCTGAAGCAATGGTTGCAGCTTTGAACTTATTAGCTGAAACTCCAGGAAAGCGACGTATCGCTGTACTAGGTGCAATGAAAGAACTCGGAGAAAAATCTCACCAATTGCATCGACTCGTTGGAGAAACAGTACGCTCTCTAAACTTGGATGCTTTAATGGTACTTGTCAACTGTGAAGATGCACAAACCATAGCTCAAAGTGCCAAAGGTATTCCCATCCAATGTTATTCTAGCCACAACGAATTAGCCAACGGCTTAAAACAATATCTCCGAGATGGCGATCGCATTTTATTCAAGGCAGCCCATTCAGTCGGGCTCGATAAAGTTGTCAGCCAATTGCGCGAAGATTTTAGCAAATCTGCCGCTTAACTAAGCTTGGAGTTAGGAGTTTGGAGTTGTAAATTTCAACTTCATAACTTTTTCCTATGTCTTTTCTCCACAACTACCGATTGCCAATCAAAAAGTAAGTCCTCAGATAACGTCTTTGAAATAAAATCGCCCCCAGATTGGTAAATAAACAGGTGATTGCCAACCACAACAAAATATAAGTAGGAAGCTGCACAACACCAATTGCGAACCATGTGTAAACGTGCAGCATCATTACTACTGCAAAAAATGCAGCAACCGCCGCCGATCGCAAAACTTGAGACAATGGACGATGAAGCGCAGCAAGAACCATTGTTGACAATGTGGAGATTAAATTTGCTGGAACAAGAAAAGCACAAATAGTTACGCAGTGGTTGCGAGAAAACTCGGTTATTGTGTTAAAGTCAAGCATCAATTTTTGTAAATATTTTTTCCATCTTGCTATCACCTATGTAACACATTTGCTAAAAAACTAAATGTGTTTAAATATATATTTTAACTTAATTAATACAAAAATTAAGAATAATTAAAAAACCCATAGATAGGTAACCCCTCAAAATCGTTTTTTGTTTTTAATTGACAATTTTTAATTATCATGACTCTTCAGTCCCTCAATAACGAAAGTGCCTGCATCAGAAGATTATTCTAGATTTTAGCAACGATTTTGGATTGAAATTGTTGCATTCATTTTTCTAATTGATATCATGTGTAAAACTTTTTGTTCGTGTGTTCCTATCTTTGTGGTTCAAAAATAGAATCTAATGAACCACAAAGACACCTAAAACACAAACTTAGCCACACAAATTTTTATCTAACTCCAAAGCGTGCAGCTAATGCTTCCGAATCCCCAATTAATTTCCCATCGATAAAAATTTGAGGAACTGTAGTTGCACTTGTCACGCCTCTTGAATTAAACGTAGTCGTCATGATTTTTTCTTACTCAACTTTTAGGAATGGGGTAGAGAAATTACGAGTGAATATTTAATATTTATTTAACTTTTGCTCCAGAGAGGCACGATCTGCTTAATTTGTTAATATTTTTTTATTTTGTAAATAAAGTAAAAAAACTAATAAAAATTAAACACAAAATTAAAGTCGATTTGTATATTCCTATCATTTTATCTAAGCATATTTAACGATAAGCTTGAGCGTGCAAAATGAAAATTAGGTTTGATTCAGTAAGGTAAAAATACCTATGAAGAAAATATTATCGATTCTGTTTGTGATCATACCTTTATTATTTGTCACCTATGCTTGTGGCGAGGAAACTGAAGCGAAAATGCCTCCTGTAGTACAAAATGTTGTTGAAAAAACTAACACAGCAATTGACAACGTTGAAACTAAAATTGAAGAGGTTGAAACTAAAGTAGTTGAAGCTGTAAAAGATACTAAAGAACAGAAGCCTGTTGCTGAATCTACAGAAGTAACTACCGAAGAAGAGCCTGTTGCTGAAACTACAGAAGTAGCTATCGAAGAAGAGAAGCCTGTTGCTGAAACTACAGAAGTAATTACCGAAGAAGAGAAGCCTGTAGCTGAAACTACAGAAGTAACTATTGAAGAAGAATCAGTAGTAGAGCCTGTGGCTATGGTTGTAGATATTGAAAAAGCCTCTAAGCTGTTTGCAGGAAATTGTGCTGCTTGTCATGCAGGTGGGAGAAACCTGGTTAATGCAATGAAAACACTGAAAAAAGATGCTCTTGAGAAATACGGTATGTATTCTAAAGAGGCAATCGTTTACCAGGTAATTAATGGTAAAAATGCAATGCCTGCTTTCGGAAAACGCTTATCTTCCGAACAAATTGAACAGCTTGCTGGATATGTTTTAGCTCAAGCTGATAAAGGTTGGTAAACCTCAGCAAGGAAAATCTTAAGAAACAATTAGAAATTTTAGTGGTTAGTAGTTCTGTTTTCGTATATACAATTACGAAAAAATAACTATTAACCACTATTTATATATGAGCTAACTGCTTCGGCAAGCTTTATTTATTTCTTTGGGTTATTTTGGTGCGTGGCACGAAAAGACTTATTTTTTGATTAAAATTACTCAAAAGCTCACATAACGGCAATGAGGGGAACATCCACACTACCAGCCTCCCCTACATTCAAAAATCTGCTAGTTGCGGCACAGAAAGACTAAAAATAAAGGTTTTCATAGCCCACCATATGCGGTGGGTTTATGTTTATGTAGCCGTATCCTTACAGGGTGTCGGGTAAAATATTTTTTTACTTCATTTTTTTCTTACGAGTGAGTAAATTATAACCTTGTACTAATACTTTATGACAGTTATTTTATCTAAACATATTGATTAATTTGTGTATTTTTTATATCTTTATATTTAACTATTATGGGTATATACTGAGGTTATGATGTAAACCTCTTCTTTTCAAGATATCATCTGCCATCTGCGTTGTGTTTCGGCTCTAGATTCCCTATTTTTGTAATCCGGTGGAGAATGTTCCGGTGTATCATACCTGGCTGGATATTTATGTCTTACAACGGCAGTTTGTAGGGCAATATGCATCTGTAAAAAACCCTGTTTGAAGGCTGTAAATTGAAGCAGTTAAGGGTATTAAAGCATGGGTTTAAGATTAGCATCTGCCTGAACGACAAGGCGGTATGAAAAATTAATATATTTAGAAATTCAGCGGCTGAGGCAGGAAGATTTTACTGATATAGAAAAAAATCTTTCTTTTTGTCGGTTTCTACCACTTCGTCAAAAAAATACTCAAGGTATACCAAATATGGTTCACAGCGTTCTAGAGAAAGCTAGGAGAGCGGATATATCCTATTATCCCTATCCACATTTAGTGATAGAAAATTGTCTTCGGGAAGATTATTACCAAAAATTATCAGAAGAATATCCTGATGACAATTTAACATTGAAACTAAATGAGTGGAGAAATCAAAATATTGAGCAAAATCAAAGAAATGATATCTCTGCTTTTCAAGCCTTAAAAAATAAGTCGCTTCTATCTCAACTTTGGATTGATTTTATTGAATACCATACGTCTTAAGCTTTTTATACAGAAGTCTTAAACCTACTGGGACCTGAAATTAAAACTATCTATCCATCCATTGAGCATAAGATAGGAAAAACACTGGATGAGTGTTGTACTGGTATAAGATTCGATCCAGAAACAGATAATGGAGAGATATCACTCGATTGTCAGGTTGGTATCAATACATCAGTTTCCCGAAAAAGTAGCGTACGCCCCGTACATACCGATGCCATAGAAGAATTGTACGCAATGCTTCTCTATTTCAGAAGAGAGGAAGATGACTCTCAAGGTGGAGATCTCGAAGTCTATAAAAGGATAAATCTGAACGCAAGTTCAATGGGGAAGAAATAGATGAGAAAGAAGCTGATTATGTCAAAAATATTCGTTATGCACCTAATACGTTAGTAATATTTATCAATTCAGCGAATTCATTACACCCAGTTTCCGAAAGAAGTATTACGAAACACAGCAGAAGATTAGTCAACATCATAGGTGAAGTTTACCAATCTGTTCCTGATGGGCTTTTCGTTAAACATCAACAAAGGCAAAACAGAAGTTTGCTTGCTAAGTCCCTTGCTAAAAGAATTGCAAACAAGTTAATTCTGAACCAATTAAAATGCCCTTAGCATTAAACAATTTGCAATTATGTGAAGGAGATGTGAAATTAAGCCGCAACACCTCCACAAGCAAACTCTAGACGATGAGATTCTAATCAAGATGTTTTAGGTAAAGCCGATGGATATTGTTAAAAACTTGACTTGAATATCCAGAGGAACGAGTGGACAATTTAGTGGTTAATAGTTTTTCATTTCGTAGTTATCTATACGAAAAAATAACTGTTAACCACTAATTATGTATTATCCATCCTCTGCCAATCCATTTTTTATTAATATGAATAAGTTGTACCAAGTCTTCCTCAGTTTGGTTATGGTTGTTGTACTAACACTATTTTCATTAACCACTGAGGCTTTGGCATTGAACCAGGATAAGTCTAAAGAATTCTTTAAATTAGGTGTCGCAGAACTTGAGAGTAATCAATATACCAAAGCTATTGAAAATTTTAACCAAGCGATTGATATTAATGTGAATTACACTGTAGCTTATTACAATCGCTGTTTGGCTTACCTAGATTTATCAGATTATCAACATGCGATCGCAGACTGTAATACAGCTATCGAACAAAATCCCGAGTTATTTGAAGCTTATTTGAATCGGGGTGTCGCGTATTACAATTTACAATTACCAGCAGCAGCGATCGCCGATTTTAATTATTTTCTTGCTACTTTTCCTTCAGATTACCGAGCCTATTACGATCGGGGCTTAGCATATTTTGATCAAAAAAAATATCAAAAAGCTATTAAGGATTATAAGCAAGCATTAGTACTGATAAATCAAACGAATATTGATGAAATTGCAACGATATACAACAATAGAGGTCTAACTTATCTACAACTGAGAGAATTGGACTTGGCGATCGCAGATTTTTCTCAAGCAATTTCTTTCAATGCTGAAGATGCGATTTTTTACTGCAATCGCGGTAATGCTTATCGTCAGCAAAAAAAATATAAGCAAGCAATTGACGACTATAGCGAATCAATTCAACGCAACCGCAATCAAGGTAGAGCTTATGTGGGTAGAGGTTTTGCTTATTACAAAAATGGTCAACAACAACAAGCTTGGGAAGATTTGATTCAAGCTGCTGAATACTTCCGCAATCGAGGACAAATGCAGAAGTTTCACCAAATTCTTTATCTAATCAGAATACTACGTCAAAATTCGACCTTTGCTTCACAAATTGCGTGAACAAAGTCGCTGCAGAATTAGGGTGGCACGCTACTTGCCACTAAATAATCCGTCGCGGTTGTCAGGAGCGCAACCGCTCAAATATCCTATTTTAATGCTTATTTTTCCCATTCGCCGTCTTAGGAAGAAGGTTAAAAAAACTTTACAGGTAAATTCTAGAAACTAAAATACTCGGTAGACGGAATTTTCACCATAATAGTGAGCGTTAACATCCATTAAGTAATCGGCGTAAACAGCTACAATACCAGCAGGATTGTAAGATAGCTCGAATGTTTAAATTTTATGACTTCTGCTACGACTGTAAAAACTGATTACGAAGCGATAATTGGTCTGGAAACCCATTGTCAACTCGCTACTAAAACTAAGATTTTCTCCGATAGCTCGACAATATTCGGTGCAGACCCCAATACTAACATTGACCCGGTTTGTATTGGTTTACCTGGGGTGTTGCCGGTACTGAATGAAAAAGTATTAGAATATGCCGTCAAAGCAGGTTTGGCACTCAATTGTCAAATCGCTAAATATAGCAAATTTGACCGCAAACAGTATTTTTATCCCGATTTACCCAAGAATTACCAAATTTCTCAATACGACTTACCCATTGCCGAACATGGTTTTATTGAGATTGAGTTAATTGATAAGGATGGTAATCCCACTCGCAAAAAGATTGGTATTACCCGTCTGCATATGGAAGAAGATGCAGGAAAATTAGTTCACGCCGGTAGCGATCGCCTAAGTGGATCTAGTTATTCTTTGGTAGACTACAATAGAGCCGGGATCGCTTTGGTAGAAATAGTTTCCGAACCCGATATCCGTTCTGGACAAGAAGCCGCCGAATACGCTCAAGAGTTACGCAGAATTGTGCGCTATCTCGGTGTTAGCGATGGTAATATGCAAGAAGGCTCCTTACGTTGCGATGTCAATATTTCCGTACGTCCAGTTGGACAAAAGGAATTTGGCACTAAAGTTGAAATTAAAAATATGAACTCGTTCAGTGCGATTCAAAAAGCCATTGAACACGAGATTGAACGTCAAATTGAAGCAGTTGAAGCTGGTGAAAAAATTATTCAAGAAACTCGTCTTTGGGAAGAAGGCTCCCAACGCACCATTAGTATGCGAGTTAAGGAAGGCTCTTCCGATAACCGCTATTTCCCTGAACCCGATTTAGCCCCAATTGAGGTAAGAGAAGAACAATTAAAGAATAGGGAAAGCGAATTACCAGATTTACCAGCGAAAAAACGCGATCGTTATGAAACCGAGCTAGGGCTTTCTGCATATGATGCGCGGGTTTTAACTGAGGAGCGGGCAACAGCCGAATATTTTGAAGCTGTTATCGGCAAGGGAGCAAATTCCAAATCCGCAGCAAACTGGATTATGGGTGATATTGCTGCTTATCTCAATAAGCAAAAACTCAATATTTCTGAGATTAAGCTCACGCCAAGCAATTTAGCTGATGTCGTTAACCTGATTGACAAAGGTGATATTAGTAATGCTAAAGCGAAGGAGAAATTACCAGAATTACTCAAAGGTAGTTCTCCCAAAGATGTTTTTGCTGGCGAAAAACTAATTACAGATCCAGCTGTACTTGAACCCCTCATTGATGAAGCTATAGCCGGAAACCCCAAAGAAGTCGAAAAATATCGCAGCGGTAAAACCAATGTTAAAGGCTTCTTTGTCGGACAAGTTCTTAAAAAAACCGGAAAACGTGCCGATCCTAAATTAACCAATCAGTTGGTAGACAAGAAACTCAAAGCTTTGGTTGAATAAAGTTTGTTTGAGCGTTCGCCCTAAGCCGTTACTGGGGGGCGAACATTAACATAAACCAATTACTTTGTCTATCGCCAGGTATTATAAAACCTCGGAGTTTTGGTCATCTTTAATATACCAATCAGCGCTTTATTCCATCCAACAAGAAGACGCTACAGTACTTGCACGGAATTATATTCATGAATACTTAACAAAAAACATAAAAAGGGGTTTGACCCCTCATGCCTAAAATGATATATTATGTTATGTAGATGCACCCTGATGATCTGGAGAGCTACCCAAGTGGCTCTCCGCTTTTTTTGGGAAATTCTCATTACATGGGTATAATCCCGTTCTTTCGGTCGTGCTTAGGTATTAACAACCAACAAATTAACTTTCCCATATCTTAATTTAATCCTTCAAAAGAATATTTTCCATAAAATAATTTTAGAAAGGGGTATAATCCCTCACGCCATAAATGGTAGAATATGATAATCAGATGCACCCTGATGTTTGGAGAGCTATATTTAGTAGCTCTCTTTTTTATTTTTTCATATTTAATTGGAATATATACGTAAAAACTTTATAGAAAATTTAAAAAGGGGTCCCACCCCCTTGGCATTAATAGTATACTATGTTAAGTAGATGCACCCTGATGATCCGGAGAGCTGCTCAAGTGGCTCTCTTTTTTTTTTACTTTTTTCTATTCTTATATAAAAATACTGTTCGCTGCTGGTAATTTCTTTACCAAAGTTTAATCTAAATTTAAATAAGGGGTCTTACCCCCTGGGCAAATAGTGATATACTATGTTAAGTAGATGCACCCTGATGATCCGGAGAGCTGCTCAAGTAGCTCTCTCTTTTTTTTGGGTATTTACACGGTAGTAAGTTAAAGGTGACATCAAATTTTTCTTTATCTGGCGAGATATCTGATGTTCGATGCCCTTGTGGTTTTCACGGGCACCCATAAGAATTTTTTTAGAAGAAAAAAATTCTTATGGGTACCCTTCACCCCAATGTTCATTAATAACTAATAATTGATATAATCCCCTCTGCAGGCAGGCGAAAAAATCCAGGGGAATAATAATGAGTGACTGGCGGGAAATAAGTGGTGGTGTTACTGCACCTAGAGGATATAAAGCAGCTGGAATCGCCGCAGGGCTGAAACCTTCAGGTGCGCCAGACTTAGCATTAATTGTCTCAGATATAGAGGCGATCGCTGCGGGTGTGTTCACAATTTCCCAGGTAACTGCAGCTTGTGTAGATTATTGTCGTCAGCAGTTACTTTCGGCGCACAGTGCCCGGGCAATTCTTTGCAATGCAGGGCAGGCTAATGCTTCAACGGGTAATCAAGGTTGGTTGGATGCCCTTGAAAGTGCGATGATGTTGGAACAAGAGCTTAATATTTCTTCAAAATCGGTATTGCTAGCTTCAACTGGGGTAATTGGACAAAGAATTAAGATGGATGCCTTTAAAGCGGGTATCCCTAAGTTGGTAGAAGCTCTTTCGGATACAGGCTCTGATGCTGCGGCCAAGGCGATTATTACTACAGATTTAGTCACAAAATCCATTGCCCTAGAAACAACTATACACGATCGGCCAGTAAGAATTGGCGGAATTGCTAAAGGTTCGGGGATGATACATCCTAACATGGCGACAATGTTGGCATTTGTCACTTGCGATGCTGCGGTTTCTCCTGGGTTGTGGCAAGAAATGTTGAGTCGTGCAGCGGATAGGAGTTTTAATGCAATTACTGTTGATGGGGATACTAGTACTAACGATAGTTTAATAGCTTTGGCTAACGGACAATCCCGCACTCCAGCAATTACCGGCTTGAGCGCCGAAGCTGAGAAATTAGAAGCGATGTTGACAGCAGTTTGTCAGCATTTAGCAAAAGCCATCGCTCGTGACGGCGAAGGTGCAACTTGTTTGATAGAAGTGCAAGTAAGCGGCGCACCAGATGAAAAAGCAGCCTTACAAATTGCTAAAACCATTGCGGGTTCATCATTAGTGAAATCTGCAATATTTGGCAGGGATCCAAATTGGGGACGAATTGGCGCTGCTGCAGGGCGTGCGGGGGTACCTTTTGAACAAGATGATTTAAGAATTCAGTTGGGGGATTTTTTGTTAATGGAGAAAGGGCAACCCCTCGAATTCGATCGAAAAGCAGCAAGTGCATATTTGGCAGATAAAGCAGATGAATCTTTTTTACCAAAGGATGTTGTGGTAACTAATAATAGTAATGATTTAGCAATCGATCGCCAGATGGTGACGCAAAGCATAGAGGATCCGGTAATAATTGCGGTTAGTGTTGGTAATGGTACGGGCGAGGGTAAAGCATGGGGATGCGATCTCAGTTACGATTACATCAGAATAAATGCTGAGTATACTACTTAGGTAATTTGTCAGGAGTAGTATCTCAGCAAAAATATTTATATGTATGAAGAGGAATTGTGCAAAGTTTTGAAAATTAAAATTTTGCTGAAACATTCTTATGAGGTGGGCTTTTCGAGTCCATCTTTTATATTGCTAAATTTGAATATAAATTCACGGGCACCCATAAGAATTTTTTGATTCTAAAAAAATTCTTATGGGAACCCTTCACTTTTTTTCATATAGCTACATAAAAAAATATTTTATATAAAAAGCGTAAAATATCCCTTGTTGTAAATAGCGCAAAGTATTAATATACAACCCAATATTGCTGACTTTCGCGATCGAGAGAGTATAAAAAATGATTGAAAGTATTAATAAAATTGACAATAAGTTGCTTAAAAGTTCTGCATATGCTGGTGTGGGTTTTGCGATCGCAACAATTGTATCTGGAGCAGCGATCGGTATAATAAGTCCCAGAGATAAAGAAGTTAATAAGTTCGGCGTTTATTCTTCGTTGATTGGTGGTGTTGGAGGTGCTGTTTTAGGTTTTGTTTTAACGGGGAAAGAAACAAGTCAAAGAGATAAGGAAAAAGTAATTCAAGATAAATCTAAGGATGAAACTTGGCAAGATTGGCGAAATTTTGTAGTTGTTCGTAAAGTTGAAGAAAGTTCTGAAATTACTTCTTTTTATTTGAACCCACAGGATGAAGGCGAAATTCCTATCTTTAAACCGGGTCAATTTTTGACTATTAAACTTGAGATTCCCGGCATTGATAAACCTGTCATTCGTACTTATTCACTTTCAGATTATAGCCAGCAAAATCAATATTATCGACTTTCAATCAAGCGCGAACTTTCTCCGCGAGATTTAGATGTTCCTCCTGGTGTTGCTTCTAATTTTATGCACGATTCCATAGAGGAAGGTTCGGTAATTCCAGCGAAACCACCGAATGGATAATTTTATCTTGATGTTGAGATATCTACACCAGCGGTATTAATAAGTAATGGTGTGGGAATAACTCCCATGGTTAGTATGGCGAAAGCTTGTACTGTGGAGAATCCTAACCGCGAAGTTTATTTTGTACATGGTGCAAGAAACGGTAAATCTCATGCTTTTCAACAAGAAGTCATGACTTTAGCGGCACAAAATTCCAATTTAAAAGTACATTATCGTTACAGTCGCCCTCAAGATGGAGATGGAGGTAATTATAACAGTGTTGGTTATGTTGATGTCGATTTGATTAAAGAATTAGTAGGCTTGAATGCTGAGTTTTATTTATGTGGCTCCCCAGCATTTATGGATTCTTTGCGGGAAGGTTTAAAAGAATGGGGAATTCCTGAAAATCAAGTTTTCTTTGAATCTTTTAGTAAAGGAGCTAAAAAATCTACGGAGCAATCTTCTACAATTGTTGATGGAGGTGTTGAAACAGCCGAAATTGTCTTTGCTGAATCTGGTAAAACCCTCACTTGGAATCAAGGAGATGGCACAATTTTAGAATTTGCAGAAGCTAACGGAATTAATCCTGCTTTTAGCTGTCGTGTAGGTGTATGTTTAACATGTAGTTGCAAAATTCAAGAAGGGGAAGTTGTCTATCAAGAAGAGCCTACTGGTACCCCAGATGACGGTGAAGTGTTGATTTGTATTTCGCAACCCAAAACTTCAAAAGTTGTTCTTGATATTTGATTTTTTTTCGCATTCCGATAAGGAGACGTAGCATTGCTACGTCTCTACAAGGGTTTTAGTTTTGTTACAAAAATTCAATTATCAATTATATCAAGTTCGGCTAATTACTTACGATATAACCCTATTGAAAAGATGGCGGTGTTTCATCGAAGAACAACTCATAACTCATAACTCATAACTCATAACTCATAACTCATAACTTAGCCCCCACATATATGATAACTGTTTAACCGAACATGATATTACCTATATTATGACCAATATTTTGAGCAAAGCTACTAATTTATTCAAAGGTTTACCAGCTTCTGCTTTTCTGTGGATGGCTGTAATGATATTTGGTGCTGCAAATGCCATTACTAAACTGTTAACGGAATTAGGCGCACAAAACTTAGTTGATGGGAGAAATCCTATATCTTCCTGTAATGTTTTATTTGTCGGTAATGTTTGTGCTGCATTCGCATTATTTTTAATTTATGGTAGACAATTACATCCCCGCTATTGGCGACGCTTTTCTAAAAAAGATTGGTTGAGTTTAATTTTCGTTTCAATATTATCTGGTGCTGTAGCGCCAGCGTTAGTTTTTGAAGCCCTTGCTCGTACTGAAGTTACTAATGTAGTTTTAATTAGTAGACTTGAACCTCCATTAGTTTTAGCTTTATCTTTTATATTTTTAAGGGAAAGAGTTAATCTATTACAAGTAATTGGAGCAGTAATTTCTTTTACTGGAATTTGTACAATCATAATTCTGCAAACCTTGTTTGAAAATATGATGACGGCGGAGGGATTTTCAGCTATAGGATTAGGAGAACTTTTAACTGCAATAGGTGCTGTGAGTTCAGCAATTGCGACAATCCTGAGTAAAAAGAGTTTAGACAATATAACTCCGGGATTTTACAGTTTATTTCGCACAGTTATAGGAGGGATTATCTTCTTTTTTGTAGCTTTATATCTATACGGAATCAATCATTTTATGGATGTTACTTCGCCATTGTTATGGCAGTGGATGATACTTTATGGTGCGGTAATTGTTGCTCTCGGACAATCATTTTGGTTTATCGGGTTAGAAGGTTCTCCATCTTCTAAAATATCTTTGGCTAGTTCTTTTATTCCCATTGCAGGAATAGTTGCTGCATTTTTCATTTTAGGAGAAGTTCCTACCCTGTCTCAATATATAGGTGGTAGTATCGTAATTATTGGTATTTTTATCAGTCAAATTGGTATTCGCAAGGAAAATAAGCGTCTAGAAAATCGAGATAAATTAATTAAGAATATGGATAATGAAGTTGGTTTTAAAGGTATTTAATATTGGTATTCAATACGTAACGCACCATGAAAATAATTTTGGTGCGTTACTATTTTTTGTACTATTATCAATTTCTAGATAAACCTTGTAATTGAAGTTCAACAGCTTGGATATAACCAGAATTATTAATTGTCTCTGGGGATAACCTTCCACTATCAATTCCATGTTTCACTAAATCTTTGCCATCCACTTCACCAAATCTAACAGCATCTAATAATGAATGGTATCCAGAAACACCTTGATTTTTAAATTGTCCTTGATAAGCAAGAGAAACTAAGTTAAATGGAGTGATATTATTTACGACTTGGTTTTGTGTAACATTAGAATTCGCAGCAGTTTTATTTGCTAAAACAGGTGGTGTGGCGCTAGTTGCGACTAAAATTGTTCCGATAGTAGCAAGTAATAAACGTTCCATAATTTCGCTCCAATATTTAATAAATTTGCGTAAATCAATTTGTTTTCCTTGATTACTATCATGGTGCATTCACCTGAGAAGCCAATAAATGGTAGATGAGAAATAAATAAGAGGTTTATGAGAAATATTAAACATAAGCGTATTTGTGTAATCGGTACTAGTGGTGCCGGTAAAACAACTTTGACACATCAAATTTCCCATTCCTTGATGATTCCTCATGTTGAGTTGGATTCTCTCTATTGGGAAGCGAATTGGGTAGAGCCACCTCTGGATATCTTTCGTCGTCGCGTCGAAAAATCTTTGGTTGGTAATAGTTGGATTGTTGATGGTAATTACAGCAAGGTGCGCGATATCGTTTGGGGGAATGCCGATACTCTTATTTGGCTAGATTATTCTTTCCCTGTTGTGATGAGTCGCCTTATATGGCGAACTTTTTTCCGAGTAGTGACGCAGCAAGAAGTTTGTAATGGCAATCATGAAACTTGGAAAAAAGCTTTATCCAAAGATTCTATTATTATATGGGCGTTTCAAACCTATCAGAGACGACGAAGGGAATATCCGGTTTTATTTAAAAAGCCTGAATATTCCCATCTCAACATAGTGCGATTATCTTCTCCACAAGCCGCACAAGATTGGTTATCGAATTTAGCATGATGTCGATGAATACTCGTAAAATCTCTCCCTCTCCTTAATAAGGAGAGGGCTGGGGTGAGGTATTCATGACTTAAGTCACATTTATCCCCCTACATATTTAATATTTTGAAGTTATCATAGTGATATCACTTTTATATCAAAAAGGATTGCGATCGTGAAACAACAGATTCGGGAATTTCCTGCATTCAAAATAAATGGTTTTATAGCTTTAGGCTTCGTTGTGGCGTTTGTCATTTTCGGAATTTGGCAACTTTCTTCAGCGATAGAAGATGTCATGCAGGTATTGGATAGAGGTTTGAGAATTGGAGAATTTTTAGCGTTATTTGGTTTAGAAGAAACAGCGGAACTTGGTGCCTGGTTAGGAGCGATACTCATTATAATAGTAATTCCCTCAGCATCTGGATTTTTGACAGTAGAGCCTAATAAGGCTGTAGTTTTAGTGTTTTTTGGAGGTTATATAGGAACAATTCGCGAACCAGGTTTTTGGTGGACAGTTCCCTTTACTACTAAGCGTCAAACTTCCTTACGAGTTCGTAATTTCAACAGCAAGATACTCAAGGTAAATGATGCTCAAGGGAGTCCAATTGAAATTGCGGCAGTGGTAGTATGGCAGGTGATAGATTCAGCTAAATGCCGGTTTGCGGTAGATGATTATCAGGAATTTGTCGCAATTCAAAGTGAGACAGCAATTCGGGCTTTAGCGATTCGCTATCCTTACGACGCACCAGATGAAGCAAATATTCCTTCACTGCGAGGAATTCCCGACGAAATTGCGGCATCACTTCAAGAAGAATTGCGTACGCGATTAGAAGTTGCGGGGGTAGAGGTAATAGAAGCAAGACTTTCCCATTTAGCTTATGCACCAGAAATAGCTCAAATGATGCTGCGTCGCCAACAAGCAAAAGCCATGATTGATGCGCGAAAACAGATAATAGAAAGTGCGGTGGGAATGGTTGACGAAGCGATGGCGCGTTTGAGTAAAGAGAATATCGTTGATTTGGATGAAGAGCGTAAAGCTGCTATGGTTAATAACTTATTAGTTGTTCTGACTTCCGAGAGTTACACTCAACCAGTTGTTAATGCTGGAAGTCTATATGCATAAAACATGAGTAAAAAGAAAAGGTTTTTACTGCGTTTAGACCAGAAATTATATGACATATTGGAAAAATGGTCAGCAGATGAATTAAGGAGTGTTAATGGTCAAATTGAGTATCTTTTAACAGAAGCTACGCGAAAGGCTGGGAGACTGAAGAAAGATAAGGGTGAGGAAAAAGAGTCGTAGAATTAGATCGGATTTCATGCTTATTAAAGTACATTCCGATGGGCAGGGATGTCCATCATAAAAGAGTGAATTTTAGTAATAGTAGGGGATATTATTGCAGTTTAGATTAACTTGAATGTGTTATGCCAGGATGAATATTGTTTTAACGGTACTGTTGCTGTTACGAATCAACTCTTGAGAAACAGGATTCAAATTGCGTAATTACCGATATTAATGGAGAGCGAAAATAATTTACAGGATGATGTGATTAGCCGATAAAACCCGACTATCTATTCCGCTAATAGGACAAAAGTATCACTAATGAAATTTACCTAAAATTAATCTAGAGGGCAAGTAACCGAATTTATCTATGGAATTATCTAGAGGCTAATTCCATGGATAAATTTATGGTATTTAGGAATGGCCGCAACTGGCACATTTTCCTTGTAGGGTGCTCGTACACTCACTAATATTGAAGGTAATAATAAGGCAATCAGTGTACGGCACCACCCAAGTGTTGTGACAATTGCGTAAGTCCTGGTATTATTAATTTGGGATGAAGATTAGAATATGAAAGGTAAAATAGAAAATCAATATCTTACTAAGTCGATAACTAATCCAGTATAGTGATTATTTTTTTGGATATAAATATGGAAAGTTAAAAATTGCGATTACTCATCAGAATATAAATCTCAAGTTTTCTAATAACAGCGAAAAAGTGCAAAATTATCGATTGTATAGAGTTGATAATTGCCAATACAGTTTGTCTGCCATAAATTAAATAGAAAACAGCAGGAAATTCCAAATAAAGATTCATCTTTGAAAAAAAATCAGAAATACACCTGATTGTATCAGGTGCGATGGCAAAACAAATTGAAAGATTTGAAAATCATGAATAAAAAATTACCTATTTTATTAGCGTTAATTTCAGCGGCCTTATTTGGCTCGGCAACTCCTGCTAGTAAAGTATTATTAGACTCTTTTTCTCCAATGCAGTTAGCCGGATTACTGTATTTAGGAGCAGCAATAGGAGTTATGCCCCTATTACTAAAAAATAGAGAAGTCAAACTTCCCAGGCACCTATCAAATAAAAATCGTTTATATCTTTTGGGAGCTATTTTTTTTGGTGGTATTCTAGCTCCGATATTTCTTTTGTTAGGACTTCAATTTGCTTCATCTGCTTCTGTCTCTCTATGGCTAAATTTAGAATTAGTAGCCACCGCAATTTTGGGTTATTGTTTTTTTCAAGACCATTTAGGAACTATTGGTTGGATGGGTGTAGTTGGTTGTGTTCTTGCTGCAATCTTATTATCTTTCGGGGAAGGAGTTGCAGGTATTGAAGCGGCTTTATTGATAACAATTGGCTGTATTAGTTGGGGCTTAGATAACCATTTAACGGCACTAATTGATGGAATAAGTCCCGCACAAAGCACATTTTATAAAGGAATAGTAGCGGGAAGTATTAATCTGTTTTTAGGTCTATTAATCGAGCCATCAAGGATGACTCCATCAAATGTTTTGATTGCATTATGTATAGGAATGTTGGCCTATGGAATTAGTATCGTTTTTTATATTACTTCAGCCCAGAGCTTAGGTGCAACCCGCTCTCAAATGCTTTTTTCCTCTGCTCCTTTATTTGGAATTTTGTTTTCAGCTTTGATTTTAGGAGAAAAAATTGCTCTGTTTCAGCAGATAGCATTATTTCTGAAAATAGGTTCTTTATTCGCACTATTTCAAGACCAACATAGCCACCAACACCAGCATATAGGAACCGCCCACCAACACCAGCATAATCATAACGATCGGCATCATACTCATGAGCATTTAGGAGTTTCTGGTTCAGTGGTACATTCTCATTGGCACGAGCATCAAGCGATCTTTCACACTCACTTTCATTTGCCAGATATTCATCATCGCCATCAACACGAATAAACCTTCCGCTCTATTAAAAAATCCATAGCTTGTACTCATCATTCACTTTTTGCTCAAAGCATAGCGAATTAAGTCAAGGGTTCTCATAAGAATTTTATTAGCTGAAAACAATCTTATGGGTGCTCGTCAGAGCGATCGCCAAAACTCCACAAAGTATTTGTCGCTATTTTTACAAATGGGATTTATGTAATGCCGGGTTTTTCTCAATAGAAATACTATTTTTACCTATTAATAGTGATTTTAAAAACTAATCACACTGAAATTAAAACAACAAATCTCATTTCTAAACATAATTGACCATGAGTATAGCGAATCAACTCAAGGGTTCCCATCAGAGCGATCGCAAACTTTCCACAAATACGATTGATAAGTGGGTGTGCAAATATAATTAACTTAGTAAATGACGAGCCAACATAAAGCTGGAAATTGATTTAGAATCAACAGCTTCACCATCTAAAATCGCTTTCTCGAATTCAGCAGGAGTGAAAAATAAAACTTCTATATCTTCATCTTCGTCTAACTGTGGCGGTACTTCCAACTTATCCAAATCTTCTGCTAGATATGCGTAGATAATTTCATCAGAATATCCCGGTGCAAGGAAAAATTGTCCTAGCTTCTGCCATTTACTAGCACGATAACCCGTTTCTTCCTCGATTTCTCGTTGAATCGTTTCAAAGGGACTTTCATTTTCTTCTATCGTACCAGCAGGAAACTCTAAAAGTCTTCCACTAGCAGCAAAACGATACTGACGTAAAAGTATCAATTTACCATCGGAAGTTAAGGGTATAGCTAAAGCACCACCAGGATGACGAATGCATTCCCAATCTCCTTCTGACTTATTAGGTAAGCGCAAGCGATTTACTTCAAAATCAAATTTTCGCCCTTTATAAATAAAGCGCTGCTTTAATAACTGGGGTAATTCTCTGCCTAATGCCATAGTTAAACTTAATTATCTTCAATAACTAATTGCTCGCAAACACTGTTGATTTTCGATCAACTTTGTTGTATGTTATGACGGTAAATTTAATTGCCTGTTAATAAGCATACATCGGAACAGCTTACTTCTTTTACCAGTTCTTTAATTGCACATCCGGTAAGTCGCTCTACCCAATCTGGAATAATTTTCACTCTCAAGTATTAACACGAAACCCCGCTATACCATCAGCGGATAATGATTTTCTAGAGTCGGGTTATACAATATAAAGTCATCATATAATCACAAAGCTAAATTTAAATCGAAAATTTGCCTTACCCAAGATTCTTCAGATGCTCATCCAAATTGATTTTTTATTGACAAGAAAAATAAGATATCAGCGTCAGTAGGCTAACTCAACCGTTTAAATAACCTGGCTACCCTAGGCTAACTACTTTACTTTGATACCAATTTGATTGTGCTTTAAGTACAATATCTGAGATTTTACATAAAGTTTTGACAAGTACTTCTAAAATTGCCCGTGAATCCCCTGTATTACTTCCAAAAGCAATCAACTATTATGCAAATTATATGTATACCAAATACAAACAAATATAAAGTCCTATGATAAATTAGTTGATGCTACTTATGCAACGTATAATCGACAACGTATAATTTGTAAGGCAAATCTAAAAAAAACCTTGCAAAACAGTGAATCTATTTAAATATTTATAGGATATTATACTAACACGAGTATGGGGCAACAATCTGGAACGCTTTTCGTGGTGGTTAGGCTGCAATTAGTCGAAGCGAGGAACTGACGTGGCGAAGTTTACCTCTTGGTTCAAGGAACGAGTAAATAAATTAAGTAACGGATGGAAAAAAAAAGCGAGTTCAACATCCGATAAATTTGTTGGTAAGAACTCCGAATCGATAACAAAAAAAGCACCATCAACAGAGTTGGTGGGTGCTAGAAACGACTGTAAAGATTCGCAAGATTCAAAGTTGATTGCCAAAAAAATCTCGCCTCCTGCTGCTTGGGTTGAAATTGAGGGCGATTCGGAATCAACCAAGGTACCACCAAGTAGATGGATGAAGACGAAGCAATTCTTGGGTGAAGCGAAAAAAGTTTCAGTCAAGGTACTCGATAAGCTTCCTGGTAAGGGTAAACCGCTTTATCGTCGCTATTGGTTTTGGACGACATTGGGAGTCAGCGGCGGAATAATGGCTGGTAGTTATGGTATTTGGTCGATAGATAAAACTTTACCCGATCGCGACCAATTAAATGCAGCTTCGAGAGAGCAAACCCTGACAATTAAAGCTGGCGACGGTAAAATTTTGTATCAGCAGGGAGAAGCGACAAGAGAAAAGCTGAAGATCGCACAAATACCCGATAAACTGCAAAAAGCATTTATCGCTTCCGAAGACAGCAGGTTTAAAGAACACGGCGGAATCGATGTTCAAGGAATTTTGCGAGCTGCTACAAGTAACTTGCGATCGCGAGACGTGGTGCAAGGTGGAAGTACGATTACGCAACAATTAGCGCGGATTCTATTTCTAAATCGCAATAAAACAGTGACGCGCAAATTACAAGAAGTTCGTTTGGCGCAGAAACTAGAGGATGAATTAACTAAAGATCAGATTTTAGAAAGGTATTTGAATCTAATATATTTGGGTTCCGGAGCTTATGGTGTAGCGGATGCGGCATGGGTTTATTTTTCTAAGCCAGTTTCGGAACTGAGCTTGGGAGAAATGGCAACAATTGCCGGTTTAGCTCCAGCGCCTAATGTGTTTTCACCCGCAGAAAATCCAGAAGCTGCGAAAAAACGGCGAAATCTAGTATTGGAAAGGATGCTAGAAGATGGATTTATTACAGCCGCCGAAAAACAAAAAGCAGCGTCAGAACTTTTAACTGTTAAAACGAGTTTACCTAAGCGACTGCAAATAGAAGCACCGTATTTTATTACTTTCATTCAGAAAGAACTGCCCAAGTATGTTGAAAAAGACGTTTTAGAAGGGGGAGGATTGGTAGTAGAAACTACTCTTAATCCCACTTGGCAGAAAAAAGCAGAAGCAGCGGTAGATAGAACCTTGCGAAACCAAGGGCGCTGGCAGCGATTTAAACAAGCAGCAATGGTTGCCATAGATCCTCGCAACGGCGAAATTAAAGCAATGGTTGGGGGAAAAGACTTTGGTAAAAACTAGTTTAATCGCGTTACTCAAGCCCAAAGACAACCTGGTTCTACATTTAAAGGATTTGTTTACGCCGCAGCAGTAGCAGCGGGGAAAAATCCCCTCGATGGTTATTTGGATGCACCAATAGTAGTTGATGGTTACGACCCGAAAAACTACGACGAAGGCTTCCGGGGCTGGATAAACATGAGAGATGCTCTCACCAAGTCAATTAATATTGTCGCGGTGAGAATATTAATGAAAGTCGGATATCAACCAACCATCGACTTAGCAAACAAGATGGGGATTAAATCCGAAATCAAACCCGTTATTTCCATGGCCCTTGGTTCCAATGAAGTAAATTTACTGGAATTAACCAGTGCTTATGGTACTTTTGCTAACAAGGGAATGCATATAGAACCTCATGGTATTACTCGCGTTCTCAGCCGCAATGGTGATGTAATTTGGTCGGCAGATTTTCAAGGAAAGCGAGCATTGGACGCAGATAGCGCCGCCATCACCACCTGGATGTTGCGAAGAGTTGTCACATCCGGAACAGCTACCCGCGCTCAAATTGGTCGTCCCGCAGCAGGTAAAACGGGCACCACCGATGAAGCTAGAGATTTGTGGTTTGTTGGCTTTATTCCTCAATTAGTAACGGGTGTATGGTTGGGTAACGACAATAACAAACCCACCAACGGCGACAGCACCACCGCCGCTTACACTTGGCGACGGTTTATGAAAGAAGCGACTAATGGAATGCCCGTCGAGAAGTTTCCCCAACGACCCAAATTAAGCGGAAGAAAAGGTACTATCAAAGCAAAACCAATTAAAGCTGTACGATTTATTACCAAGGCGATTCCTAAAAAAACAGACGATTCCGACGACGATTCCCAAAGCACAACCTCGAGAAGTTCTTCACGACGCAGAAGTACCAGAAGAAGAAGAAGAACTGCTGCAACTAGTAATTCTCGAAGCAGTAGCAATCGTCGAACTAGGAGTAGAAGAAGCCGTCGTAGAAGAAGCACTACTCAAACCCAACAAAGATCAACAACTCGCACCCGTCGTCGTCGCAGAAGTGCAAGTTCGGGTTCATCCAGAAAATCTTCAAGTTCATCTCGTACTCAACGGCGAAGAAGTACAAGAAGAAGTACAAGAAGAAGTACAAGAAGAAATACGAAACCAACTAATACCAGAAGAAAGCGTTCATCCACTCCCGTGAGGAGAAAGCGTTCATCCGCTCCCGTGAGGAAAAAACGTCCGGCACCAGCACCGAAAAAAAGAACCGCACCCAGTTCATCTCGTTCATGGCGTGAGAGACTTAAACCGGGTTCATAGGGCATTGGGAATTGGGAATTGGGAATTGGGAATTGGGAATTGGGCATTGGGCATTGGGCATTGGGCTAATTTACCCTCTTCCTACTATCTCCTAGTGGTATACCAAGCAAACACAGTTTTTTCTTTTCTTACCCAGAATACCCAGAATAACCAAAAAAACCAGAAAAACCCACAAACCCCAAAAAAAAATACCCAAAGGTAAGAAAACAGGAATTATAAAAATTATTATTATGATTTAAGAATTT
>JBHJJJ010000119.1:0-7753 GCA_050042755.1 Rivularia sp. (in: cyanobacteria)
TTCGGGTACCCCATGAATACCAACTTCACCACCAATGGAATTTAACCAAGAGATTTTACCTTGGCTTTTAGCTTGAAGATGCTTTCTCCAAGATGCAGCATTGGGATAATCTAACCATATAAATTTCGACCATGAAGGATGGGGATATAAATCTTTAATACGATGAATACCTTCCGGAGTGCGTCTGTCTCCTTCTTGAAATTTGTCTCCTGTAGGGCTGCTGCCAAAAACTACCGGGTAAGATTTGATTGGTTCTTTATTATAGTAAAGGGTAATTCGATACTTTGATTTTTCGATTAGAATAGAAGTCTTGTCTTTATCTATACTTTCCCCAATTAATTCCTCAACTGTTTGGTTGTAATTTAATAACTCATTTCCAAGAATGGGAGTATGAATATTTTGTAGTGACGGACTACCTTTGATACAGAATATTTCCGGAATATCTGATATGGGAAAAATAAATCCCAAACGAGTTAGTAGAAAATAGAGGGTAGATGTGGTAAAAACTAAAAGCAAAATAATTTTAATTTGATTTTTATTTTTTAAATTCATAGATTAACGTATAAAAAAATACATATAAAGTTTGAGTAAATCAACCTGCTTCACTTGGAGTATGTGGAATACACACAGCAAAACCCCCACTGAATAAGGAGAGAGCAAAGATAATGGTTAATGCTCAATTACCAATTACCAATTACCAATTACAAATTCCCAAATTTTATGAATAACGAAATGCGCCGCGAATTTGACAACCGCGAAGAATTGATAACTTATCTCAAAGAACAATTTCCCGCAGCGGCAAAACGAGACGACAACATCAGCGAAACCCGAGGTGGATATAAAGCTGCAAGAAAAGCGTTACAAAAAGTAGATCCCAAAATATATGCCAAAACACGCAACTTTTTAAATGGAAAAGTAACGCGACTCTCCCCTTATTTACGTTATGGCGTACTCAGTTTGCGGGAAGTACGAGACTACGCCTTAAATAAAGTTAGTAATGATGACGATGCAGCGAAGTTAGTTAACGAATTCGGTTGGCGCGATTATTGGCAAAGATTGTATGTAAAATTAGGAAAGGGTATTTGGGAAGATAGAGAAGAATATAAAACAGGTTATAGCGTTGCCGAATACGCGCCAAAATTACCAGAAGATATTGAACAAGGTACTACAGGATTAGTTTGTATCGATCGCTTCGGTAAAGAATTGCGCGAAACTGGTTATCTACACAATCACATGCGGATGTGGATGGCAGCTTATATAGTGCATTGGCGAAAGATTCGGTGGCAAGCTGGCGCAAAATGGTTCTTAGAGCATTTGTTAGATGGCGATCCAGCTTCTAATAATATGTCATGGCAATGGGTAGCGAGTACCTTTAGTCATAATCCTTATTTTTTCAATCGCGAGAATTTAGAACGTTATACCGATGGAGTTTATTGTAAAGAATGTCCTTTGTATAGAAATTGCGATTTTGAAGGTAGTTACGAACACTTAGAAGAGAAATTGTTTCCTAAAAAAGAGTTTAACCATAAGCCCAATAGTCAAAGTTTTCAAAAGGGGAAGAGGAGAAAAGGGAAAAGGTAATGAGTTAGGAGTTGGGAGTTGGGAGTTAGGAGTTAGGAGTTAGGAGTTGGGAGTTATATCTTTTCCGTTTACGTCGGAATGATAAAAAGTATGTGTGAAAAAAACTCTGTGTTCCTCTGCGTTTACCTTGGCGTAACTTTGCGTTAAAAAATATATAATTCCGATGCAGACGGATTTGATATTAGGAGTTGGGAGTTGGGAGTTGGGAGTTAGGATGTAGGTTGGCTCCACGGCGCACAAATAAGACGCGCCGTAACCCAAGATTGTATTATCGATATTTGATAATAATTTACATTTTAATAGCAATATTTATCCGTAATTATATTAAGTTACGACAGGATTAATGTAGATTGTCGTGACTAATTCAATCCCGGTTTTCTTGTCTAACCCAAGCTACGAGATGATAGGCAATTTTCAGTAATTATACTTCTTTTATCTCCGAAGTAGTACATAGACTTAAGGGAAAATTTCTGTTTTTTAACTAGATAAAAAACGCTACATAACCTGTTGTATATTTTTAATCCACAACAGCAAGTAAAAAGTATCAAGAAAATAAGATAAAAGTAGTATTATTTGAGATCTGACTGTGAAATAAAATAATCTACTTTTTAGGTGTGTAAGACGTTATAGATATAGGACTCACGCACTTAAAATGTAGAGTATAGTGTGAAGTTCATATTAATTTTTCAGAAAATCTGTTACGGATTTTACCATTTCCATCTCCAAAGTGAATAACTTGAGAAATTTAAACCCTATAAATAATATATAGGTTCTTTTAGCTTACTATTCCTTTAGTAAACAATTATGACTTAATTCAGATAATTAAAATTTTATCAATAGGGAACTCCATTTTTTGCCATCAACACCGCAAAATCTGGAGCTATACATATTTATACGATTAATAATTAGTAAATTCAAAAAAAACTGATTTTTTTGAATATTATCTACGAAGTTGAAAAATATTGAAATTCTCTTCGTAATTTCTTATGTGCGATCGTAATTCAAATAGTTAAATGTATACAAAATCACCCATAAAAGAGACAATGACTTTAAAATCCCATATTAAATTCGATGTTTTCCTTTGTCACAATAGTAAAGACAAACCCGAAGTAGAGAAAATACAAAAACAGTTAGAAGCTGAGGGAATCCGAACTTTTTTAGATAAATTCCAAATTCAAGCCGGAGATTTATGGGCTAATGAAATAGTTAGGGCAATTAGGAAGAGTAAATGTGCTGCGGTTTTCCTCGGTAATCACGGTTTGGGGCGTTATCAAATAAAAGAGATAAATAAGTTTGAAGGAAAGCATTTTAGAACAGATTTTAAAGTTATCCCTATATTACTTAAAGATGCACCCGAACCCGAAAATCTCGATTTAACATCTGATTGTTACTGGATGATTGACGAGCTTCATTGTGTGGATTTTCGCCCAGGTAGAGATCCAGAAGCAATGAAAAAATTAATTAAGGCAATTGCGAGTATAGATATTCCGCTAGAAAGACAAGAAAACGATCTCATCTCAGAAAAAGGAGTTGACTACAGACAATTGCGAGATTTGCTCAAAGCTGGAAAATGGCAGGAAGCCGATAAGGAAACTTTCGCAGTTATGCACAAAGCTAGTGACAGAGAAAAACAAGACTTTTTGGGTTACGACAACATTGGAAAAATTCCTCCCACAGACTTACGCATCATCGATCAACTTTGGGAAAAATATAGCAATAAGCACTTTGGCTTCAGCGTACAAAATCGCATTTGGGAAAGCGTCGGAGGGGACTACGAAAAGTTTGGCGCTCGCATTGGTTGGCGTAAAGGTATGCTTATTTTCAAAGAATGGCTTTCCTACTCAGAACTGACTTTCTGTGTGAAGAATGCTCCGATTGGCCATCTCCCTAGTTATCGTTTGTGGTTTTATATGCGTTTGAGGGCTTAAACTTCCTTACACTTCACATCTTGCACCATTGTCGTTAAGCCCGGAATTACGCCTTGTAAGCCGGAGGCGCATCGAACAGAGAAATCAATTTCAAGGCTAATACAATAAGTATGTTGAAACCTACTGAATCAGACTTTGGCTGTTAGCCTGGGAATTCATTCCTAGCCGGTTATTGAGAATGGTGCAAGAAGTCAGTTACACTCAACATTCCACTGGGTTTCGTTCCTCAAGCCTACAATTTTTTGGTAATTTTAGAGCGCGTTGGGAGTAGCACACTCTTCTAAACTATTTCTCAAAGATAGAAAAGCAGGATGCCACTCAAACAGTGAAAAGCTTTAAATAAAAATGTAAATTTGAGTTATGTATTTGACTGAAATAAAATCTGGCATATTAGCCAGTGCAGATGTGGTTATGTAATTTTAATTTATCTTTTCTAGAGTGAACATACTCAGATAATATTAGTATAGGGTTGCAACTAATTATTTAAAATGCTTCAGCAAGACTTTAATAAATTAACAAAAGTATCGCTAAATCTACCTTTTGGGATTGGTGGAACCGAATGGGAACCGGATGATACGGAAAAAAGAGCCGCTTGGTCGTTATTTATAGAACTTGTGACTCGCGTTAGCATTCAACCACTAGAACCAGAAAAAGACCAAGGATTACTGCGGGAAGCACTAGCATCTCTCCATAGTTTATTCGCTACGACACGGGAAATACTTAGAGAAGCTGGCCCCGATATCGGTGCATCTCATCGTTCAGTTGGGGGAATCGCTATTACTGTGTTAAATCAAGGTTTACGTCCTTTTCTGTCCAAGTGGCATCCTTCGTTACAATCTTGGGAAGCTCAACGTCCCCTAACTATTAGTCCTCAAGAACATGAAAGAAACTGGAAATACGAAGCACAATTAAGAACTGAAATGGAATTACTTCGGCGCAATTTAGAAGAATATGCTGTAGCATTATCAGTTATTGCTGGTGTCAATTATCGGCATTAATCGGCTAAGAGTACAGCACTTTGTAGATAAATATGCTGTAACATTAGCAGTTACTGCTAGTGTCGGTTATTACAAATGAGTAAGATTATTGGAGCGTTAGACAAATTTGATGGAGAAGGTGATGCCATATTTTGTGCTGGCGGTATAAGTAATTGTCCAGATTGGCAATCGCAGATGGTAGAATTGTTAGAACCTTTATCCTGGACAATTTTAAATCCCCGTCGTCCAAATTTCCCCATTCACGATCCCGATGCTTCTAGACAACAGATTGCATGGGAACACAAACATCTGCGATTAGCTTCATCTATTCTTTTTTGGTTTCCTCAAGAAAGCATTTGTCCGATAACGCTTTACGAACTAGGCAGTTGGTCAATGACAGATAAACCTTTATTTATAGGAGTCCATCCTAATTACCCCAGAAGACGAGATGTAGAAATTCAAACTGGTTTTGTACGTCCTGAGATTAATATAGTTTACTCTTTGGAAGATTTAGCTGAACAAATTTTACAAGAATTGGCCGATCGGTAAGCTATATTTATCAGCACTTACGCAAGGTCGATTTGTCATTGCTTCGCGAACGCAGGATTTTTGCGTTCGCGTTCAGGTTGTCCGTACCGAAACTCCTCCCGGAGGGACTTTAGGACATATACGTCGCCTCACGTGAGTAATGACGCAGTTACGTTACTTTTGCGTAAGTCCGATTTATATTAAGTAATTAGGCGAGAGAAAATCTCACTATGTAACGAAATATAAAATAGCTGTATTAGGCTCGTAGTAGCGCTTTAGCGCTAAAGCGCTACTACGTACAAGTTATAATTTTTCGGACTGAACTACTTAATTTCCAAGTAAATATTTATAGAACAGGAACTTAGCGAAAAAGTAAATTTGCTGAAAATTATAATTTAAAGGTATTTAAAATAACCTTAATTTAAAATTAACTTAATTATAATACAGTAGCCTGAGCTAATTTTGATTTTATTATTGTTAATTTAAATGATTAACAATAATAAACATTGAAGCTCACCATGGGAAAATTTTGACTTAATTGGAGAAAAATTAATGGAAGAATTTGATTTTAATATTGATGAACTTCTTAAATATGATAGTATTAACGGTTCTGATAACGAGCCTCTCAAGTTTGAAAATAATACAAAACTCATTGATGAAATTCCCTTAGAGGAGATTACCAAAACATTTGATTCAGTTCCCTTAGAGAAAGTAGCACCGATCTCATCACCTACAGATACACTTATTCCTGTTCCTAAGAGGAGATTTCCTCGGCCTCCACAAAGAGTACCTGGAAAAGAATATTCTGATAATGCTGATAAAAACACCAATGGATTCCCCGATCCAGGACAGACATTATTGTGGGATGGCACAGGTGCGACACAAGATGGCTTCGATTTTAGTACTTTTGGTCAAGTAGATGCTATGGCTAACCCTGGTGATGCTTATTTTTATAGCCTTATCAGTGACAAGGCTGCAATGGTATTCTCAACCACCTATGATGACAAAATATTCTTTGAACGACCCAATGTTGCCACAGGTGGTATTTGGGCTAATAACAACAATATTGATGCACCAGGCCCAGGAATTGATCGGGGAGTTGACGATGTAGATGCTCTAGAACTGTGGGGACCTGACAATATATCAGATGCTTTTTATTACTCTGTCTACGGAGATGTTACATACGATCCTCTCTCTGGTGGGATTGTTTCTGGAGCAGTTCTAGATCGCAACAATAATGTTATCTTCACCAGGGAAGAAATTGCCAAGGCTGTTGCAAATGTGACTGATTTAGAAGCCGACTTATTATTAGGCAACCTGAATTTAGATGCCATGATGGTATCTGGAAATCGAATTGTTTTCAGTGTCGATCCCATCGAAAGAACTGATTTAAATGGAACAGGTTTTCTAGATGGAGGTGAGATTTTTGTTTACGATAAAAACACAGGTAGTAGTAGCTATTTGAAACACGGTGGACATCTGTGGGACACTGATTTTGACGTAATAGGTACATTTAAGACTTCAACTGAGAATATTAATGCCATAGAGGCTGTACCTATGGATAGTTTGATTTTCTTCGAGCCTGATCCTGTACCTGGTCCCTTACCTCTTCCTGAACCTTCACCTCTTCCTGGTCCCTTACCTGTTCTTGAACCTATACCTTAACCTACCGAGGGGCACTCGGAAAGTTAACGCTTGAGGAGAGAACCACCTCTGGACTAGATTTCGCAAGGGGTTTAATCTAAGTGGGCTCGTTGAACCGAGAATCCCCGTGTCTTTAGGGCGGGGAGTGTCAAAATTTCTGCTTTATCCCACCCCAACCCTTTCCTTATTAAGGAGAAGCTTGGGGTGAAGTAATGGGGTAATCTACAGTTATTAACTCACGGTTCTCAACATAACCTACTCCAACTTTTCCCGTATAACTTCATCTTTCTGCCGAAACCCTACCAAAACAGCCTTACCATCTTTAACAAACAACGGACGTTTGAGTAACATAGCATCTTCTGCAAAAGCTTCTATCCATTGTTCATCAGTCCAAGTTTTCTTTTCCTCACCCAATGCCCGATAAGATTGTCCCGAAGTGTTTCGCATTGGTTTGGAACCTAGAATTTTTACCCAGTTTTCAACCATTTCTTTACTGGGTGGATTTTCTTTAGTATTAATAAACACGTAGTCAATATTATTATTTTGTAGCCACGCAAAAGCTTTCTTGCAAGTACCGCAGTTAGGAATACCGTAAATTTGGATTGACATTACTTCCCCGAGGAGGATTGAGAAATAAACAGCTATAAGGGTAAGCTGAATTTATGTAATTTATTTTCTCCCAATCTGTGACATGAGCCAAGAAGATAAAAATACCATCAAAATAGATCCCGCGACTCTAGTATTTATTATGTTTGCTTTGATAGTACTTCCGTTGCTGATTACAGGTTTTGTTGGTTAGTACAAATTATCTCAATTAATACAATCAATCTCAAAAGTAGTACTAAAACATCAGTACTACTTTCTATTGTTTATATAACTTCTACCGAAACCGCGCACAGTGCCCCTAGTTTCTAACTATGGGGGTGTAGTGCGCTGGGGAATTCATTCCCCGTAATATCTAAAAAACCATTGACGATTTTTAGAGTTTTGCGTATAATTTGAGGAGGAGGTGAAACACCGTGTTTAATCTGACTTACGAGTTCAAAGTAGCGCCGAATAAAAACCAAATAAGTCTTTTTGAGGAATGGTTGGAGA
>JBHJJJ010000120.1:0-29094 GCA_050042755.1 Rivularia sp. (in: cyanobacteria)
AGATTTTTGATTTAATATCTCATCTTGTTTGCGTTACTGATACAGATGCCTCAATTAAATATGCTAATCGCTGCTGGTTAGAAACTACTGGTTTCAAGGATATTCAAGCATCAGATATCAAGATATTTGATGTAATTCATTCTCAAGAGCTAAAGGAAATTCATCATCTTTGGCAAGAATCTACAAGGCAATTACAACCCTTTGAAGTAGAGTTACCCATTCATCTAGCTGATGGAAATTATGGCTGGTTTTTAGTTGCTTGTCAACCATCATTGAATGCTCAAGGACAAATTGCGGAATGGATAATAACCTACACAAATATTCAGAAATATAAACAAGCAGAGCAGGAATTTGAAAAGCAATCTGAGTTTATTAACGCTTTATTAACAAATCTTTCCGATGGAATTGTTGCCTGTGATAACAATGGTAATTTAACTTTATTTAATCGAGCTTCGATTGAATTTCATGGGTTGGAAGTAAAAAGTATTCCTCCGGAACAATGGAGTGAATATTATGATTTATACTTACCTGACGGTAAAACTCCCATGCCTAAAACAGAAATTCCTTTATTTCGTGCATTACAAGGAGAATCTGTACGGGATGTTGAAATGAAAATTGTACCAAAAAAAGGATATCCGCGTACTTTACTTGCCAATGGCGATTCAATCATTAATTCTAAGGGGGAAAAACTGGGTGCGGTAGTAGCGATGCGGGATATTACAGCACAAGAACAAGCATTAAATCAACTGCGAGAAAGAGATGCTTTATTAAGTAGTATTTATGACGGTGCGGAAGTTTCAATTTTTGCGATCAATGTTTTAGAAAATGGAGATTTTCGTTACCTTGGATTAAATCCAGCCCAAGCACGCAAAAGAGGTATTTCACAACTACAAATAAAAGGAAAAACACCCGAAGATATTTTACCTCCAGAGGTTGCTATAAGGGTACGCCAAAGTTATGCAAATTGTATCGCCAGTGGAAAAGCAGTTTCTTACGAAGAAAATATAATTTTTAATGGAGAAAACACCTGGTGGTTAACAACACTCAAACCATTACACGACATAGGTAACAATCGAATTCACCGCATTATTGGTACAAGTATTGATATAACTATTCGCAAACAAGCAGAAGCCAAAATAAATGAATTAAATGCACAATTAGAAGCAAGAGTTCAACAACGTACTCAACAATTACAAGAAAGCGAAGAAAAATTTCGCGCTACCTTTGAACAAGTAGCTGTTGGATTTGCCCATGTGGATTTGAATGGAAAATGGTTAAGGGTAAATCAAAAATTATGCGAAATTGTTGGTTATTCTTCAGAGGAAATTATTAATTTAACTTTCCAAGATATTACCCATCCTGACGATTTAGAAACGGATTTAAAATACGTTCGTCAATTACTAGAAGGAGACATTGAATATTATTCGATGGAAAAACGTTATATCCGTAAAGATGGTTCTAGCGTATGGGTAGAGATAACTCCAAATTTATTGCGGAACCCCCATAATGGTGAGCCAATGTATTTTATTGCGGTGATTGAAGAAATAGAGGAGCGCAAACAGGCAGAATTACAAATACAGCAAAAAGTAGAACAACTTGCACAAACCACAGCAGAGCTAAGCAAACGCAATCAGGAACTCGATCAATTTGCCTATGTTGCATCTCACGATCTTAAAGCACCACTGCGCGCGATCGCAAATCTTTCCCAGTGGTTAGAAGATGATTTATCGGGAAATCTTCCTTCAGAAAATCAACGTCAACTCGAACTTTTACGAGGAAGGGTTAACCGTATGGAAGCATTAATTGATGGTTTGCTGGAATATTCTCGGGTAGGAAGAATTCAGCGCAATCGTGAAAAAGTGGATGTTAGAAAATTATTAGATGAGGTAATAGATTTATTAGCACCTCCAAAGAATTTTACAATTGAAATTTTATCGCCAATACCAACTTTAACTACTCAAAAATTACCTTTAACTCAAGTTTTTAATAATTTAATCAATAACGCAATTAAGCACCATCCGCGTCAAGACGGGCATATCATTATATCAGCTAAAGATAAAGGTACATTTCATGAATTTTCTATAGCTGATGATGGCTCTGGAATTGCACCAGAATATCATCAAAAAATATTTTCAATATTCCAAACTCTTGAAGCTCGCGATACAAAAGAATCTACGGGAATGGGATTAGCAATTGTAAAGAAAATAATTGATAGTATGAGAGGTTCAATTAAAGTAGAATCGCAAGTGGGAGAAGGAACTAAATTTATATTTACATGGTCTAAATAAACCTGCCGCCATGATGTATTGATTATTTTTCATCTAAAGGAATATATCATATCCAAACAAGTTATAACTTGAGATTAATCCAGAGATGAATTTAGCTATCTATAATTATTAATAAAGTAATAGATAATTTAATTGATATAATAGGATACTTTATGTAACTGAATTATAGCAATTAAGTATGTTAAGTGGAAATAATCGAATGCTAAATATTTTACTAGTTGAAGATGATGAAGTGGATATTATGAATGTTGAGCGTGCATTCAAAAAAGTTAATATCCTCAACCCCTTATTCATTGCTCATAACGGTTTGGAAGCATTAAATATGCTCCGAGGGAAAGAAAATAGCCCAGCAGAAGTTCCCTATGAAAGACGCTTAATTTTACTAGATTTGAATATGCCTAAAATGGGCGGAATAGAATTTTTACAGCACTTAAGAAATGATGATAAGTTAAAAGCAATTCCAGTAGTTGTATTGACTACATCTAATCAAGATAGGGATTTGGTAGAAGCATATAATTTGAATGTTGCTGGTTATTTGCTAAAACCAGTCCAATTTTCTCATTTTGTAAAACTGATGGAAACTTTAAATAAGTATTGGTCGTTATCAGAAATGCCAAATTAATATAAAGCTTTATTTACAGGGCTGATTTTGCTTTATATTGTATTATTTATTGTCACAAAATATCTGAATCAATAAAAAAATGAAAAATTATCATGGAACATTCCTTAAGAATCCTGCTTTTAGATGATGACGAAGTTGATAGAATGGGAGTTTGCCGCGCTCTAAGTAAAATAGAAGTTTCCGTCGATGTATCGGAAGCTTCTAATTATGAAGAAGCAACCACTTATTTAAACAATAATCAATTAGATTGTGTTTTTCTTGACTATCGTTTACCAGGAAAAGATGGTTTAGCTGTAGTTAAAGAGGTGCGCGATTCTGGTAATAAAATACCGTTGATTGTATTAACAGGACAAGGAGACGAACAAATTGCTGTAGAAATAATGAAAGCTGGAGCATCGGACTATATTAATAAGTCTAGAATTAGTCCCCAATTATTGGGTAAAACTTTACAGAATGCGATACGAATGTATCAAGCTGAAATAAAAATTGAATTGTTTAACCAACAGATACGTGAAACTAACGAGGAACTTAAACGTAAAAATAAGGAATTAGAAGAAAAACAAGAACAAATTCATCAACAGAATCTCAGATTATTAGAAGCATCAGAATTAAAATCTCGCTTCTTAGCAACAATGTCTCATGAGTTGCGAACCCCCCTCAATGCGATCATGGTGTTTTCACAAATGATTTTGCGAAAAACTAAGGGGAAGCTCTCCGATTCAGAAACCGACATGGTACAAAGGATTTTAAATAATGGCAAAAATTTATTAGAATTAATTAATGATATTCTCGATTTATCAAAGATTGAAGCTGGTAGATTACAATTGGTTTCAGAAGAATTTGATATCACTCAGTTAGTAAAAATTTCTTTAGATGAATTACGTATACTAGCAGAACGCAAAAATTTAACAATAAATACTTATATAGATTTACAAAATCCTATTTTATCTCATGACCGCACCAGGATAAGACAGGTATTTGTCAACTTACTTTCTAACGCTATTAAGTTTACTGATGTTGGTAAAATTGATGTTACTATCAATGAAAATAAGAGTGAAAAAATTATAATTTCTGTCCGGGATACAGGCATAGGAATCGAACCAGAAAAATTAGAACATATATTTGAACCATTTAGACAAGCAAATCAAACTCACTCCAGACGACATTCAGGTACGGGACTTGGTTTAGCCATTACAGATTCATTAATGAAAATGATGAAAGGTTCAATATATGTTGAAAGTGAGTTAGGA
Source organism: Rivularia sp. (in: cyanobacteria) (assembly GCA_050042755.1). GTDB lineage: Bacteria > Cyanobacteriota > Cyanobacteriia > Cyanobacteriales > Nostocaceae > Rivularia. The sequence goes on from JBHJJJ010000120.1 coordinate 4,161, forward strand.
AAAGGTTCAGAATTTCGCTTAGAATTACCACGCTGTTTATCATGATTAATAAAATAATAAATAAACAAGATAAAATTTTAGCTGTCGATGATATATATGACAACTTACTTGCCGTCGAAGCAATTTTATCAGAAGATAATTACGAAATTACTATAGAAGAAGATAGTAAAAAAGCCCTGGCATTAGTAGAAGAATCTCCGCCAGATTTAATATTATTAGATGTGATGATGCCAGATATTGATGGTTACGAATTTACTCGACGAATTCGGCAAAATTCTGCATTACCATTTATTCCCATATTATTAGTTACAGCCTATGATGAATCAAGTGTAGTTGAAGGGCTGGATGCTGGTGCGGATGATTTTATTCGCAAACCAATTAACCTCGACGAATTACAAGCGCGAGTACGTTCTTTACTAAGATTAAAACACAGTATTGACGAGCGCGATCGCATGGCACAATTAAGGCTAGATTTTGTTTCGCGATTTGCTCACGATTTGAAAATTCCTTTAGCTGCATCAAATCGTATTTTGCAGCTAATGGTTGACGGACAATTTTTTAATGTCACTCCTGAGTTACGAGAAATCATCGATAACATGATTGATAGCAACAGCGACTTACTAGCAATGGTACAAAATATGCTAGAAGTCTATAAATTTGAAGCTGACTGTAAAACTTTCAACTTTAGCAAATGCGATTTACACAACCTAGTACAGAGCGTAACCCAAGAATTAACTCCCCTTGCACAAGCGAAAGGATTATGCTTAAACCTGGATATTACAGAGCGTAACTCCTTAGAAACATGGGGCGATCGCATTGAGTTACGGCGAGTTTTAACTAATATTATTGGTAATGCGATTAAATTTACCGATACTGGCTCCGTTTCTGTATATTTAAAAGTAAATGGCGACGATGCAGCAATTGAAATTGAAGATACTGGTACAGGAATTTCTCAAGAAGAACAAGCAAAATTATTTGAACGGTTTCTTCAAGGGAAAAATAAGCGTTCTGGTAGTGGTTTAGGTTTATATTTATCCCGTTGTATTATTGAATCGCATCAAGGCAAAATCAGCGTTAATTCTGAGTTAGGCAAAGGTAGTTTATTTACAATTAAATTACCGGTTTATACTGCTAATTCTTAATAACCATAAATTTATAAAGCCACTCATCTCCTTATTAAAGAGAGGGGAGGAAGCGTTATTATAAACAAATCGTAAAAACAATTGAACCGCAAAGAAAAATCTCCCACAAAAACTGGATTTTAAATTTTGATTCACATAATTAATAAAAATCCGACTTATTAATCAAGTCGGATTTTATCATCCCAAAAAAAAGAAAACTCTATTTAATATCTGCTTCCCTCAATTTTTAATTAATTCAAATTAGTTTAGTCTAATGCATCCTTAATTTTATCTTTTGCATTTTCAACACCATGGCGAACTTTTGATTCAGCCTGCTTCGCTTTACCTTCTGCTTTATCTTCTGGATTTCCGGTTACTTCACCCATAGCCTCTTGTGCTTCACCTTCAATATTGCTAGCTACAGCTTTTGCACGATTTTCAGTACTCATATTTTTTTTCCTTTTGATAAACTTCATCAGCAACTATATATTATGTTAGTAATTTCAAATTAATTAATACTCTATCAATTGACTAAATTTCCTCATAATTTAAATATTCCTTATGGAATAATTTATATGGTCAATAATAAGAACAAAAATTTATTTTCTCCCACTTCTCTACCTTTACCAGGCAACTTTTGCTTGCTCGAGTACTAGGTATTGAAGGTTGTGATACCTGATTACCTAACTCCCAAACAGAAGGGCGAGAGAGATATAAGGTAAAAGCAGCATCTCCAAGGGAACTTGGAAAAACCAGCATTTTGTGTATAATAGTAAATTAGTTCTACATTCTATCAACTCGGTAAATTCTTTCTTTGATTTGATTACAAACTAAGAATTTGATTGACTTGGTAGTAATTAAGTTTTGAATCAACACCTTTTCTTAGTCGCAACTAAAACTACCGCTTAGAAAATCTTGAACCCTGTAGTTTTGATTCTGGCTATGCAAACTTAATTTACCAAGGTTAATTATGGAGCTTGTTTTGTCTTCAGATAATCAAAAAGAAAATACTGATAAACCGTTAATCTTAGCGGTTGAAGATAATGAAGATAATTTATTACTGATTGAATACATCGCTGAAACCCTTGACTGTCGGTTTATAGGAGAAAGTCAAGGTAGTAATGTATTGGCTCGCGCCAAGCAATATCAGCCTAATATTATTTTATTAGACATCATGCTACCAGATTCAAATGGATTTGAAATTTTTGCCAACCTCCAGGAAGATTCTGCAACTGCTAATATTCCAGTTGTAGCTCTGACAGCTTTAGCAATGAAGGAAGACAAGCAAAAAATTGAAGCTGCTGGTTTTCATGAATATGTTAAAAAGCCATATGTTTTAGATGAATTAGAAAATATAATTAGGAGCTATTTTAATTAGCAAATATTTTGAAATTTGTGGTAAAAGTTGCAACGCTAATGCACATTCATTTGGGATGTTCCGCGACTAGTAAAGTATTTGCAGCAATACTTAGAGTCGGATTAACTTAATAAAATAAATATTAGATATATATTTACACTATCAATGGGACTACTAGTTAGACAATCAGTTATACCTAAATGTATAACCAAAATTATTAATTTATAAATCAATAGGAAGAAGTCGAATCAAAATATTTTGAATAAACTGTTAATAGTGAAAAGCAAATAACAATCAAAATACAAGGAAGAAATTATGAGTACTGAAGATAGATTAAACGCAGTTGCAAAAAATATCGAAGGTAAAGCTCAAGAAATGATGGGCGAAATCACTGGAAATCCTCAAGATACAGCAGAAGGTAAAGAAAAGCAAACAGAAGCAAAAATACAACATTCTGTAGAAAATGCCAAAGAAGAATTGAAAAAAGCTATTGATTAATCGTCTTCATATTTTCCGAAAGTCATAATAGTTTCTTACCGGGTTCATAATAGTTGATTACTAGGTTTAGATTAAAGCATCTAAACCTTTTTCCATGTTTATTGTACTGCCATTGAAAATAACAAAATTCGTAGTATGTCACGTACTACGAATTATTCTGTAACGGGCTTGAAGTAAACAATAAACGCCATAAGCAATCAAGCCCAGAGCCACCGTACTCAAAATCCATATTCCAAAGGGCTGACGAGCAAGCGCTGTCAGTGTACCACCAACTCCCTTTGCTTCCCTAGCATCCAATTGAATCGCAGCTTGAATTAAGAAAAAACCGATAATCGTAAAAACAAATCCACGGGCAGCAATTCCAAATTTACCGATACGTACAACCCAAATTCTTTCTCTAAAACTCATCTGTGTAAGTTGAAAGTTTTGCCGAAATTTAGCCTGATAAGCCCGATAAATCCAAGATATACCTATCCCAATTACTATTAAACCCGCTAACAGAACTAACCAGTGACCAAAGGGTTGTACGAGAATTATTAGTGTCATTTCCACTGAAGACTCATTATCAGAATTACCTGAACCAATTATTAACTTGAAAGATGTAAAAGCCAAACCAGTGTAAGCAATACCACTACCGGCATACCCTATTCGCTTAACGATACTCTGGAAATCTAACTTTTGACGAGGATGTTCTGGATTCAAAATAGCTTGAATCAACCGCCACATAACATAACCAATAATTCCCACAGTCATAATACTCAGTAGTACTCTGCCGAAAGGTTGAGCAACAATTGTTTCCAATGCACCACTACTACCAGTAGTTTTACCGCCAGTACCCGCAACTGTTTGTAATGCTAGTAAACCAATGATGATATAAACTATACCCTTTGCCACGTAGCCAAATCTTGCTAATTTCTCAAACCAAGGATGGGAAGCAACTTCCCGTGCTGGCTCAATTATATCTTGGGAATTTATATAAAGTGAATTATCCTCAACCGAAGTATTAGAATTTGATGTATTTTGAGGAGAAGGTTGAATTTGACTTTGGGTTGGTGATGAATCGGTAACTGTTCCGATGTCGGTTTGATTGGGAATAGTAATCTCGGAATCAATAACCAAATCTTGATTTTGAGGAGAAGGTTGAATTAAATCCTGGGTTAGTGATGAATCGTTAACTGTTCCGATAACGGAATGAATTGAATTTTGGTTATCTTGGGTTTGATTAGGAATAGTAAAAGAGGAATCAACAACGGAATCTTGATTTTGAGGAGAAGGTTGAATTAAATCTTGGGTTTGTGGTGAATCGGTAACTGTTCAGATGTCGGAATAAATCGGCTCTTGGTTTTCTCGGGTTTGACTGGGAATAGTAATCTCGGAATTTACAACCGGATTTTGAATTTGAGGAGAAGGTTGAATTAAATCCTGGGTTGGTGGTGAATCGGTAACTATTCCGATGTGGAAATGAATCGGATTTTGGTTATCTTGGGTTTGAGTGGGAATAGTAAGAGAGGAATTTACAATCGAATCTTGAGCTTGAGAAGAAAGTTGAATTAAATCTTGGGTTGATGGTGAATTGTCCGAGAAATACTCTTTGTTGATCATTAACACCACCTTCGTGGTTAGTCTCATACTTAACTTTTACCCCTAATCCCTGACATTCACTAAAAGAAGCCGAGATACTGCTTTCCATACCTACATAAAAAAGATTACTAGTAATATAGTTTAAATTGCTGTTTGATTTACCTGTTGCTGGCATTATCCTTAATTCCTTCTATGACTGCGCTCTCTTTGCTGACGAAGGTCTTCAACCCATAACTCATAAAGCTAGCAAAGTTTTCCCACCATCAATAAATAGCATAAAATATTACTAGAAAATTATGTAATTTTACTGTTAACATTATCTTTCATATATAAATCCCCCTACTCGCTACTCGCTACTCACTACTCGCTCTTCTCAACTTCCCAATTTCCCCAACCCAACGACGGCGATCGCCATGTTCCAAAACCAGAATTTCTTCTAAAGACCAGTGAAACGTGGAATCACAAATTAATATTTCGACTCAGCAACGCCGTTTTCGTGATGCGATCGCGCTCGAAAAGGTTAAGTTTTTTGTTTAAATATTTTTAGTTTATTTCTGGAATCGTAAATAATTTTTATTCTTCATCTATAGTTTGAATTTGCTGGGAGCCATGAAGCACAGCAATTATATCAATTTGGTCAGTCTTAATATAATAGATAATACGGTAAGAACCTTCAATATCTTCTCGAATTTGCTTGGTTTCAAACTCTGGAACGATGCGACTTGATAGAGGAAACTGAGCAATCTGTTCGGAACGGTTAGTTAATTTTTCGGCGTTGCATAAATGCGGGATGCTCCCGGTTTATACTGGTAATTCTCTATACTTTAAGTAATGAAGTAGCAATCTAATAGACTGTTTGAGCATATCTACGGATTTTGAATAGCATAGCGTTTTTCGCCGTAATCTGGCTAAATAATGGCGTAAGCGAGTATTCTCTCCTTCAACTCTGGTCATATAGGTTTTACTAACAATATGGTCTCCCGAATCAATAAAACAAGGGTAGACTATCCAACCGTCTGTTACGTAAAAATAACAATTCCAACAAGAAACAATGTTCCATAAAAATTTGAATGTTTCTGAACTGCGTTAAGCGAAGCTCTACCGAAGGTAATCGCCCAGAGTCCAAGCCAAAATTCCTGGACGAAAGTGATTTACTGCTGTCCATAGCCAAAATTTGTTTTTTTTGACCCTACGAAGGTTTCCAGTTCTCAGGTTCCCACCTCTGGTATCTCTTGGACTTGGGGTGCGTTTGGAAGTTGCTCGCCAATTTGTTTGATCCAGTTGATTACAGTCGTGTGGTGAACCCCTGTGTTTCGCTCAATTGCTCTAAATCTCATACCATCAAGGTATAACCTTAAACATTCTTTTTTAACTTCATTTGAGTAGCCTTTTGGTGGGCTGTAAACGTCTATAAATTGACGACCACAATTGACACACTTGTGGTTTTGTTTACCCCTTCGCTTACCGTTTTTCCGTATTTCAGTAGACTGGCAGTATGGACATTGCATAGTAGAACACCATTATTCCTCCCTATATTATGCAACGCCAATATTTTCTTAACTAAAATCTGCAAAACCAAAAACACCCAAGCCGAAATCAAAATCTCCAGGAGCATTAATACTATTAGTACGAACATTAACTTTACCGTGTTTCCGTAATTAAAAGAATTACAACTTATAGGTTATACTGCTGAAGGTTCAATTGTAGAATGAGAAAACCTACGACTTTAGCAAAGGTATACCATTATCACTTCTACGCTATAGTCGAAAAGCAGAACCGCTTGCTTGTAAAAATCTCAGAACTGGAATTAAAAAACCCGGTGATTATATTTTTGAACTTAGAGCAATCAAGAAAGCTAAAGTTGGAGGTTAAATCACAACAAAGAAAACAGAAACAATTAAAATACTACCTAAGCCAGTAAAAATTGTTAACTATGTATCTTTTACGGTAAAGAAAGATCAATTTTTTGCAATTATTGGGCAAAATGGAGCGTGTAAAAGTACATTATTAAAAATAATCACTGGGGTCTTAAAACCAACAACGGGAAGCTATAAATTAAATGGAAAAGTTCTGTCGCTGCTGGAATTAGGAACTGATTTTAATCAGCAATTGACTGGCCGAGCGAATGCAATTTACAGTGCCGAATTGTTGGGATTTCCCCAAGGATATATGAAAGAACGAATAAAAGAAATTGAATAAGTTTCAGAATTAGGAGAGTTTTTTGACCGTGCAATGAAGTTGTATTCATCCGGGATGAAGTCAAGGTTTGCTTTGAAGTTTTAAAATTATGCAACCCCAATTAAAAGAATTAGTCACTCACTATCAAAAGGCCCTACTAATAAAGCGCGATAATTTAGCTGTTTATGATAAAATAGCCGAACTTTATTATCAACAAAGAGAGTTAGAGAAAGTTCTAGGAATTTTTAGAAAAGCGTTGCAAGTAGAACCAAATTTTTTATCAGTATCTCAAGTGTTCAATAAGACGTTACAAACTCTAGGCTTTCAAGGAGAAGAAAATATAAAGTTTCAAAATTTTCTTCAAAAAAAATCATCTTATCAAAGCTTTTATTTGTTGCTATTAAGCTGCGAGCAAGTAAAAACTACTGCCGACCCTAAGACATGGAAAGATGCTGTAGCATTAGGATGTTTTTTCAAAGAAAAACGGCAATGGAATGAGGCAGTTTTTGCTTGCATTAAAGCGATAGAAATTGAACCATCCTTATCTTTACCCTATTTGATATTAGGTTACATAATCAAGTATAATTTTCCCTTTCAAGCCAATCAATTAAAGAAAATAACCACCTGTTATCATCAAGTAATTTCAGGACGTTTAACTTCTCACCACGCTAACGTAGTTTTAGGAGATATGTTAACCAAACAAGGCAAAGTCTCTGAAGCTATTACTGCCTATAAAAATGGTATTGAGAGAAAAATTGAGTTAGATACAAAAATTACAGCCCAGTATATTAACTCTCCTAAAAACTATGATGTAAGTTTTTTAATTATTGGTATGGGTAAAGCTGGCACTTCCTCCCTTTTTCATTATCTATGCCAACATCCTCAAATTATCCCACCGACCAAAAAAGAATTACATTTTTTTAATACAAATTTTGACCTTGGACTTGATTGGTATTTAGCTCAATTTCCTCCTCTTCCTACACAAGGAGGTTTTTTAACGGGAGAAGCAACTCCCTGGTATCTTGGTGGTTATGAAATTGAAAAAAAAGTATCTCAGCTATTTCCTAAAAGAAAGCTGATTGCGATACTACGCAATCCCGTTACTAGAGCTATTTCTAATTACTATATGAGTTTTAAAATGATGAAAGAACATCGTTCTTTAGAAGTAGCGATAAATTCAGAAATTGAAATATTAACAGGTATAACAGATACTGATGACATCATTCATAAATACTGGCAGACAGAAAAAGGATATCTTTGGTTTGGTTTATATTTTTATTTTTTTAAAAAGTGGATGGCTGTATTTTCAAGAGAACAGTTTTTGATTTTGCGAAGTGAAGACCTTTATAATCAAACCGATAAAACTATGCAACAGGTTTATGATTTTTTAGAAATAGACAATTATTCGCTCCCAATATATCCCAAGCTTAATTCGGGTTCTTATGAAAAAAATAACACTGAGTTACACCAAAAATTAGCTGATTTTTTTCAACCGCACAATAGAAAATTGGAAGATTATCTAGGTATGAAATTTGATTGGAAGTAAAAATGAAGGAAGAGGGAAGAAGGAAGAAGGAAGAAGGCTGGAATTGCAATGGGGATTAAAATCTAACGCATCCAAGCGGCTAGCGGAACATACCGTAGGTATTGCGTGGCAGATATCCTATACTGTATGACGATTAGGAATTCAACCCATAATTGAAAGTTAAATTATAATTAGTTACCTAAAGAAGAAAGGAGTTAGAAGAAAGGAGCAAGAAGGTATGAATATAAAAAAACTATGTTCTGCGGACAGGCTACGCTAGCAGCTATGGGTTTAAAGCCCATTTTCAACCCCACGTTTTTACAGTATGGTTCTTCTTCCTTCTTCCCTCTTCCTTCTTCCTTCTTCCACCTAACTCCTTCCTTCTTTGTAATTCCGATATAGCCTTCACATCCACATAGGGAAGGGATTAAGTCGATCTTCAGTCAGTGATTCTTGCAACCATCCCATTTTCACCGGGACATCATAAAGTCGTCCAGGTGCTAATCTTTTCCACAAAAGACGCAGACCGGGAACGATTACCTTGGCAACTCTCAGCCCAATATCGGCGCGAGTTTGGTCTAAGACTAGCATTTCCATGCCGTTTTTCTCAACGATTTCTTGACAGAGCTTGATATCTTCGAGTAAATCGTAATTGCATATTTGCGTATAATCACTACTAAATTTAGCCGCAAACTGGTGATTGGGAACTAAGTAGGGTTGAAGAGCTAAAGTTACAGTTTGCCACCAATCTACAGCTAATTTATCGGCAGATGGGGGATAGTTCGTACTTCCATCAGCTTTTGCAAACATAACGTTGGGTAAAATTTGGTTAACTTCAGTCAAGGCTCTACTAATAGCAATTTTGGCATCGAAATGAGCGCCATAACCTAAAACAATATCTTCTGCTTTGCGTCGATCGCTTCTGCGACTGATAGCAGCAAAAACCGGAATATTCAAATCGCTGGTAATATCTAACACCCAAATTTCCCGATTCAAAGTTTGATAATATTCCTTGAGACTTTGAAAATAAGGGTCGTCAAAACTATCTAAATCAACTTGGGGTTTTTCCAGGCAATTATACCACCATAAAGCTACAGCATCGCGCTCTACTAATTCCATAAACCCTTGCAGAATAGCTTCTTCAAGATTATTACCTGTGGCACAGCCATTGGAGTCAGCCCAACAGTCGGGTTTATAGGACGGACGATAGCCATAATAACAGTAAGAGGAAGGCAGATATTTGAATTCCTGGTGAGTTAAACTCCAAATCGGAGTCCAGTCAATAACTCTCTCTTCATCAAAGGGTTCGGGTATTTTTTGAAACCAGCCGGGAGAATCTGCATTCCATTGCTTGCGATCGCGATATTGCTGCTGACTAAAATTCATACAAGCATTGGGGTGGATTGCTTTGTCTCCCATTTTGTGGCAAGAACCTTTTTCAGTAATTTCATCTCCTTGAAATACCCCAGAATATCGCTCGATAGCTTCGCAGAAACCGCTAGCCATTGCTTGAGACTCAGTTTTACCTTTCCCTGCACTCCTCCCTCCCAGATTTTGCTGTAAGCTAGCTAAATCATCGAAAACACTGAGGAAATGATGTTTGGCTATGTAGTTATGAGTTAATTTATTGCCGGGAATTTTAGTCAGTTCTCGCACAACACCAGTAATGGGACTGATATGATGTTGATATTTCCTCAGAGTTTCTTGGGGTGAACAACTACGGTATCCTCCATCTGCGGTAAAAGTTTTTTCGCGGTGTTCTAAAATAACGGGTAGAGGGTTGTTAATTAACCTCGGAGCCATGTCTCCACAGCTAGAACATTGAGGACGTTTCACCAAGGGATGATTTTGAGTTTGCAAGCTCATCGTATCGTAAGCGAGCAAATTATTTTCTAATTGTTCATTTCCCCTTTTGACAATCCACTTAAACACTTCCGTGGCTACCATTCCTAATGCAGTTTGTACTGTAGATGCCAAACAACCCAAAGGAGGAGCTAATGGAGCAGAAATTTGTTTGTGTCTCTGAATAAAGCCTTCAATAGGTCTATTATCTCGTAAACGTTTCGCTAAACATTCGCAACAAGCAGTTGTATAAGGATAAAATAAAGGACCAATCCTAATTATTGTTCCCAATGGTTTAGCCAGCATCCAGGGAGATGGGGATTTTAGAGCTTGTTTATTAAATTCTAATAGTTGCGGATTGAGGTAATCATCGGTTAAAACTACTGTCAAATCCCCAACCTCTGCTACTTGAATTTTTAAGGGTTCAAGTATGGCAATCAATTCGGAAGCATCAACCGAACCGAAGGTTTTTACTGCTATTCTCGTCGATCGCAATCGTTGATAGGCTAAATCAGGATCGACCTTGAGATGATGGCAGAAAATTTCTACTTGTGATGCAACAGAGTTATTTTGTTCAACAAGATAGCCCTTTTGTACCATTTGTAAGAAAGCATATTGAGCTTGAATACTCACATTGAGAACTTCTTGGAAGAAGTTACTAGCTTCCGGAACAGATGTTTGGTATTGCAGTAGCGACTTTTGAATTGTGTCAATAATTTCGTCAATATTGCGTTCGCCATCAACTAAAGCAGCTATCTCACAAGAAAGAGGGGCAGTTAAGGTGGCTGCTTCTCTCTCGGACAATAAAAATAGCTTGTCTGTTTCTATAGTTTCAACGGAATAAGAGGGATTGAACTGTGGTTTATCGAGCATTGTTTTAGTTTTTAGCTGATAATTTGATTAAATTTAACTAAACCTGGGGGTTTAAGCCCCCCTTATCAAACTTAATTACGAATTACGAATTATTTGTTCATTGGTGGGATTAATACCAACTCTTATAATCAATGTTTAATGATAGTTCTATTGTTGCTCTCTTAATCTCATAAAGTTCATGAAAAAGTTCATGAAAAAATTCATTTCATTAAAAAGTTCATCTGATATTTTGTACCATTATCTTTAAGTGCAAATTTCCGCCTCGAAATTAATTTCAAGGCTCATATACAAAGTACGTTAAAACGCACTAAGTAAGTCGGCACAAATAAACCTAACCATGTAACAGAATGTAAAGAGCTATCAAACCTTTGCGATTGCTAATGGTTACTATCTCCCTCCGGGAGACGAAAGACATACCTTGATTTTTTAACGCCGACTTACTTAAAATATTCCCATGTATAGAAGGTAGGTTGGGTTAAGCTGACATAGCGCAACCCAACACGGATGTTGGGTTTCACTCCCTTCAACCCAACCTACAAATACTATGCGGGGTTAATAACGAGAAAAAAATTATTTTCTCCCCCCTCTTCCCCCTCTTCCCCCTCTCCCCCCTCACCCGGCAATCGGCAGGTTGCTGTACTACTAGCTCACAGATGCTAAGAAATTTTGCTCTCCCTTTTTCGCAAAATACAAACGATACAATTCACAACTTACGATTGCTTTAAATCCTGAGAGTTTAATCAACCCCATACTGGTTAATTTGTGAGCTACGATGGGATCTAAGGGAAGAGGTTCAGTAGCATTGAGAACCTGATGAAAAGCTTGTGCTAGTTCTGGTTGTGTTTCTAATGCCGCCCAATGACGCTGTAAGTGATTTGAATAAATTCCCGTAGCAGTGGGAGCAGTTTCTATCCGTTGCTTCATAGTTATCTCACTCTGACTAAGATGATAAATTGCTAAGTGTACCAGCGCCGGATGCCCCCCAACCATTGCCATTAATTGTCTGGTTTCTTTCCCATCTTCCCAATCGAGTCCGTAGCGTTGGGCTAAATTCTGCACCTCAACAGCACTGAAGCGATGTAAATGAATTGGCAAACCCACATTGAAAGGGGACTGATTGAGCTCAAGAGGAACATAAATTTCCGTTGAGTGAATCACGAGCAAACGAAGATTTTGCCATCGCGGCTCTCTTTTCGCTTCTTCGTGCCAAGAGCGCAACAAAGGTAAAAAATCTTTCGCTACTTGGGGATGCTCGAAAATCTGGTTTACTTCATCCAATGCCAGTATTAGAGGAGCATTAATCGACTTTAGTATATACTTTTGCAAGTACAGGGTGCAGCTAATTTTACTTCCCAAATCTTCATCCCAATACTCTTCTAGCATCGGTTTAAGCTGAAGTTGGCGAGCTATGTTGGCGCAGAACCAGCGCAAAAATTGATTAAAATTGCTCAAAGTGACCTGCTCTACCTGTTCTAGGTTCAAGCTGACGGTATTGTAGCCCAGGCGATTTCCATAGTCAATAATCCTCAGCAGCATTGAGGTTTTGCCCATTTCCCTGGGAGCTTTAATCCTTATTAATGCCCCTGGTTTCCTGATTTCTTGATAAACTTGATCTTCAATAGGAGAGCGTTTGATGTAAAAAGGGGAGTCCAAGGGAACTGAACCACTGGGGTAGCAGGGAGACGTATCTTGGGGATACTCCGGAAGAGTCGCTTCGCGAACGCAATTAACGGGATTTTCTGCGAAATATTGTAAATTTGTTGTCTCTGGTGTTGCTTGGCTGGTGCCATAAGACTCCAGTACCACCCGACAGTTTTTTTTAGTCACCCGCTGCCCAATTACTTGGGAGAGTCGCTGATACAACTCTGGAGCAACGACATTGCTAAAGTAGCCAGGACTATAACCAGCCTTGACGGCTATTTCATTATAAGTTTTATGCTCCCAAATGCCATTTAAGATGAGAATTTCTGTAGAACTAAGCAGCCGATTTTGGCTTTCAATTAGCTGCTGGTTAACAATCTCAACAAGACAATCAAGGCGCATAAAAATTATAAACTCGCTTTGCAATTGTGATTTATGTTACAAAGTAACATGGTTATTCGTCGTTTATGTACTTAGTCATAATTATTAACAGTTTTGCAGCATATTTACACATATATACTTATATACCCATCAAATCAAAGTACTTTAGAAGTTATATAGCGGTTTTTACTTCGATGGAATACCTCGGAACCTCACCCCGCCCTTACGGGCACCCCTCGACCTATTAAGGAGAGGGGAAGGGGTGAGGTTTTGAGTATATTAGACTCGACCAAAAAGCGCTATATATGAACTTTTACATGAACTTTTATATGACCTTTATGAAATGAAGACACAAAAAATAAACTAACATCAATAGGGGTATGAAAAATCAGAGAAAAACCAAGTCGGCTCAAGATTTTATACCCGTCTATCTTGACCAATTTCTGTTGGTTTTATTGAGAATTTATTCAAATGATTGACAACCAAAATTAGATTTCACTTGAGCAAGAATTGCACCCAACCAACACAAATGCTAAACGGATATTCAATTATTGATGCTGATTCCCACGTTATAGAGCCTCCTAATATGTGGGCTGAGTATCTCGAACCAGAATTTCAGCAGTTTGCTCCTTCAGCAGATATGAAAGTTAAAGGGGAAGAGATTACGGAAAAGCTGTCTGAACTAGTACGCGATTTGGGAAATAAGCAGATGATGGCAGCTCACCCCAATGCTTATTTCAAAGGCTATAATGTCGAATCTCATCTCCAAGAGATGGTAGGAATGGGAGTTGATATAGCGTTCGTTTATCCTACTTATGGATTGTGGCTTTGGGCAATTGATAACATGGAAGCACAAGCAGCAGGAGCTTTCACTCGTGCTTATAACAATTGGTTAAAGGACTTTTGCAATTACGATCGAGATCGGTTAAAAGGGGTAGGAGCGATTAATCTTCACTCACCAGAGTCAATGGTGGATGAATTGCATCGGATTGCGGATTTTGGTTGGAAAGCAGTGTTTTTGCGCCCTAATCCAGTTAAGGGAAGATTGTTGAGCGACTCTGCTTACGAACCTTTTTGGAGAGAATGTGAGGAGCTAGGAATCGCAGTAGGGATTCATGAAGGAACTCATAGTCGTTTACGGACTATAGGTGCAGAACGATTCAATACTCGTTTTGCTCTTCATGCTTGTTCCCATCCCATGGAACAGATGATGGCTCTATTAGCATTGATTGAAGGAGGAGTATTAGAGCGTTATCCGAATCTCAAGGTGGGATTCCTTGAATCAGGTTGTGGCTGGTTACCCTACTGGTTGTGGCGACTGGATGAAGAATATGAAAATCTATATTGGGAAGTCAAACATAATGTCAAAATAAAACCTTCAGAATATTTTCGTCGTCAGTGTTTTATTTCTATTGAGCCATCGGAACCTTTACTGGCTCGGGTGATTGAATATATTGGCTCTGACAATTTAATCTTTGGCTCGGATTATCCGCATATGGATCACAATCCAAAGGTTGTTAAGGATTTGGTAGAGCTTGAAGAAAGTTTATCTAAAGAAACTTTGGAAAAGATTCTTTGGGATAATCCTTGTCGTTTTTATGGTCTTCCATAAAACTATTATTGACTCGAATTAGTTAACCTATTAACAGGAATTAGAAAATGACATACTTTTCACCGAGTGCTATTAGAAACATTCAATCCAATTTACATATTGATTTCGGTGTGGATACAAGCAGCTTGAAGGATCAGAATCATTACAATGAATATTATTTTCAAACACTCGCTTTTGAGAGTATAGAAGATACTGGTAAATTAGTATGTGGAAAGAAAAAAGATTTAGAAAAGCACTATAATCTTGAGTTTTTGTCCTTACCTACAGCTGGAGTAAAAGTTGATCAAGAATTTGTACCAATAAAATCGTCGGATGAGATAGAAGCTGCACAATATTCCACTGTGCGTTTTCTACTACAATGTCGTAAGCTATCTCAGCTTCTTACTTCTACTTGGCTTGACGACCCAAAGAAGATACAAGATGAGAAAGAAGATAAATTAAGATTGATCGTAAAAATATTAGATTCGTATAATGCCCACCTAACTACTCATTGGCTTGATGAAGATGGATTCAAACACATCATCAAAGATCATTCTGAAATACAGAGAAAGATATTAGAAGTAAAGAAAAAGGAAAAAGAGGAAAAAAAAGATTTATTCGCTTTCTTAATTGATCCTATAAGCATAAGTTATCAATCAATAAGTTTAGCCCTTTTATTATCTGGGCAAGCATATTACAAATCTAAAAATGGATGGGAAAGGATTTCTGAACCCATTCTTAGCACCTATGAAACGGTTTGGGAGTATGCACTCGATGTCTCTTGGGATACATTTTATGCTCATCGGATAGATCTTTCCCAAGCAACAGCACAGCAAAATCCTCCTTTTACTAAAGTCACTCTAGGTTATCCTCCGAGACCTAATGAATTTTCTCTTGGACAGGAGCAGATCGAAGAATGGGTTACTGCACAAGAACATTCAATTGATGGTAATAAATACCCATTTTATCCCGAAAAAGGGAGCGATGACTGGGAGGGTCAGAAATTACAGATTGTCGCTCCTCCCTATCCTTATATTCCTCTAAGTACCACTTAGTTATAGTACAATTAGACCTGAATAAAGAGAATAAGCCTAAAATAAACTGGTTATTTTAGGCTTATTTATATTGGTATTGCATCAGTTGTACTAATTTTATGAGAATAAACTATAAAATCCAAGAAAAAATCTATGAAAGTGCTAATTCCTTAGTTTATCGAGCAATTTTAAAGACAAAAAGCCAGCCTATTATTCTCAAAATTCTTAAAGAAAACTATCCTACTCCTTCAGAACTAACCCGCTATCAGCAAGAGTATGAAATTACCCGTTCTTTGAATTTAGATAGTATTATTAAAGCTTATGATTTAGAGCGATATGACAATACTTTGGCAATGCATTTAGAAGACTTTGGAGGTCAATCTTTAAAATTATTACTATCCCAAGGTAAATTAAGGCTAGAAGAATTTATTCCTATCGCCATTAAGATAACTAACGGTTTAGCTGCGATTCATAATGCTAATATCATTCACAAAGATATTAATCCTTCCAATATTGTCTATAATCCCCAGACGGGACAACTCAAAATAATTGATTTTGGTATTTCTACCCATTTATCCCAAGAATTTATGGCGGTTGTTCATCCTAATCAATTAGAAGGAACTTTAGCTTATATTGCGCCAGAACAAACAGGTAGAATGAATCGGAGAGTAGATTATCGCAGTGATTTTTATTCTCTTGGTGTTACTTTTTATGAACTTTTAACGAATAAACTTCCTTTTGAAACTACCGATCCAATGGAATTAGTCCATTGTCATATTGCACAACAACCATTACCGGTTCATGAACTAATTTCTGATATTCCTTTAGCTGTATCTGATATTATCAGAAAATTGTTAGCCAAAACACCAGAAGAGAGATATCAAAGTACTTCGGGAATTAAAGCGGATTTAGAAACCTGTGGGAATCAATTAAAGTCTCAAGGAAAAATTTATCAGTTCCCTTTAGGAAGTCAAGATTTTGCTGATAAATTTTATATTCCTCAAAAACTATATGGTCGAGACGAGGAAATTAATCAACTTTTTACAGCTTTTGAAGAGGTTAGCGAAGGAACAACCAGAATGGTTCTCGTAACTGGTTATTCAGGTATTGGTAAATCTGCTTTAGTCAATGAAATACATAAACCTATTATACGGCAACGAGGGCAGTTTATTAGTGGTAAATTTGACCAATTGAAGCGAGATATTCCTTATTCTGCTATTTCTCAAGCTTTTCAAGAGTTAATCCTTAAACTTCTAAGTGAACCGGAAGTAACGCTACAAACTTGGAAGCAGAAAATTTTAGAAGCTTTAGGAAATAATGGTCAAATTATTATCGATGTGATTCCTCAAGTCGAAAAAATTATTGGAAAACAGCCAGCAGTTGAAGACTTAGGTAAAACTGAAAGTCAAAATCGATTTAATATATTTTTTCAAAGATTTATGAATGTTTTTTGCCAAAAAGAACATCCTTTAGTTATGTTCATTGATGATTTACAATGGGCAGATTTGCCGTCTATGAACTTACTTGAGCAATTAATTTCAAATGCCGATAATAAATATTTTCTGATGATAGGGGCATATCGAGATAATGAAGTTAGTCTTACTCATCCTCTAGTATCTACTTTAGAAAAAATTAATCAAACAAAAGTTCCAGTTAATAAGATTACCCTTTATCCCTTAAAAATTCAGCACATTAATCAATTAATCGCTGATACTCTAAATTGCTCAACAGAATTTTCAAAACCTTTATCTAAATTAGTTGCCAAAAAGACCCGTGGCAATCCTTTTTTTATAAATCAATTTATTAGTTATTTGTACAAAGAAAAGTTATTAATATTTAATCCTCATCAATCTTTTCGGAATTCAGAATACAATCAACAAGGTTATTGGCAATGGGATATAGAGCAAATTGAAACCGTGTCTATAACCGATAATGTAGTTGACTTGATGGTGAGTAAAATTGAAAAGCTAGATCGGAACACTCAACAAGTTCTCAAATTAGCGGCTTGTATTGGAAATCATTTTAATTTAGAAATTCTTTCTTTTGTCAATAATAAATCTCAAATAATCACGGCTAGAGAATTACACTCTGCTTTATATGAAGGCTTGATTATTCCTCTAGATAATAACTATAAAATTCCTCTACTTTGGAATTCTGAAGAATTATCAACTAATAGCTCAGAAACTTATTCTAAGTATTTTACATATATTCCCTACAAATTTTTACATGACCGAATACAACAAGCTGCTTATTCTTTAATTCCCGAATCAGAAAAAAAGCAAGTTCACTTACAAATAGGTCGTCAACTACTGAAAAATATTCCGGAACCTGAGTTACAGAATAAGATTTTTGATATTGTCAATCAACTTAATGAAGGTTCTGCTTTAATTACTGAGCAATTAGAAAAAAATGAGTTAGCTAAATTAAATCTTCAAGCAGGTAAAAAAGCAAAAGCTTCAACAGCTTATAAATCAGCTTTAAGATATTTAGAGACTGGTTCAGAATTATTAACAGAAAATAGCTGGGAGCATCAGTATGAATTGACATTAGAGCTTCAGGTAGAAATCTTAGAAGCTCTATATTTGAATACTCAATTGGAGGAGATTGAAGAACGAACTACAACTATTATAAAAAAGGCAAAAGATAATCTTGATACAGTTAAAGTTTATCAGTTAACAATCATGTGTTATTTTGCTAAATTTCAGCCAGATAACGCTATTGACACTGCTGTTAAAGCTTTAAAAAAATTCGGGATAAAAATATCCCAAGAAATTGTTAGTGACAATGCAATAAAAAATAAAATTAAACAAGAACATCAAGCTCTAATATTGATGTTAAAAAGAAAAAACAACACTATTCAAGATTTAGCTAATTTGCCTAAATCAACCGATTTATATAAAATAGCAGCTATGTCAATAATGCAGCCAGTTATGTCTGCAGCATGGATAATCAATTATCCATTACTTGTTGAGGTAATTTTAATCCAGATCAACCTTTGCCTTGAATACAATAATCCTCCTCAAGCTGCTGTTACTTATGGTTGTTATGGAATGCTTTTATCTGGAGTGATAGGAGATATTGATAGTGGCTATAAGTTTGGAGAACTGTCTCTAAAATTATTAGAAAAATACAATATTCCTACATTAGAACCTTTAGTTATACATTTATACTATGGATTTATCTGGCATTGGAAAAAATTAAGCCATGACAAAATTGGAGAAGATAAATTACTAAATATTATACAAAGATTGATAAACACAGGAAATAATGAGTATGCTTGTTATTGTTCTATGAATTATTGTCATATAAAATTTTTTAAAGGATATAATTTAGAACAAGTTGAACAGGATTATATAAAATACACTAATTTTATCATAAAAATCAATCAAAAATATTCAATACATTATTTAGAAATATGCAAAAATATTATTAAAAACTTAACCATAAAAAATCAAGATAAGTATTTTTTAATGATCGGCAATTTTAAACATGAAGAAGATAAATATCTAGAAAACTATACTAGGCAAAACAATCAATGGTTGTTATTTATTTACTATTTTAGTAAAAATTTTATTTATTATTTATTTAAAGATTATATTCATGCTTTTAATAATAGCCAATATGCAAAAAAATATGTCGCAGCACTTTGCGGATTTTTATCTATTCCACAGTACAATTTCTACTCCTCTCTATCTTTACTTGCTCATCACCATAATTGCACTTTAGAGCAACAAAAAGAAATCCTAGAACAAGTAGAAAAAAATCAAGAAGATATGAAACTATGGGCTAGTCATTGCCCAGAAAATTTTCAAAATAAATACAATTTAGTAGAAGCTGAAAAAGCAAGAATCTTAGGAGATAATTGGCAAGTTCAAGAACTTTATGAAAAAGCTATTGAAGGTGCTAAAAAATCGGAATTTATCCACGAAGAAGCTATAGCTTACGAACGAGCATCTGAATTTTATCTGGCACTGGGTAGAGAAGAATTCGGTAAATTGTATCTGAGAAATGCCTACCATTGTTACAGCCGTTGGGGAGCAAAAGCTAAGGTAAAACAGTTAGAAGAAGAATATCCCCAGTATTTATTAGGATTAACAAATCAAAACAAATCAAAAAATATAAGTACAACTACATCTACCAGTGAAACAGATGGAGAAATACTCGATTTAAACACAGTTATTAAAGCATCTCAAGCAATTTATGGTGAAATTAAGCTAGAAAAACTCCTGCAAAATTTAATGAAGATTGGAATTGAAAATGCAGGGGCACAAAAAGGTTTTTTAATTCTCAATCATCAAGGTAATTGGGTTATCGAAGCTCAAGGAACAGTTGATAGCGATCAAGTTACTATTTTGCAATCAATTCCGATCGAATCTGTAAATCCTCAAACATCAATCCCTATCTTACCTACTACGATTATAAATTATGTAGCCCGTACTCAAGAATATATTGTTTTAAATGATGCAGTCCATGAAGGACAATTTATTAACGATCCTTACATTATTGCTACAGAAAGTAAATCAATTCTCTGTACTCCTTTACTTAATCAAGGTCAATTAAAAGGAATTGTTTATTTAGAAAATAATTTAACCACAGGTGCGTTTACTTCACAACGAGTCGAACTTGTAAATATATTGTCAGTTCAAGCTGCTATTTCTATTGAGAATTCAAGGGTTTATCAAAACTTAGAACAAAGGGTAGAAGAGCGCACTCATGAACTTTCACAAACCTTAGAAATTCTCAAAGCTACTCAAGCCGAATTGCTTTTTGAAAACGAGTTACTCAGAAGTAACGAACAACCTTCGAGCTTTGAGTATCAAGTCGGGGGTAGTTTACCTATGGATGCTCCCACTTATGTAGTGCGCTCGGCTGATCGTTATCTCTACAAAGCGTTGAAACGTGGCGAGATTTGTCATATTCTAAATCCTAGACAAATGGGTAAGTCAAGCCTCATGGTGCGTATGATGTACCACCTCAGACATGAGGGGGTTAGATGTGTCGCAATTGATATGAGTCGTATTGGTAGCGAAAACACTACTCCCGAACAATGGTACAAGGGATTTGCGGTAGAGCTATGGCGAAGTTTTGATTTACTAGTTAATCTTAAAACTTGGTGGAACGAAAGACAAGATATTTCTCCGGTTCAAAGGTTGAGTCAATTTATTGAAGAAGTTCTATTAGTTGAAATTGCAACAGTTGATGAAACTTCGTGCAACAAAATAGTTATTTTTATCGATGAAATTGACATCATATTAAGCTTGAATTTTCCCGTAGATGACTTTTTTGCTTTAATTCGCTCTTGCTATAATCAGCGCTGTATAAATCCAGAATATGAACGTTTAACATGGGTTTTCTTTGGAGTTGCCACTCCTAATGACTTAATTGTCGATCGCAAAAGAACTCCCTTTAACATCGGGCAAGGAATTCAACTCGAAGGCTTTAAAGAGCATGAAGCCCAACCTTTACTCCAAGGATTGAGTGAGAAAGTGAGCAATCCTCAAACAGTACTCAAGGAAGTGTTATTCTGGACTAATGGTCAACCTTTCTTGACTCAAAAGCTTTGCCAACTCATCCGCAATTCTTCATCCCCTATCCCTAGCAACACCGAAGCCGAATGGATTGATAATTTGGTGCAAACCAAAATAATCGAAAATTGGGAATCACAAGATGAGCCAGAGCATTTAAGAACTATTCGCGATCGCCTTTTTAAGAACGAGCAATCTGTTAAAATATTAGAACTCTATCGACAAATTTTGGATCGAGGAGAGGTTCTTGCAGTCGATAGTTGGGAAGAAAGAGAATTAATTTTGTCGGGGATTGTCGTCAAGCAACAAGGTAATTTGAAAATTCAGAACCGTATTTACAAATCTATCTTTGTATAAGAGGAAACCTCACCCCCATTCCTTCTCCTCATTAAGGAGAGGGGTGATTGAATG
This sequence comes from Rivularia sp. (in: cyanobacteria), assembly GCA_050042755.1. Taxonomy (GTDB): domain Bacteria; phylum Cyanobacteriota; class Cyanobacteriia; order Cyanobacteriales; family Nostocaceae; genus Rivularia. Next base: position 25,719 of record JBHJJJ010000120.1, read on the forward strand.
GTGGGGGGTAGTTACATATTTAATTGAATATGTCCTATTGCTCCCTCTCCTTGGTAAGGAGAGGGTTGGGGTGAGGTAAAGCAGGATGTATAAGTAATTAAGCAAACTTGATATCATATCAATTCCGGTTATACCTGAATGATTAAAAAACCGCAGAGACGCAGAGGAGACAGAGGAAGAAGAAAATAAAGAGGAAATTTAAATAATTCCGATACAAGTGGAAAGAATATTGCTTAATAGGAATTTAGATTCGATAAAACTGCAAAACTGCAAACAATAAATAATTAGACCCCTCTTTTACTCACAAATCCATTTGTGGGTAAATTTAAAACCGTCAATGTTTTCCAGAGATATTTAATCGGTAAACAATACTTTAAAACACCCTCTTAGTCGCAGATATTATTATTTTTATAATTAATTACAGGGCTATAATCCTTCAGTGTATAGGAAAAAACTTACATAATGTTCATATTAATCTAATCAAAAAAAACATATTTTCATCGAAAATATTTATGAACTTGATATGAATTTGAAACCGGGGAAAATCGATTATTGTAGTTTAGATAACAAATCAAAAAGATTTTAGTATTTGCTGGGTATTATCGTTGTTTCAGTAAAATACTGTTTTTTTGGTTGTCGTGTATTCAGCAGTAACTCCGAATTTAAAGAAATGCAGGTATCTACCAACGAAATTGGCTTAGTTTCCGCAATGATGCTGCAAACACCAAAAAAGTTAGAAGAAAAGCTATTATTAGAGCGTTTTTTCAGCGGTGAGATAAGTGCTTTTTGGCAATTATGGCAGCAGCACCGAGATTACTTATATTCTCGTTGTTTGGGTTGGATGGGAAATAATTATTATGATGCGGAAGATGCTCTTAGTGTAGCGAGTCTGAAAGCTTGGAATAAGTTACCGGAATATGCAGGAAAAATAACTAATTTGCGTGCTTGGTTCACCCGTTTAACTCATAATCTTTGTGTAGATATTTATCGAGAGCGTTACCGCAAGAGAATCACAAATATGCAGGAAATCCCCGGAGGAGATGATGAGGTGATTATTGCTAATATTGACTCTCCTGAATCAGTAATTTTACGTAATGAGTTAAAGTTATATATTCACGATGCTGTAAGCGCTCTTTCTGACAGACTGCGCCCCGTTTTTATTTTGCACTATTTTTACCAATATTCCTATCAAGATATTGCTCAACGGCTAAAGTTGAGTTTAGATAAGGTTTATAAACGCATTCAACAAGCACGGAACTTTTTAGCAAGGCGTTTGAAAAGGTATTTGTCAGGGCTGGATGATTCAAAGTTAGACGATCGTGGTGACTCTTGCCAAGATCTAAATTATTTAACTGACAAATCAATTTTTTTTGGTGAAAGAATTACATCCGGCTCAAAAAAAGCGATCGCTATCAAGCGCGTGAATCAGACAAAAATTAGTTATCAAGTGAGCGCAACATGTCTAGAAACAATAACTCAAAGTTGGTATCATTCACCCAGTCTTCTGGGGTGGAGCTAAATATTAACCTCATAGTGTCAGAAAAGTTAAGCCGACAAGACCAAAAGCTGCAAACATTAACCCAATACGTGGAAAAATATCCCTCTGGTTGGAAGAAGCGGTTGGAGTTAGCCGATTTACTGTACGCAATGGGTTGCTTGGAGCAAGCAGTTGAGCAATATCGCTCCTGTCTGGAAAAACAACCCCAGTTAATTGAAGTGCGGTTGAAGTTGGGGAAAATTTTGCAATTGATGGGGAAAACTGCTGAAGCTATAGAGATTTATGAAAGTGCTTTATCTGTAGGAACCTCTCCTGCTTCCCCTCTCCTTGAATCCGTTAGCGAAGCGACTCGCCATCATATTCTAGGATTAATCGCTGTTTGCCAAGGTGAAACCCAAGGAGCAATAATCGCTTTTGAATCTGCGACTAGCCTAGAACCTAATAACCCCTCCCACTGGCTAGCTTTAGGAGAAGTTCACATGGAGAGGGAAGATGTTGTTGCTGCTAAGTACGCCTTTGATGCTATTTTGTCCCTGAAACCAGATGATTTGGTAGCCTTATTGGCTAACTATGATGCACTACTGGAAATGGGTAATTTGCCAGAAGCACAGAATTACTTGGTTAAAGCTGAAGAATTAGCTCCTAATGATTTCCGGGTACTCAAACGATTGGCTTATCATCGTTGTCAGAGGAGATTGGTAAAGGAAAATGTTGGGAAGCAGACTAAACAAATAATCACTGCTGCCTTGAAACTGGCTCCTAATGCGCCTGATGCCCATGTTTTGCTGGCATACTACCACATTTTCCGGGGAGAGTGGGAGAAAGGAGTAACAGTATCGCAACAGTTTACAGACTCACACCCTAATAATCCCAACGGTTGGTATTACTATGGGCGGTGTTTGTTCCATACGGGTGAGTATGAGAAAGCAATGGAAGCGATGTTGTCCGCTCATCGTCTGTATCCTGATGATTGCGAGATTTATCGGGGATTGTGCGAGATTTTGCATCATTCCAGACAATGTAGAGATATGAAATTTTATACGGAGGAGTTTTATATATCATTCCCTTCCCTGCTGGAAGAGATGTTGGAAAAATTTCCTCAACGGTGGAATATTTGGGCTACCGTAGGGCGATCGCTAGTAGAATGTTTCGGAGAAATTGAGCGCGGGTGTTGGGCTTCGGAGCAAGGAACGAGACTTCAACCCCAGTTACCGGATGCTTGGTTTTGTCACGGGCGCGTGTTGGGATTAGCCCACAAGCATAGGGAAGCGGTGGAGGCTTTAGAAAAAGGATGGGATTTGAGTCAATTACACCTGACAGCCTCAAATCAGACGAGCAAGTCTTGTAGTGAGGTTAGTTGCGTACAATCTGTTTCTGCTGCGGTGTGGTTGGGAGAGACTTATCAAGCCTTTGAGGAGGATGGGATAAGTCGGAAGTGCTGGGAGAAAGCCTGGGATTTGGCTGAGGAATTACGGTATTTTGACCCGGTAATGGCTGATTATTGGCAGGGGAGAGTGTTTGAATGTTTGGGTAATTTGAAGGGTGCTGTGGAGGCTTATGCTCTGGCTTTGAATGGGCAGTTGCTTTTTCCGGTGCGTGGAGAGGTGGAAGTGAGGGTGAAGCGGTTGGAAGGTGAGTTAAGGGAGAGTGTATGATGTTCGGTTTGAAATTTCTTAGGATTTACACAACTGGTACATTTTTCTTGTAGCATTCCGCTACATTAATTCTGTTGGGTTGAAGGAGTGCGAGCGTAAAGCACGCAGGGTTTTAATAGCGAGCGGGACGCTAGCACAACCAGCCATTAACCCTAAAAAATTATATGCTATACCGGGTGTTAGTACACAAATATGCAAATTTTAAACCTAATAATTAGAATTA
>JBHJJJ010000121.1:0-16600 GCA_050042755.1 Rivularia sp. (in: cyanobacteria)
TTTAACTATTTAAATTTATATATTAATTATTACTTATTATATATTAACTATTAATAATTATTAATAACTATATACCAATTACCCATTACCAATTACCAATTACCAATTACCCATTACCCATTACCCATTACCAATTAAAAACTCCTTAATAAACATCACCGTGGCATAAAATTGAAAGTCACGATTCTTCTTCTTAGCAAACCCATGCCCTTCGTCTTTCGCCATTAAATACCACACTGGTATATCATTCTTCCTCACCGTTGCTACTATCTGCTCTGCTTCAATTAACGGTACTCTAGGATCGTTTTTACCGTGAACTACAAATAATGGCACTTTAATATTCTCAGCATTATTTGTCGGAGAAATCTTTTCTAGAAACTCCCGCATTTTTGGATCTCTTTCGTCTCCGTATTCCACCCGTCGCAAATCTCGCCGATAACCCTTGGTATTTTCTAGGAAAGTGACAAAATTGGAAATACCCACAATATCAATTGCAGCTTTAATTTTATCGCTGTATTTCGTCGCCACAGCTAACGACATATAACCGCCATAACTTCCCCCGGTAACTAAAATTCTATCTGCATCTAATTCAGGTTGCGTCGCTATCCAATCAAGTAACGCACCAATATCCTTCACAGAATCTTCCCGACGAAACCCATTATCTAACTTAGTAAAAGTTTTACCGTATCCCGTCGAACCCCGCACGTTAGGAAATAAAACCGCCACACCCAATTCATTGAGATAATAATTATAACGTCCCAGGAACGAAGGACGAAATTGCGATTCCGGACCGCCATGAATGTTAATTATTACCGGACGTTTTCCTGTAAACTTAGCGGGAGGTTGATATAAAAAGCCGGAAATTGTTCTCCCATCAAAACTCTTCCACCTTACCAATTCAGCATCGGAGAAGTTACTAGTATTAACACCGCCAGTTTCGCTTAATGTCCAACGTTCAACTTTATTATTGGCAATATTCAAAGAATAGGCATCGGCGGTATATTTCGCTGAAATTAGGGTAAAACCTAAATCCCGATTATTTTTATGCCATCTGATGCCATATACTTGCCCTATAGGAAGCTTTGGTAAACGCTTAAAACGGCGCGTTGCAGTATTTAAAATATGCAATACCCCAGTTCCATCTTCATTGGTGACAAAAGCCAGGTAATTACCATCATCGGAAAGATCGAAATCGGTAACATCCCAACGAAACTTTTTGCTGAGATAGGTATGTTCTAAAGTATCTAGTTCAACATACGCTAACCGGGAAAACTCAGAATCGCGATCGCTAATTACATATAAACCTTTACCATCTTTACTAAATATCCCCCCATCGTAAGAAATCTTTTCATCACCTTCTTGGGGTAATAATCGCTGTTTCTCACCTGTTGAGGTATCTATCAACCACAGATAACTCTCATTCACCGAAACATATTGCAACGCTAATAACTTAGCATCATCCGGCGACCAATCCAAACCATACCAACCACCGCCTTCATATTCTGTTAATAACTTATTACTTGCGGGATTTTGCGGCTCGATCGTGTAAAAATCAGCATCATTACCCGTGCGGCGAGTGGAAGTATAAATCATTTTATCGCCACGGTTAGACCATACACCACGACTGTTTTTCGATTTACCATCGGTTAATAAAGTGGTTTCCCCAGTATCCAAATCATAGCGATAATTTTGGTTGAATTCATTACCGCCAATATCTTTACTAAAGACAAAATAATTACCATCAGTAGGTTGAAAACTCCCACCGCGAACAGGTTCTGGGAAGAACGTTAATTGTTGGCGAGTCGCGAGAGGAGACTTAACTAGATGTACTTGACGCGTATCTCCAAAGCGGGTAGAAATCAGTATTTCGCGTTTTCTCGGATGCCAACTTGAAATACCAGCAGAACGAAATTGAGTATAACGTTCGACTTTCTGCGCTAAATCGGAAGAAATCGGTGGAATTCCTTCCACAACCAGATTATCTCCTGGAGTAATAGGAGTAGCAGCAACCATTGGGATAGGTAGTATAATTACTGCAAGCAGAGTAGCAAAAAATAGTGACAAAAATCGCATCTACTAATTATGACAGTTATCGATGAACAATTATCAATTATCCAAAACTAACGACTCTGTAGCCACACCCCCAGTAATAAAATATTGGCATCAATAATTCGGGTGAATGGCTTCGCCATACCTTAGCGGTAAAGGGGATCTCTATTTACAAGATTTACGATAGAATGACGAGATTCCCAATGTAGGTCAAGGGTTCCCTTAAAAGTTTTTTTCTTCTAAAAAAACTTTTAAGGGTGCCCGTCAATTATTACGAATTATAAATTACTAACTGATCGGCGACATCGTATCTGGTGAATAAAAATTGGAAAACACCCATAAGAGCGTAAAATGGATCCTAACTCCCTTCCCGATGGAAGACTACCTAACTGATAGAGGGAGAGATTAAGGTATAAATTCTTAGCCGGTAATCGATTAGTGCGATCGCAGTAGTATTCAAAAAATTTTCCTCGATCTAGACAAAAATATTTGTGCGTTGCACTTTGAGTATGAAAGATTACTTGCTGTCCGATAAATAACGCAGAATTAGTATAAAAATATTTTTAAAGTTGGGGCTTTTATATCAGTAAATACTGAGAAAACAATTGAACGATCTGGGTTTCTTAGTAAACAGAGGTGTAGTTCTACGAGTTTACCGAAGTTTTCTCTCTAATCACCTGCTGCAAAACTCCAATTCCTAGGTTTTCGCACTTCTCCAACCAGAAAATTATAAAGAGTAAGCGAAAAATGATAGTTGCTATAGACACTGTTAAAACTACAGAGATATTATGTATTTAACGGAATAGAAACACTTCAATAGTAAGTGAATTTATCGAATATTTCCGTGTAATAAAAGAAGGATTTGAAATTATGTTTGATAACAACAAGAAAGTAGTATCTGATGTTGTTGCTTTAACTGGTGCGTTGATGACACCTGAAACTGCACAAGCTACTTGGAATCGTGCAAATTCAAATCATGTTGTGCAAGAAGCTAATCGAAAATTATCCATTGCACAACAAGCAGCAACAGTATCGAACAAAGTAAAGGTGACTAAAAATGCTTTTGATAATGTAAAAAGACAGGCTAGAAAAGCGATTAATAAAGCTACAAATATGAGAAATGACCTTCTTAAAAAAGTCAATCAAGCTGAAGAGATAGCAGAAGCAGCAAAAGAAGATTGGCAAACAAAAGTTATTACAGCAATTAAAAAAGTCAAAAACATAGAACCCAAAGCTGAAAATATCCATATCAGAACACAAGCAGATCAAGCCATAGAAGATGTAGAAAATGCAAAGGAAAACTTTGAAAATAAAAAATCTGAAGCTGCTAAAAAAAGGCTCCAACTTGAACAATATGAAGAGAAGTTAGAAGCTGTTATCCAAGAGCAAAACAGCAAAATTGAAGCTGCAGAGATGGCTTATAAACAAGCTCAAATCGATCAACAAAAAGCTATCCAAACTGCGAATAATCCCTTCTTTGCTATGAGTAATTGGACAAAAGAATACACTGTGGAAGATCGTTTGAAGGATAATTTAGGCTTAAAAGTTTTAATTTCCTAATTCCAAAAGTTTGTGAAACCAGAAAGAAAAGCAATTACGAGTGACAAAATAACCGCACAAAAATAAGACTTTCCTTTAAGATCAAATATTTACGAAACGAAGGCATAATAAAGGGGGCATCAACTGTTGAGCTAGGCGATGCAAGACAGGCTGTGCAAAAATCGCCGACTGTATGATACTCACTCACAATCCCACGAATAGAATTCGTGGGGTTAAGTTAAAAAATGATGAGCATTTGGTGCAAAGAGCAGCTTCGGAAGTAGGTGTTGCAATTCCAGTTTCAAGTTCCGTCAAAGAAATTTATCGTTTAGCAATACAGCAGGGTTTGGGAGAACAAGATTTTTCCGCAATTTACAGCTTTCTTAAACAATAAATTTGTTAGAAGTTAGTTGTTAGTGGTTAGTGCTTAGGAGTAATCTGATTTAGCTCTTACCTCTTATATCAAGTCCGATTAATTACTTACTATATAGCCATTTTGGAAAGATTTGGTTATTACCATTCACGCGGAGCGTGGAGGCGTATACTCCTAACTCCTAACCCTTTACCCCTGTAAATTCGCTTGCTCCTGCAACCAAGGATCTACTGGTTGCCCATCTTTCCGCTTTAATTCAATTTCAATAACTATCACTTCTTTAGAACCTGGAGGTGCGGGTTTTTTGTGGAAGATAATATCATAATCAGCAGGATTTTGATTGCGTTCTTTTAACCAATCCTGCACTTTTGTTGTTGCAAAGAACGATTGTCCTTGCTCAAACATAGACGTAATCTGCATCTGTAGATTGTATGGATTTAGTTTTCCCATTGTCAAACCGCCTTTGTAAAGAAATTTATCGTTTGAATATTATCCCAGTTATTTTTATATAATAGATACTGTACGGCAGGGAGTGCCGGAATTAACGCTTGAGGAGCTAGTTGAAAGACTAGGATAACACGAATACCGGAAAGGTTCGTGTGCCCAAGAAGCTAAATCCTTGTGGTTTATGCACTTCAAAATTTTTTAAATGTGGGCAGACTTTTTGTCTGCCCTTTAAAATTTTTATCAACTCAATAGGTGGGTGGGTGGTAAATAGTGAGTAGTGAGTAGAAACACGATCGCTATGCCCATGGGTGAGCGGCTTATCGCTTCCATGGCTGCTCTGAATTTCAGAAATACAAGCTGCTATTCATAGGATGCTGAAATTTTGGGTATCATCGGAAAAAACTACGAAATCACACGCTGCAAATTTCTCTAAGCGTCACACACCCTACAATCTAAATATCTGAATATTTTTAATTTTTCCAAAAATTCTGGAAAAGCGAATTTTTTTTTCAATGACCATAATATGGGATAATATAATTATGAGATTGATATTTTTATAATGGAAATCTTTGCAAAATTTTTGAAAGCAGCAATATTCCCATTATATTAATTACCTCTACAAAAATAATATCACTAAAGCAGCACCTTAAATAAAAAAAATCCGATTTTGATAGCTTCAAATAGGATAAAGGGTAATTTAAAATACCATGATACTAAAAAAGCAGTATTATTATTGAGAAAAAGTGGATGTTATATCAAAGTATATCGTAATTAATATAACTTCCGCACAACAGTACTGCAGCCTGTCAGGCAATCCACTAAGATTATACGCGCGATCGCATAAACCTAAAACACTCGCCATTGAAATTTCCGCACTTCACGGGCACCCATAAGAATTTTTTCTTCTAAAAAAATTCTTATGGGAACCCTTCACCACCAACTTGTAAAGTAGCTAAAGCATGTCCTATTTCGTGAAACAATACTCTTACAGGAATAAAGATAAATAATGCAACCCTTTGTAATAAAAATCTATCTTTGGCAGTTACAGTATCATCCCAAAAAGAACTCCAATTATTGAATAAACGCAAAATGGTGTCAATGCTGAGAATATTGTAAATAATCGCCATGAAATCGAATGACGAATCCTTAAACATAATTTGGGATTGGTATTAGTAATTGGTAAAACTAGTTAATACAAACCTTCTCGCTCATCTTGTTGGATTAATTCTTGCATTTCTTCGACGCTTTCTTTAAGATTTGCAGCATCTACCATTGTCTGTGCTAATGATGGTAAATCATCGATAGATTCCCAATCGTCGTATTGCCATATCTTAGAACGCAGCATACATTTAGCACAGTGAAAAAATGCTTCTTTAATATTAACAACAAGCGCAAAATTTGGAACTTTACCATTAATTGCCATACTTTCCCTTAAAGAAGCATCTCTAACAATTATTGCTGTTCCACTCATTCGCAAAGTTTCACCTTTACCTGGTACAAGAAAGAATAAACCAACTTGGGGATTTTCAAGTATATTTAGAAAAGTATCTGCTCGACGATTTCCCGATCGATCCGGAATTGCTAAAGTATTATCATCAAGTATTTGAACGAATCCCGGCGGATCTCCTTTCGGTGATATATCCATATTTCCACGAGCATCTGATGAAGCGATAAATACTAAAGGTGATTTAGCAATAAAAGCCCGACAATGTTTATCTAATTTCGGTATTGCAATATCGGTGACTCGATGGCTGGGATATCCCATTACTTTCCGCAATTGTGCAACGGTGGTGATGATTTCGGAGAATTTAATTGCCATAGATATTTCCTGCATTATGAATTTTTCTCCTAATTTTCTTCCCAAGAAGATGCAACTTCTAAAGCTGCCGCTACTACGCGATAATGTCGATCTTGTTGCAGTTTCGCAATTAGTTTCCTAGCTGATAAATCTTGAGTATGTTGTAGTGCTGCTGCTACTCTCCATCTAATCCGCCAATTTTCGGAATCAGCTAATTCGGTCAATATTTGCAAAGCTTGGTCTTTTAGTGGCGATTTCAACAGTTGACCTAAAACAAGAATAGCAGTTTCTTTGAGAGTCTGTATATCATTGTCTTGGAGTGCTGTTTTTGCAAGTGTCAGGGAAGTCTCGTAATAAGTTGTTTCTACAAATAGAGAAAGTACCGTTTGACGAACTAACCAATTCTCAGAATTCTCAAATAACTCCTGTAAAATGGGAACAGCAATATCGCCAAATTCAAAAATAGAGTTAGCAGCTTCCGCTAAGACATTAGAATCAAGCTCATGCTGAATAATTTGTAGTAATAGTTCATAGGAAGCTTCAGAAGTATGATTTCCCAAACCCATCACGGCTAAACGACGCAAAGCAAAATCTTTTTCCCTAGCTAGTTTTTCTAGAATGGGAACAGCTACTTCCCAGGGATACTCTGCAAGAGAATCTAATGCTGCTTTGCGTATATTGAGTGCTTCATTCCGCAGGTTTATCTCAATTTGTTCGATAGAGTTTTGAGTCATGGTGTAGGGGAGAGCTATCGGCTGTACTAAAATCCAACATATCAAAGATATACACCCGTCTAACAATTCGATCGTTTACTTTACCCAACATCAACTATCTATATGGGAGTTGAATTTTACAAATTACAACTTAATCTACCAACTTTTTCGTACCAAGTTCCGTGTAATTTACATAGTTTTCCACTATTCAAATCTACTCCAATATATTGAGAAAAATCTTCTTCTTTTCTTCCTTCTTCAAAATCAGCGATATATTTTTCAATACTACGTTTTGGAGAGCCTGTAATTTGATGAATTTCTTCGGGAGTAATTCCTTGATAATATAATGTCAGCACGAGATAAATTTTACCTTTACTCACTGATTTTGGTTTGTTCAAATAGCGATAGGGACGTAAAATATACTGAGGCATTATTGAAGATGATTTAGCTTTTTTGAGAGATAATCCAACTCTCCCAGAACAAAAAATTTGATGATCAGATAAATTTTCGTTTTCTGTTTCAGTTCTCTTTAAATATATGATATTTTCTTCATCCCAAGCTATTTTACTGGCAATTTTTTCATCGAGTTGAGCAACACTTTCACATTGAGTTGTGGCGAGTAAATTATCGACGCATAATGATGGACCACAAATAATAGTACCGTCGGCTTTTTTAATGGTGCGAATCAAAATTCCGCAGTACATACTACTATTTCCAAAAGTTAAATCTAGTCCTTTAAAACTTCCACTTTTGTATTTACCTCCATTGCGATGAAAATACCAGCTTCCAAATTCTTTTTGTAATTCGTCTCGGTGGGTAAATATATCTGGATGTTCTTCTGCGTAACAGTAAAATTCGATTTCAACGAGTCGATATTCTGAACCCGCGACTATTAAGTTATAGTTATTTAGTAATTCTCGGGAAATTTTATTGAACCAGTTTTCTACAACTCCTGATTCTGATAGATTATTTGGTTTTTCTAAAGTTTTAGTTAAATCAGACATTGTTATATTTTTTTTAGAGTCTAACACAAAAAATATTTCCTAGTATTAGTTAACTCATGAAATGAAAAAAAATATCTGTAAAAAAATGATAAAGGATGCTATTCAAAGTTATTATTTTCGTTATTTTTATGTTCGGAATATCATGTGCGATCGCCACCATAATTAATCAATTTAAAAACATATGAAGGAAAACCATGAATTTTCTTTTTTCAGACGACTCATACTCTAATTAGTTAATTCACATCTTGCACCATTCGAGGGCACCCGCCGTATTATTGAATTCTCAGGCTAATACACGAAGTCTTCCTTCATAAGACTGAGCAAGACTTTTAGTGCGTTTTAACTGACATCTTGCAACATTCTCAATAACCCCCTGGGAATGAATTCCCAGGCTAACAGCCAAAGTCTGATAAATCAGACTGGGTAAGTTTTTCAGTACGTTTTAACGTACTTATTGTATTAGCCTTGAAATTTATTTTAAGGCGTAATGTCGGGCTTAACGACAATGGTGCAAGATATGAATTTTAACGCACTTTGTATATGAGCCTTGATATTAATTTCAAGGCGGGTATTCGGGCTTAACCAAAATGGTGCAAGATGTAAGTTAATTCAGTTAACTAAATTTGAATATAATTAACTTTATTAAAGATATCAGAATTTTCTCAGTTCGCCTAGATGCACTTAGTAAATGTAGCGGTACCCTCGAGGGTATCGGCGATTTCCCTACCAACATTTAGCCGTTGCCTACTCAATTGACACTGTAACGTCTCTACACAGGTTTCGGTTATCCATAAATTTGATTCATACTTATGAGGGGCAACCCCAACATTTATCTATCCTCTCTACTTATGAACGATTTAATTTTTAAAGGTGCATATCAACTTGCCCGAATGATAAAACAAGGTGAAGTTTCATCTGTTGAGGTATTACAAGCCCATTTAAATCAAATTTCTCTACATAATTCTAAACTAAACGCAATTTGTACTCTTAACGAAAATGCTCTTGAAATTGCAAAGCAAGCCGACGAAGCTTTAAAAAAAGGTGAAAATTGGGGAATACTTCACGGCGTACCCATAACAATTAAAGATATTTTTGAAACTGAAGGCTTACGTACCACAGCGGGATATAAACCTCTTAAAGATTACATTCCTACTCGTGATGCTACGGTAGTAAGGCGTTTGGGTGCAGCCGGTGCAATTATTTTGGGAAAAAGTAGTACTGCAGAACTAGCGGGAGAGTATCAAAGCACGAACGATATTTTCCCTGCTGTTAATAACCCTTGGAATTCAAATTGTACTGCTGGCGGTAGTTCTGGCGGTAGTGCAGCGGCTGTGGCGGCGGGTTTTTCACCATTAGATATAGGGAATGATGTTTCTGGTTCAATTCGTCAACCGGCGCATTTTTGCGGCATTTTCGGCTTGAAACCCACAGATAGACGAGTATCAACAGCCGGACAAATTCCGGAGGTTCCAGGGCAGCCTAAATGCATTCGTCAAATGCAAACTGTAGGTCCTTTGGCGCGTTGTGTAGAAGATTTGCGGTTATGTTTTACACTGATAGCTGGTGCGGATATTCGACAGCCAGATATTGCCCCGGTACCTTTTGATACGATATCGGAGAAGTGTTTGCAGGATTTGCGAGTTGCTTGGATGGATGGTTGGGATGAGCTTCCCGTTTCTTCAGAAATAAAATCTGCAATGCAATCTGTAGCGAATCATTTAACTGAAGCTGGTGTTGGAGTTGAATCTTGGATACCATCGCATTTTAGTATAGAAGAGATTTTGCAATTATGTGATTTGATAATTGCTTATAATTTTGTTTATTCCCAACCTGTAGACTTTGCGACTGCTAAAAAGAGAATTCCGATGATATTTCGGGAAATGACGCAGGGGGATAAGGAATTGAGAGAGATTAGCAATATGGGAAATTATTTACCGCAGTTGTTAAATCCGACTTTGAAAGGATATTTTACAGCTTTGACGCAACGCGATCGCATTATTTCTCAAATGGATGAAGCAATGGAATCGTGGGATGTGTGGTTGTGTCCAGTTTCAATGACTTGTGCATTTACACATCGTCCTATGGGTAGATTTATAGATGTGGATGGCAGAAAAGTACCTTATTTATTAGCGAATGGTGCTTACACTTCACCGTTTAATCTTATGGGGAATCCAGTTGTAGTGATTCCTATTGGTTTTACAAAAGATGGATTGCCGATTGGGATGCAAATTGTGGGTAAAAGATGGAAGGAAATGGAATTGTTGAGTATTGCTGGAAAATTAGATGAAATTATTGGGGGTTTTCGGAGTTTAGATTTATCAAAATAGCGCTAAAGCGCAACAACTAGGTAGGTGGGAAAAATTATTGTTATGACAAGTGAGTAGTGAGTAGTGAATAGTGACTAGGAATAAGGTATATTGGTCAAAAACATTCTTTTACATAGTTTGATTTATTTATGCCTACCTAATTACGAACCTTTTAAATTACGAATTTTATTTTATTTTTCGCCATATCAAAACTTCACCGTCATCTGGATCGATTTTGCTATCTTCAAAGTTAAATCCATTTTTTTCTAATACTCTCTGAGATGGATAATTTGATAAAACAGTACTCGCTCGTACTGTTTGAATTTCAACTGTTGAGAATGCTTCTTTGAGCAATAATTCAACTGCATGAGTTGCAAATCCTCGTCGTTGTTGTGAAGGAATGATTCCATAACCAATTTCAACAGAAGCATCGGCTTTCGGGGTACTTTTGAATCCACACATACCCACAATTAATTTATTTACCACAATTAAGCGGGGTGTCCACCAAAAAGCATTGCTAGAATCTTGCCTCAGTTTATCAATTGTGAATTCTAATAAGAAATTTGGTGCTATTTCTTCCTTTTGAGGAATTATAAGTTCATCAAGGGCTCCGTCAATTTTATTTGGTTCTTTTTTGTGGAGTAAAGTTGTTAGTTGATTGATAGTTGATTTTTTCAAAATTACCATGGTAGAGGAAATAACGCATTTGTATTTGGAATTTTTAAGAAACATTGTACCTGAGACTCCCAAAGCCTGTGGCGCTCTGCGTTATGATGCTCCCATTGAACTTTAAAACGATTACCAGAGCTACTCCTATTCCCCCAGAAGATTACTTAATGGTTAGGAGTGAGGGAGAAATTATTGTAGGTAATCGATAAGTATGATAGGAGCTAAACGCCTCAAAAAATGATATTCTACGTATTACACGTATAAAATCATGTATGTATCGATATTGATTGCGATAGCCCGAAGGGCGACGCGAAGGCGTATCGCAATACACAATGCTGTAAATGCTGCTGGTTAAGGGAAGTTACAGCCTTAGGGGATATTCTTTATTCTTTCTTCACCAAATAAAAATCATAACAACAAAAACTTATCTAGTTGAAATCAACAGTATCCGCTTATATTGTTTATAAAGCTAAACACGGTAATTTCTTGAGAGTCAAACGCTCCCGACCAAATTTTTTTCTGCTAAAAAAATTATATTGGGTATCTGTCAATTAATTAAACATCATTATTTCTCTTGTTTGAAAAACCGCTTTGATTTTCATCTTGGAGTAATGTTTCTAAATAGTTTTTGCCCGCACCAATATCATAATTGATGCAACATTTCATCTTGTTTCATCTAAATAAAACAAACATTTTATCAAACCAAAAATAACAAAAACATGAAAACAATCATTGACGAATCACTATTGAAATCCTATCTTCCTTCAGATTTATCTAGTGTATCTAGTATATCTGGTGTATCTGGTGTATCTGCACAAAGTTTATCGTTTTTCTATAACTTAATTGTTGGCACTCGCTTTAATGACTCACTTTCTACCACCTTCCGAAACGATCTAGTTCTTGCTCTGGAAGGAAACGATAGAATTACCGGTAGCTTCGGCAACGACATTTTTGTAGGAGGCGGTGGAAACGATATCGCCGACTATAGCTCTCTAAGTCAAGCTATTACCCTAGAAGCTGCGGGTGTTGTAAATAAAGGCTTTTTTGGCAGAGATCAACTCTTTGAAATTGAAACCATTATTGGTGCAAAAGGAAAAGCTAACGCCATTGATGGTTCCACTGGTATGAGTTCGACAACATCATTTAATGTTAACCTCGCAAAGCAAAGTCTGGTTGTCAATGGTGTTCCAGGGCTGGGTACATTGAAATTCCAAGTTCAGAACTTTGTTAACGTTACTGGTACCTCACAAGGCGACACAATTTTCGGTGACAATAACAATAATGTTCTCGATGGTGGAGGAGGCAATGACACAATTTTTGGCCTTGGTGGAAATGACACCGTGCGTGGTGGTGCTGGTAATGATGTCATTGGCGGAGGAAGTAAAGGCAAAATCTTCTTTTCTCGATTTAGCGATGGTAACGATATTCTAGAGGGCGGTAGTGGTAATGACTCTTTAATCGGTGGAACTGGTGATGACACCTTAGATGGCGGCACTGGATTTGATACGGCAGACTACAGTCATCTATATCAAGCTATTACCCTAGAGGCTAAAGGTGTTGTCAATAAAGGCTTTGCTGGTACCGATCAAATTATCGACATCGAGAGGATTATTGGAGCAAAAGGAAGAGCTAACGCTATTGATGGTTCTACCGGTACTAGTACAACAACATCATTTGATGTTAACCTCGCCAAGGAAAGTCTGGTTGTTAACGGTGTTCCAGGGCTGGGTTCGTTGAAATTCCAAGTTCAGAACTTTGTAAATGTTACTGGTACTTCTCAGAGTGACAAAATTATTGGTAACAACCAAAATAATATCCTTGAAGGTGGAAGAGGCAATGATAGAATCTCAGGTTTAGCCGGTAAAGATACCCTGATTGGTGTTGATTCCGAGAGTTTTAGTCCAGGTAGAAATGAGATAGATATTCTTACTGGAGGTGCTGACGCAGACACATTTGTGATTGGAGATGCCCAAAAGGCTTACTATAGGGGAGGCAGCGGATTTTTCGGCCTCAACGACTATGCTTTCATTACTGATTTTGAGAAGGGTGAAGATAAGATCCAATTGGACAAATCTCAAAGCTATTTCTTTGGACGTAACTTCATAGCTGTCAACAACTTCTTCAAACCCTTTCCTCTGCCCTATGAGACAACTAGCGATAGTGGATTAACTGATGGAAAGGCATTGCTCAGTAATGACTTAGACTCTTCTATCGCTAACGATAATGTATTATTTGGTGGAAGTAATGACTTAAACTCCTCTATGGCAGATAGCCTGGTTGATAGCATAATTGAAAGCGATGCTGCTTACAATACATTTAGTCTTGGTGCTGAAACACAATTAGTCGCTGAAAATAGCGCTCAATCTTCTCTATTCATTCCTTTCCCAAGTTTCGATATAATCGCAATTGTCGCTGATAGCTATAGCTATAGCGATATTCACTTTGTCTAAGATAGCTAGTACTGCGTTTCATTAATTACGACTGGTTTATTTTTCCCGAAACTATCTAGAGACGTTATATATAACGTCTCTACAACACGTCGGTAGATAAACACATCCATCAGGAATAGATCCACACTCTGAAAACTGTGGATCTGATTGTTTGTTTAAGCAAAAGTTACTAAACCGCGAGAAGTTGTTAGATAAACGGCAAAAGTTCCCAACCAATGACTGCCAGCATAATGTTCGCTGACGGCGTTTGCTAACCCAATTTGACGATGAATATCAGCAGTATTGTGCAGCGTATTTATGCGGCGATCGCTATTTGGTAAATTAGAAATTATTCCTTCGAGCATCCAAGCGCGACTCAAATTTAGTCCGTAGAAATGAGATTGCATATAATCTTCGGAATTATCAACCTCGACTGGTTTTAACCAATTTGTAGAATCATCAACGGGTATATCGGGGAGGAATTCACTCAACCAGTCAGCAAAAGCTGTTTTTGTAAGTATTCGCCGCATTAAGTCAGCTTGTGCCAGACTTGGTGAGAGAAAATCATATCCCAACGGCTCAAATCGCAAAGAATAGTCTTTATTGTTGAGATAAAATTGTTTGGCTTTATTCTCGACTAGGTTAACAAAATCGGTATTTTCTGTTACTCTTGCCCAATCTAAGATTAAACCCAATGCAAAAGCGGTTTGCTTGTGCATTCCAGTGCGATCGCAAATAGTCAGTTTTTGCAGCCAGTGCTGTAAGTTATCTGCAATCAAATTTTCCAATGGTTGCAATGCAACTCGCCATTGTTTGACATTAACATCATCCCACTCATGAAGTTCTGCGGCAAGTTGTAATAACCAAGCGACACCATAAGGGCATTCAAAGCGAGGATGATGCTGAAAATAAGTAACCTCTCCTTCAATATTTTGAGGAGTTAAACTTTTTTCGAGAGCGCCTTTTGCTGCTAAACTAAAAGACGCTTCAGGAAAACAGCGAGCTAAACGTGCCAGCAACCAATGCCCGTGTACTGCTGAATGCCAATCCAAACAGCCATAAAAAGCGGGAGTCAACTCGCGGGGTGGTTTCACATCATCGTCGCTATCAAGCCAGTAGATATTACTGTGGGGATACTCGCATTCGACGCAGTTTAGAACTAATTCTACAAATTTTGCGGCAGTCGTTTCCTTAATATCCATACCAAGTAATGAGTAATGAGTAATGAGTAATGAGTAATGAGTAATGAGTAATAAGTAATGAGTAATGAGTAATGAGTAATGAGTAATGAGTAATAAGAGATTAGGCTGGCTTCGCCCATGTCTTTGGGGCTTATCGCTCTGGGTTATATAGTAAGTAATTAGCCGGACTTGATATAACTCTTCAACACTTAGTATGCTTAACTAACACTTAATTTTCAATTATGGGTTGAAAGTTAAAGTTTAATTACGAAATCATAAGTTTGTGATTAGCTGTCATTTTTTTGTCATGTTTTTTTGTCAGACTGAAAAACAGTTTTCCGTTTGCAGCTAATTGTGTTTTTCAGAATACCCGATAAACTTATGACAAGTTGATACAGCTTTGACAACCGATGAAAACTAACATCACTCGCTTAATCACAGGAGCCCTGAGTGCAACTATTCTGTATGCGCTTGTAGCTTGTTCTTCTACAAATAATTCATCTTCGGCACAAAGCAGTCTCGAATCATCTACCGCACAGAATACCAATAGCTCACCCTTCTTAAATCCGCTACAATCGGGTAGTAATGTTACTGTTGCTAAAAATTTTAAAGCAACAACGGTATTAGAAGGTTTAGAACGACCTTGGAGTATAGCATGGCTCCCAGATGGAGCAATGTTAATCACCGAGCGTCCAGGAAGAGTGCGAATTGTTCGTAATGGAACTTTAGCTCCCAATCCGATCGCGGGAGTACCAGAGGTTTTAGCGGTTAATCAAGGAGGTTTGATGGATGTTTCGGTGCATCCGAACTTTGAGAAAAACCGCTTGGTTTACTTTACCTATTCTCATGGTACAAACCAAGCCAACCGTACCAGAGTTGCGAGAGCAACATTTGACGGGTCAAGTTTAAAAGACTGGCAGGTTATTTTTCAAGTTTCTCAAACAAAATCAGGGGGTCAACATTTCGGATCGCGCATCGTTTGGCTACCAGATAATACCATGTTGGTAGCCATTGGAGACGGTGGTAATCCACCAACTCGACTTGATGGGGACTTTATTCGCAAACAAGCTCAAAATCTTAATTCTCATTTGGGTAAAGTTGTTCGTTTAAACGATGATGGTTCAATACCAAAAGATAACCCTTTTGCAGCATCTAACAATGCTGATGCAGCCATATGGAGTTACGGACATCGCAATATTCAAGGAATAACGATCGATCCAGTAAATAACAAGTTGTGGTCAACCGAACATGGTTCACGAGGTGGTGACGAACTAAATCTTGTAGAAGCAGGAAAAAACTATGGTTGGCCAGTAGTTACCCACAGTAAAGAATATACTGGAGGAGAAATTTCTGACAAGCGATCGCAACCAGGTATGATAGACCCAAAAGTAGTTTGGACTCCTGCGATCGCACCTTCAGGATTAGCATTCTACTCGGGTAAACGCTTTCAAGCATGTGAAGGAGATTTGTTTGCAGTAGGATTAGTTACTCGCGATGTTCGTCGCATTGATTTGGATGCAAACAGTAATGTTGTTAGAGAAGAATCTATTCCTATCGGTAGGAGAGTCCGTGATGTACGTCAAAGTCCCGATGGAAAACTATACATTTTGACAGATGAGCAAAATGGCCAACTTATAAGTATTGAACCTACAAATTAGAATATATTTTCATTAATTAGGAGTCTAGTAATTATGCATCAAGTTAATAATTCTTCAACATCTGCAAATAAAGACATAAACGTTGCGAACATTAATACTAAAAAAAGTAATACCAATTCTCATAACTCACCAGGATTCAAACCAGCAGCAGTTTGGGAAGCACCGTCTTTTGAAGAATTTGGGCTTTGTATGGAAGTTACAACTTACGTTCATCAATGGGATTAAAAACGAAGTAAGAAGTAAGAAGTAAGAAGTAAGAAGTAAGAAGTAAGAAGTAAGAAGTAAGAAGTAAGAAGTAAGAAGTAAGAAGTAAGAAGTAACTAATTACCACTCACCACTCACCACTCACTACTCACTATTGACTACTCCTACTTTCAACACCGACCAAATTGTTAGATAAAATCAATGCTTGTACGTATTCTTGGTTCTGCTGC
>JBHJJJ010000122.1:0-31878 GCA_050042755.1 Rivularia sp. (in: cyanobacteria)
TGTTTACCGATCGTTACAACTAACCACAACAGTAAACTTATCACTAAAAAACCAATTTGACCGGTATAAAGGTGACATTTGTCACCTTACAAGTAACTATGCAAAACAATTTTAAAGAAAAGATGGATTATTTTGTAACAAAGGAAAAAAGTGTCCTACTGGTCCTTGTCCTTTGCCGATATCTAAAGCATAGTTTAATGCATAAGAAACATATTCCTTTGCTTGACGGGCTGCTTTAAATAAACTATCTCCTCGGGCTAGATTAGCGGCGAGAGCAGCTGATAGAGTGCAACCTGTTCCGTGAGTGTTTTTAGTAGCTACTAATTGTATGAGTAAAGTTTCGAGGTTTTTACCATCAAACCAAATATCAATTCCGCGCAAACTTCCTTGCATTCCTCCACCTTTAAGCAAAACGGCTTTGACTTTCAATTTTTCGTGAATGGTTTGCGCTGCTGCTTTCATGTCATCGAGAGTTTTAATTTCTAAGCCTGAAAGAATTTGCGCTTCGTATCGGTTGGGAGTTAAAACAGTGGCTAAGGGTATAAGGGAATCACGGAGGGCTTTCACGGCTTCATCATCGATTAACTGGGCTCCCGTGCGCGAGACCATCACCGGATCTACCACTAAATTGGGAATTTGTAAAGTTTCTATTTGTTTGACAACAGTAGTAATAATTTCCTGATTCAGTAGCATTCCAGTTTTAGCTGCTTGCACGCCGATATCTTCGCATACAACCCGAATTTGTTGCTCAACGGTTTCTTTTGACATTGCATCAACCCGGGTTACACCTAAAGTGTTTTGTGCGGTGACGCAGGTGATAGCGCTAGTACCGTGGACGCAATGAAAAGCAAAGGTACGTAAATCAGCTTGAATTCCCGCACCACCACCGCTATCGGAACCAGCAATAGTTAAAGCAACGGGCACCTTGGATGTTGATTTGGTGTTCATCAATTTATTAAAAAATGTGAATTATGAACTATGAACATAAAGTACAAGATTTCTTGTGACTTTATCTCGCTCAAGGTGCAACAATTTAAATATTAGAGTGAAGGGTTCCCATAAGAATTTTTTTAGAAGAAAAAAATTCTTATGGGTGCCCGTGACGATCGGTGAGTGGTGAGTGGTAAAGAAGCGAGCAAGTAGTCTATAAGGAAAAAATGGCAACCATAGCCAAGCACCACCTCACCAATAAGTATGAAAGCCATCGTACTTCCATTCACCACTTACTACTCACCACTCACCGCAACATTTTCGATTCGTTGTAATTCACCTTGCAGAAACTTTCCCCATTCTCCTGCTAAGGGGATTTCTGTAAAAGGTATGCGAACAGATTTAGAAGTTTCGGGAAGTACAAATTCTAATTCAATTTTTCTCGCTCTTCTAGGTAAATTATCGATATCAATTGGTTTGTCATCTATTAAAAGATATATTTGTGAAACACGATCTAGAGAAAAAGTTTCTAAATCGACAATACCTTCAACGGTGGGTTTTCCCCAAGTGATATCGTTTCCCCCTTGAGCCAAAACCGCATAAATATCGTACTTTGCTCGGTCAAAGTTTTCCGCCCAAATACGATAACCTTCAACTTTTTGATATTCTCTCCAACCTTGCCAAGCCAACCAAGAAAAAGCTATTAGTAAAGGCAACCATAAAAGTCCGCGTTCCATAGAATAACCTAATGGTAAATTACAAATAATAAATGAGCGGAAGTTAAAGTTTGTAGATATGCTGTCGTCTTCAAGCAAACATGCTTCTGTGTAAGTTATGGTAGTGTTCAAACTCACTGCATAGCGATTTTTAGATTCACATGAAAAAACTTCTATTATTTTGCTTGTTTGTCATCGGGTTGAGTTTTGCCCTGTTAACTTTTGTTAACATTCAAGGGCTAGCAGCTCGCGGTGAATTTGAGACGATTGTGCTGGATTTCCGGGAAAATATTCCGGCTGAAGAATTGCAACAAGATTTGCAAGCGATCGCACAAAAGTACGATGTCAGTCCCCGATTTGATAACAAATTTTCCGAGAATGATAATGTTTATATTATCAAAGGGGATAAACAGCGAATCAAGGAACTACGTAATTCAGAATTCGCCCAAGACACGGAATTTATTGAACCCAACTACATATATAAAATTCCCGAAGGGGGCAATCCCAAACAAGACGAAGTCGCTAGGGAAGCTGAATATTTACAGTTCGACGATATTGTAGACGAAGTAAAGCCAAACCTCAAAGGTGCTAACGATCCACTATATAGCGAACAGTGGCACCTACATAATATTAACGTCGAAGGGGCGTGGGATAAAACTAAAGGTCAAGGCGTAACGGTAGCCGTGATTGACACCGGTGTTACCAAGGTACGTGATTTATTTGAAACCGAGTTTGTCAAAGGCTACGACTTTGTTAACGATAGAGAAAACGCTTCTGACGACAACGGACATGGTACCCACGTTGCCGGTACTATTGCTCAAGCCACTAATAATAGCTTTGGTGTAGCTGGAGTTGCTTACGAAGCCCGCTTAATGCCTTTGAAGGTACTTAGTAGTTATGGTGGCGGTACGGTAGCTGATATTGCTGAAGCAATAAAATTTGCTGCTGACAATGGCGCAGATGTGATTATCATGAGTTTTGGTGGTGGCGGTGAAAGCCAATTGATGAAAGATGCAATTAATTATGCTCACTCTAAAGGAGTAGTAATAATTGCAGCCGCTGGAAACGAAAATCAAAATTCTGCTTCTTATCCGGCACGTTATCCCAACGTCTTCGCAGTTTCTGCTTTAGGCCCCGATGGAAAAAAAGCGCCTTATTCTAATTATGGTGCTGGAGTAGATATTTCTGCTCCTGGTGGTAGCGATGCTGGTAAAATTCTGCAACAAACCATAGATATGGAGAGCAAAGGCGAAGAAGTTTTTCTTGGCTTGCAGGGTACAAGTATGGCTGCACCACACGTTGCTGGGGTGGCTGCATTAGTTAAAGCTACAGGGGTAGAACAACCAGACGAAATTGTCAAAGTTCTTACCGAATCAGCACGAGTTATTCAAGATGACGGCTTGAATTATTATGGTGCTGGACAATTGAATGCTGAAGCAGCAGTATTACTTGGGACACAAGGAACAATTAGTTTCCAAGACTTCTTCCGCTGGTTGCGCGATAGCGGTTATCTCAATCCCGGTTTCTGGCTTGATGGCGGTATGGGAGCGCTTTTACCCAAGGTTTTAATGGTAGTAGGTTCCTACCTTTTGGCTTGGTTTTTGCGAGTTTACTTCCCCTTCACTTTCACTTGGAGTCTAGCGAGCGGTTTAGTTGCGGGTAGTTCTGGGTTATTCTTCTTAAAAGGATTTTACATCTTCGATCTTCCTCAATGGCCTTTCCGCTTACTAGGTAGTTCTATTCCCGAACTAGGTAATACTTTACAGGGAACTAATCCTTTTAACCCATTGTTTGCCAGCGTTTTAGCTCCGATGCTTTTAATGGCCTTGCTATTAGGGCATCCAAAATGGAAGTGGTTTGCGATCGGTTCGAGCTTGGGTATTTCAGCTTGTTTAGCTATAAGTTCACTCACCGATCCAGCCGTTTGGGGATTGGGAAGTGGTATATTAGCTCGTGGATTTCTGATTGGTAATGCACTGCTTTGTTTCGCACTGGCTCGTTTTGCAGTTAAAAATGACGAACAACCTGCTTAGTTGATGGTTGATGGTTGATAGTTGATGGTTGATGGTTGATAGTTGATGGTTGATATTTGATGGTTGAGGTGGCTAAGAAGGAACAATTAACAACCAACAACCAACCACTAACCACCAACAACCAACAACCAACAACCAACAACCAACAACTAACAACCAACAACCACCAACCACTAACCACTAACAACAAACATGAGTATTACAGTTAAAGGTACCGTTGAACGCCGCGATATTGGTATGGGCGCTTGGGCGTTAGTCGGTGAAGATGGTAAAACCTATGAAATTATGAGGGGAGCGGATAAAAGCTTACTCCAACAAGGACAAAAAGCAGAAGTCACAGGAGATGTACGCGAAGATGTAATGACAGCTGCTATGATTGGTCCAGTCTTAGAAGTCAAGTCTTTTGATATAAAAAATTGATCTAATTGCTGACTTGATCGAGAACTGATTGCAGACGAGTTCTAAATTCTCCTTTGGGATGCCCTCCTTTCACTTCACCCAAAATCTTCGGTTCTTCTTCGGGAGAATCGCAGATTATGTAAGTAGGCCATCCCATTTCTGATTTATCGGGATATTGAGTTAATAAAATTTTACGATACTTACGGTAAGCAGTGGTATCCTGCATTTTGACATCAATAAATTGCAAACCAAGCTCTTGAGCCACTTTTTCGTCATAAAAAGACATTTTGTGACAAATACCGCAGTCTTCACTAGAAAATTTAATTACAGCTAAAGGCATAATCTTAATGATTTTGAGCTATTTTTGATTTATTAAATACAAAACGAAATCATACCATAGAAAATAATTAGAATTCAGGGAACTTTTCATCCTTTGAAATCGACAGGTGATATCAAGTGAGAGATACCGCTGTGTTTTAAGAATAAATACTAAAAATAGGCTAAAAGCGGGTCGGATTTGTCACAGGAATAAGCAATTTTCGACGCGACTAGAATTGTGCAATACCTTTAGGGCTTGCTTTACCGACGATATCATCTACCAAAAATTGATAGTAAACAATTAATTATTCTTGTGTCAACTTAAATTTCGTGGAAAGTACATCATCCGTGTTTACGTAAATACAGGGAAATCTTTAATAATAAATACATTATTCCCATTCTGCCCGTGAGATGTATCAATAAGCGGAAACATGCATAGCCCCTAATTCTAAGAAGAAATTCGGAGTAGGGCTTGTAGATTGCTTCTGCTAAAACTACCTATATTCAAGCTTATAAGCTTTAATTGCATGAATATAAAAGGTGAGGGTGCTAGTGTAAATTATCGCATTTAAATATGTTATATTAAATACAATACTTAAATAGATTTTACGACTTAGCAATCAAAAGAGGTTATACTTTGAGAATGACTAAGTAAAAAAAGAAGATTTAAGTTGTATTACTTAAGAAGAAACCCTTAGTGGACATTTATGTTCTCAAGCAGGTTTGTGTAATGGGTGTATCTTGCTCCACCAGTTTACTTGAGTCAAATTTAATTCGACCAATAGATTTCTTGATTAAAGCTGTGTGTTTGACTCTCTATACAAAAACCCCCAGCGTGCTTTGTGGGCTTACCGGGGGAGACAGTTATCAGGGTGCATCTACCAATAAAATGTTCTATATAAAACTCCTAACTTCCGGATAAAATATAAAAATTAGTATTTATGGTGGTCAAAAGCATAAAAAATCACCTAGTGGAAGGCAGTCAACTAGGGGAGTGAGTTATCAGGGTGCATCTACCAATAAAGTGTTCTATAGTTAACCAGTATCTTCCGGATAAAATTTTCAAAATGCTGATAAGAGTTGTATAGCAAGCAACTTGTATTGATGCAGTCCTACCTGTCTGCATTTGATCGAGGCATTTCTATAATAAATACCTTAGGCTTCGATGGTAACGAAACGCTGGTGTTGTAGTTTATAGGCTATATGCCGTGTTTATTATTTTTGTAGTGAATTTTAATGCATCTCCCAATTGTTGACCTTTATTAACAATAAAAAAACTCCAGCAAATATTAGTTTTACTGAGGAATTAAAGATTGAGGTGCATATATAACTAAGTTAGTTCTAGGCACATTTAGTTTAATCCGGATAAAGTTGTAAAAGTGGAGAAGCGAAAAAACCACTTTATTTTCAGAAACATGGAAGCAGGCAGATGCATCTAATGTATCAGGAAGAGCGAAACATAGACTTGAAACTAAAGCGTTTCCAACCAGATAAGTTAGGTAAACAGGAGAAGTTGTGACCCAGGAATTTCACATTTCCGTAACCCCAGTAGGGCAAAACGACTACTTGGTGCGGACGGAACAAGTCGCCCCTGGGGTACCCTTAGCAGAAGAACTGGTAAGGTGGCCGGTGGCTGATTGGTTAGCGGCTGCTGGGAGTTTGATGAACGACCCATTGCAGTCGGTATTGCAGGGTGATGCGATGGCGCTTAACGCCTCTCTCGAAGAGACAAATGCAAGGAACTCAGTCAACTTAGTCGCACTGGGCCAGCAACTTTATAATGCGCTATTTCAAGGCACTCTTAGAGATAGTTGGATCACCGCACAGGGCATTGCCCAAAACCACCAACAGGTATTGCGCCTACGTTTGGGGTTAAAAGATACTAAGCTAGCTCGCCTTCCTTGGGAAGTAATGCACGCTAGCGATCGCCCTATTGCCACTGGACCTTATATTGCTTTTTCTCGCTATCAAAGCGGAATGAGTGGAACATCTCGCCTACCATCAAGGAACATACCACAGTTATCTAATGAAGGTGGTATTAAAGTATTAATGGTGATTGCTTCTCCTGCGGACCAAGTGCGTCTTAATCTGTTAAAACAAGAAGCTATAAGATTGCAAGCGGAACTGGAACGGAAAACGCAAAGTGGGGATCATCTTCCAGAAATTGAACTCTCGGTACTCGAACAACCCGGAAGAGAAGAATTAACCCAAGCTTTAGAACAAGGAAAATACCATGTTCTACATTATTCTGGCCACAGTAATTTTGGTGCCAACGGCGGCGAGATTTACTTAGTCAGCGCTAGAACAGGTTTAACCGAAACTCTCACTGGCGATGATTTAGCTGGCTTGTTGGTTAACAATAATATCCAAATGGCAGTATTTAACTCCTGTTTGGGAACCTACGCTGCAACTTCACATAGCAATCCAGATACGGGACAGCGCAACCTCACTGAAACTTTGGTGAAGCGTGGTATAAAAAGCGTTTTGGCGATGTCCGAACGTATTCCTGATGAAGTAGCATTGACTTTAACACAATTATTTTACCGGAATCTATCTCAGGGATATGCCGTAGATTCCTGTGTGAGCCGGATGCGTCAGGGATTAATTTCTGCTTACAGTTCCCATCAAATGTATTGGGCGCTACCAATATTATATCTCCAGCCAGAATTTGATGGTTATTTAGATCCAGAAGTTTACTTACCCCAAGCTGGAGAATTATTTAACGAATACGATCCTGCAATTGCATCAAAATCAAGGGTTTACTCTCCCGCTTCTAATCTTAATTCCGATCTGTTACCAATTGACGGAGCAATAAATTCCTATGAAGTAGAAGGGGATTCTGACTTAGATTGGTTAGGTGAAAATACTTGGGGAGATCTAGTTGAGGAAATAGAATATAATGACCCAAGCTATTCAGAAGATTCTGCAATAGTTGCGGATTTATTCCGCGAGTTGGATGGTCAAAACACTTCAACGGAAACTAAAATGTCTGCTGAGTTAGTGCAGCCGTTTGCAGAACAACCCCAACAAAAACAACTATCCCCAGAGGATAATTACCAATCTGAGGATACTTTGATATGGAATGAAAGAGAATACCCTTCACAAATTGGTTCTAAGGGCAGCATTGCAACTAATGAAACATCTTTGCAAAGTAGCTTTACACAAGATTGGGAACAAGATAATCGAGTTACTACCACATCAGCAGCAAAAATCGCAGCTAAAAAGCACAAACAAAAGCAGCGTTTGACAGTTCTTGGTATTGTCGCGATCGCTGCCATAGCAACTATTGGAGGTATCGATTATTGGCGAAGTAAGCAACAACCTCCTATTCCTTTGGTTACAACAAACACAGAACATACAGACGATCAACTATTTAATCCTAAAACCGAAAATACGGAAGCTGTTACTGAACATGCTACTAAAAAATTAAGCCAAGGCAAGATTAACGCTGGGCTAAAATCTGTAGAAGAATTGCTGAATCGTGGTGCATTGAGTAATGCTGAAACCGCGCTAGAAAATATTGGTAAAGAACAAATTAAAAATCCATATGTAAATTTTATTAAAGGACGTTTGGCGTGGCAATTTGTCCAAAAAGGTGATAAAAAATACAGTATCGATGATGCTCGCCGTTACTGGGAAACTGCTGCTCAAAATAACCCAAATTCGTTTTCTTATAAAAATGCTTTAGGCTTTGCTTACTATGCCGAAGGTAAGTTAAACCGTGCTAATGATTCTTGGTTAAAAGCTTTAGACTTAGCTTTTAAAAAGCAATCTACGCAAAATGTATCCACTTCACATAGTTTTATGTCTGTTCCTCAAGTGGTGGATGGAGACGCTTTAACAGCCTATGCTGGACTGGCTTTAAGTTTATACCAATCTTCCCATAATCAACCTTCTGATAAAAAGATGAAATATTTGAACGAAGCGATCAAACTTCGCCGTATGGTGATGAAGGATGGCTCAGGAAGTTTTCAAAAAAATAGTTTAGCTCAAGATTGGTTGTGGACGAAAAAAGCGATTCAAGATTGGCAATCTTTGCTTAAACTTGATTAGAGAAATTAAAATGATCGGCTATGCATTGATACCACATTGTACTTTTAATTTCTCTAATTTCATCCAAATCTATATCCTGTAAATACACTCGATTTTAAAACAATAATATTTAATAAATTCGGATGATAAGATGTTATATGTAAATTTGATTGCAAGAAATAAGCGGATAATATTAGAATAGTTATTAAAATTTAAATTGATTAGGAATCCGGTTTCTTCTAGTAACCGAGTTTCTAAATATAATGGTTTTCCCTCTGTATTCCTTATTCCTTATTTTCTCTTAAGAAAAGAAGTTTTAAGAAAAAGTTAAATATCCGATTTTTATTCGTAATCAAATTATAATACTTTACATTTCAGTATTCAAAAATACTCCACCTTAGTAATACAAGAGTTTGTATTCGGATAAAAATCAAAATTTCTATTGCTATTAATTTTGTATTTTGAATTCAAAAATGCTTCTGAATTATTTTTGAGTATATAAAATCAAGCTAATTGTAAACAATACACCATTCAATTTGTAGCGATTAGTTATAAAATCAGAAATTTTATCAAAAATGTCTGATTTTGTACTGGATATTTTTCATCAATCACATTGATAATAGATTGAATAAATATCGAAGGCAGACTGTATTACCAAAAACTAGGGCCTCTCATTTTTTACCTATCCATCGTTAATTAACAGTTATCAAAATATTCAAGACTGATAACTGATGAATTCAAGCCGACCGGTGAATGCTACTCACTGATAACTGTTAAATGTATGCCTAGGAACCATAACATATCCCAAAAGCAAAGTAAACCCTTTGTTTTTCGATGTCGCGTCCAAATAGATTCGCAATGCTTGACAAGGGAAATTGCTGAAAGACTTACTCCATTTATCGAAGGATCCCAGACAAAATATGTCATAGGAAATTATTTACGCAAGCAGAAAAAAGCTGGTCAAACTGTAATAGATTTTAGAACCGATATGGGTGTTTGGCAAGTAGAATTATGTGGAAGACGGGGTGGCTGTTATCTATGGGATTTATATTTTATTTCACCTTATTGTATAGCAAGTTAGATAATTGGTAAATTTATGGTGCAACCCTACCCTAATCCTTTCCACCTTTGTGGAGAGGGTTTGATTTTTATAGTTTTTGGTGAAAAATTATGGTTCGTGCAAACTCCTTTCTAAACCTCTCCCCTCTATAAGGGAGAGGCTTTAAGCCGAATGTCAGAGGGAAACATGAGAATTTCATTTTTGTACTTTATATGAAATTCGCTATATCTATTTTATTTTTT
The DNA here is from genome assembly GCA_050042755.1 of Rivularia sp. (in: cyanobacteria). Taxonomy (GTDB): domain Bacteria; phylum Cyanobacteriota; class Cyanobacteriia; order Cyanobacteriales; family Nostocaceae; genus Rivularia. The sequence continues at coordinate 9,731 of JBHJJJ010000122.1, forward strand.
AAACCTTCGCCATCTCACTGGCAGAAACATCTACATTCAACCGTTTAAACATCGCTTCGCGCCCTTGCATAGCTAAAGTATCATCCAAGGGTGTCAAAGAAATGGCTTCTTGATATTTATTTCGCAACGCAGTTTGAATTAACCAGTCGGCAACAACCGGGTTTTTGGGTAATAATGGTCCATGGGAATAAGTAGCGATCGCATTTTGGTAAAAAGCGCCTTCTGTGCCGTCTTCACCGTTATTTCCCAAGCCGTAAACAACTTTTCCTAAGGCTTCAACTTCTCCTAATTTAGTACGTCCGCCGTGATTTTCAAAGCCGACTAAATAAGGTGTAGCACCTTTCAACATTTCTTTTAAATCTTTTGCCAATTTTGTAGCTGTAACTTCTATGACTAAATTACCGATGCAGCGCCGAGTATTTTCACCGGGATGCACGGAGACTAAATCTAAGATTCCTAAACCTTCGATTCTTTGTCCCAAACCGGGTTCGTAATAATGTCCTAACAGTTGTGGGGAACCACAGGTAAACACGCCAGGAGTACCGTTATCGAGCTTTTCGCGCATGGCCTCAGCTTTGGCACCTTGTAAATCGCGCATGACAATTTCTTGCTGTCTATCCTGTGCGCCACCACCAACGATGATATCTACAGATTTAATATCATCTGCTGTAGAATTTTCGTCTAAGGGTACAACCTTTACATCGTATCCACGCCACTGGGTACGACGTTCGATAACTATGACATTACCCCTGTCTCCATAGGTACTCATCAAAGTTGGGTACAGCCAGCCTATAGTTAATTGAAATTGTTGGTTACTCATAATAATTCGTAATCTGTAAATAAATATAGGGAATAGTGAGTGGTGAGTGGTGAGTGGTGAATGTTATAAATATTGTTTTTTAACAACTAACCACTAAGCACTAACAACTAACAATTAACATTTATGGTCGTAAAATCCGATGCATACCTAATGCTGGAGGTGCAATTTCTGTTTGAGTCAGCATGTCGTGAATTTGCCCGCGATGATGTGTTTGATGGTTAAAAAAGTGTGCCATCAACAATTCGGTAGGATCGTTATGAGCTTTACCTTGATTGTCTAAGTACTTAATGGTATCGCAGAAAAAATCTTCACTTGAATTGGAAATAAAAGCTTCGATATTTCTATCTTCCAACATTCGCGTTTTTTGAAGTACCTCAAAGTCATGGTAAAGAATTGCATCAAGTCGGGTAGATGGCACTTTTTGACCTTTAAAGCGTCCGATCCAAATGCGATCGCCTATCATAATATGATTGAGAGTACCGTGAATACTTTTGAAAAAAGCTGGCCTAATCTGCTTACGTTGTGCATCTGACAATTTAGAACAGACTTCATATAGTTTACGATTTGCCAAAGTATTGTAACTGGCAAGCATTTGAAAATGTTGCTTTAACATATTCTAGTTACCCAAGGTTTTATAATCCGGGAATTAGGCACAATTATCAATCATTCGAGTCTCGATAATTGATAATTGTTCATTGATAATTGTTCGTTGATAATTAATAATTACCGAATCTTTTTCCCTGTGAGCGCTTCCCGCACATCTAACATCGCTGTATAGGTGGGTAAGATATGCAAGGTTTCCGAATCTGGAGTATTGTCTAAAGCGATTTTAATTGCTTGTGCTAAATCTTCTTCGACAATCAAATTTAAATTATTATGGTTAGAATTTTGGCTATAGCGTAGACGTAACGCCATATCATAAACGCGCGAGCCGCTAACAACTAAAGTACCTCCCCGCTGTGCCAATTTTTCGGTATCAACATCCCAAATCCAGGATACGTCTTCTCCATCCTGTACTCGATCGTTCAATACCAGCAAAGTTGTTTTATTCTCGCTTTCGGTAACTACACGAATTGTTTCGTTGGTACCTACGGGGTTTTTCGATAATAAAATACGTACTTGCTTGCCATTAATATTTAATTCTTCCGCACGCCCAAAAGCTGGTTGAAATTTTGGAATAGATGAGCGGATGTTGGCTTCATCAATTCCTAATTCTTTGGCGGCAGTGGCAGCGGCTAAGGTATTGTATTTGTTGTAGAGTCCTACTAGAACTTGTTCCCATTCGCGACTCTTTAAAGCAGGTTCGCTTTTAGCAAAGCCGCATTGAGGACAAGCATAATCTCCTAGGTGGGATAGATAAACCCCTTGGTAATCGAGAGAATGCCCGCAATTGGGACAATAAATAGAATCAACTGCGTGGGGAATGGCTTCCAAATACTTTTCCGGTTCCGTTAAACCAAAAAATACTACCTTTTGAGATAATTGCTGACCAAGGTAAGATAAAGTTGGATCGTCAGCGTTGGGAATAACCACCGTATCTGGTGCGAGGGTAGAAATAGCTTTTGTCCACCGCTTGCTAATAGAATCGACTTCGCCGTATCGATCGAGTTGATCTCGGAACAAATTTAAACAAAGAATGATATTTGGTTGAATCGGTTCCAAAACAGACGCAACAATATTTTCATCAACTTCCAAAATGGCGTAATCTACATTTAGATTACCAACTAAATTGGTACTTTCCATCAACGCCGTTACCAAACCATTTTCCAGGTTAGCACCAGTAGAATTGTGAGCTACACGGAAACCTTGTTCTTCCAACATCGTGCGTAACAGCAAAGATGTGGTAGTTTTACCATTAGTACCGGCAATTAAAATAATGCCCTTTTTAACTTGCTGACTCAAGGATTGCAAAAGCTTGGGTTGAATACGTCGTGCAATCGAACCAGGTAGCACAGAAGCCGCACCCAAGCGCAAAGTACGGACTCCAAAAGTCACGCTTTTTGCAACAGAGACAGCAAAACCAAGGCGTAGTTTATCTATAAGTTGAACTTTGTTTTCCACAAACGTACCCGAATATTAGATATAAGTTTCAAACTTAATAAGCGTGAGTTTAGCGAATCCCTGTTAAAAAAGCCAGTGTTAACATCACAAATTGGCAAGAGGGGGAGAGGGAGAGCCGGGGGATGGGGGGATGGGGGGATGGGGAGAGAGAGAAAAAAAATCGTCACTGCTCACTGTCATGGTACTGCTCACTGTTAATTTATATATCCGTCTAAGTAAGCTGTATTCAGCACAAATTTACAACAAAATCTAGCTTAAAAGGTTCCTTTGGATGAGTAAATTAAAGTCACATATTTTACAGTTTTTCTCCTATCGTTGGCAGCGTTGTTTGTCTTTATTCATGCTAATAATCTGCATATTACTTACGAGTATGCAACCAGTATTGGCGGCTATAGATGATGATAGATACGATGGCAATATTTTTGTTGTTTATGCTGGAAATGGTTCGCTAATTCCGGCACAGTCAACTTTAGCCCAAGCTTTGGAAAATCATAAACCCGCAATACTCGCTTTCTATGTAGATGATAGTAGCGATTGCAAACAGTACGCTATAGTTATTTCCCGTATCCAGTCATTTTACGGAAATGCAGCAGAAATTATCCCCGTAGATGTAGATACTATAAACCTTGATGCTAAAGATTCTCCTAGTGAGCCAAGTTATTACTATTCCGGTGGTGTTCCTCAAGTAGTAGTATTTAACCAATCGGGAGATGTGGTTTTAAACAAAAAAGGACAAGTACCTTTTGAGGAAATTGACGACAGATTCCGAGAAGTGTTTGATTTATTACCTCGTTCTGAATCAAAAGAATTAAGGCGGCGTTCCTTCAATGAGTTCAGTAGTGAGTTATCTGAATAACTTAAGGTGCCGAATAAATTTTTCGGCACTGACTTTTTAGTGATATCTAATACTGCAATCTCTAAAATGAAGGGATAATATGTAAAAGTCAGATTTGGAGCAGCAATCAATTACTGCTAACCGATGGCTTATAAATGTAATAATTAGCAAAGTGTATTCTGATGTCGAAAGTTTACACTACCGAGGAACTAATCCAAATTTTAACAGATGAGCGCCAAGCTTGTTTGACTGGAAAACGTTTGAAGTTAGATGTAAAGGTATCTGGTAATCCTGTAATTGACCAGTTTATCAAAACCGAAGGCTTACAAAAGTTTACTGCCTATCAAGACTTTAAAGCTGCTATTCATGAATATCAAAGGGAGCATCAAGTTTCCGGTATTTTGTGGCGAGAGGTAAATGTTAAAGGTGAAAGTTTACGTTACCCGGAAGTTGACGGACAGTTAATTGCGCTACAAAATGATTTGAAAATGTTAAAGTCTGCCAAGAATTCAATTTTAGAATTTTGGTATAAAGTTACTGTAGATATGGACTTTTATTTAAGTGTTAGTCACGGTAAGCAATACCAACAAATTAGTATAGAAGATATTAAAAGAATAGAGACTAGAACCCAATGGGCTAGTTTATGTAAATGGGAAAAGTCGAACTTTTTAGAAATAATTTTGCAGTTGGGATGGGGAAAACCGGAAGAAGCTTGTTATAAAAGAGGATTTCCTGAATCTGGTAGCGAATTTATTCATGCGGTGAATCCTGGTAAGCAACCCATTGGATAATGGGTTATACTTCCTTAACCAGATTTGAAGTCTCAGCGTGCTTTCATATAAAAAACCTCCAGCAATGCTGGAGAGAATAAGTTTTTTGTTCGCGGTTTTCATTTGAATCAAATTCAATATTTCACAATTACGAACCTTTAATTTAAAAACTCTTCCATATCAATATTCCACAATTCACCTAAAGCTAATAGTAAATCAAATTCATCATCTGTAATCTCACCATCAGCTCTGATTAATTCTATTGCAAACTGTAAGATAGTTAGTCTATCTTCCACGCCAGTTTGATTTTTAAAAACAATAGCAGCATAGCTGAATTCTTCTAAAAATCCTTCTCCTTTCAGTTTACTAAGATTTTCAACAACTGCTTGAGGGTCAAAATTTATCTCACCTATATTTGATTCTATAAAATCATCGATGACTTGGATTTCTCTTCGATCTATATCACCATCAATGCCAGACAAAATGATTAAAATCTCGAAAACCGCTTGAAATTTATCCATTTTTTTCCTTGTTCGAGTATCCTAGATTTAATTAACGATAAATCCTATGAATTCAGATAGTTATTCTGATAATGAATGCATCATTTTTACATTCATATTTCTAGATTAATCATTCATGTAACTGCTTGATGGCTGTTTATTTTACATTTATAATTTATTTTTAAATATTTAAATTAAATTTATTTGATTTTTAACTCTTAGTTAATGTTCAAAATATGTATTGATATCTTATATATCAATCAAGTATTTTTTCTAAAATTTGGAGTCGAAAAAAATTGTTCGTAGTATAAATTACTATCGAATAGCTTTAATTAAATCAGGACTTACGCAATTGTCACAATACCCGGCTGGTGCCGTACACTGCCCGATTATTAAGTTAAAAATAAGGCAGTGTACAAGCACCCTACAAGGAAAATGTACCGGTTGCGTAAGTCCTATAAATAATTAAATGACTTAGCTCAATCCCTCTCACTATAGTGGAGCTATTCGTACAAAAACAACCTTTGTTGGTTTTCAGTTGTAGATAATAGATATTTAAATCTATTTAATTAACGATATATATCCGGGAGTATTCCAAATATTTAAATTTATTTTTTTGTAGTGCTGGTTTATAGCCCGCTTTTTATAAAATAGGGAGCAAGATGCTCCCACTACAAATTTTATTTTTGCAAAATTGAGATACTCCCTATATCTCCTTATCCTGAATTATTTTAAAAAGAAAAGGGACAAATATTGAGAAATAAAACTATTTTAAAAATATATTTTATCTTGCATTTAATTGAGAACATATCTCTTAAATTATTGTTGTATAAAAATCCTAATTTTTATCTTGATTGCATATAAAATAGACAAATTGAGAACTCCACAGCATCCCATAAATATGGTATTTGGTTGGATATAAAGAGAAGTTGATCGAAAATTAGCCCAATATGATGCAAAAAGACTATCCCTTAACCACAGTAGGTGCCCTAGTGAAAGGAACTAGCGAGCGGGTACTAATTGTCAAAACAACCAAATGGCGAGGCACATGGGGTGTTCCAGGGGGTAAAGTAGACTGGGGTGAAACTCTAGAAGCTGCAGTGATAAGGGAGTTTCAAGAGGAAGTGGGATTGGATCTCAAGTCTGTACGTTTTGCACTGTTACAAGAAGCGGTGGTAGATCCACAGTTTTGTAAGGAAGCTCATTTTGTGATGGTTAATTACTATGCTGTCTCTGAGAGCGAAACCATAACCCCTAACGAAGAAATTGAGGAATGGGCATGGGTTACTCCCCAAGATGCACTAAAATACCCTCTTAATTCTTACACTCAGATTTTGATTCAGAATTATATTCAAGATACAAAGACTGCTATGATAATTTAGCACTACATTTGAGCTTATATGGATCGAATCAGGGTCACTAATATTCGCTGCTACGGTTACACAGGATATTTACCAGAAGAACAAGTACTGGGACAGTGGTTTAAAGTCGATCTGACGATGGACATTGATTTATCACCTTCGGGAAGTAGCGACGACTTAACTCAAACTCTCAACTATTGTGAAGCGATAGAAAAAGTTAAAAATGTGGTGGAGGGTACAAAATTCGCTCTACTCGAAAAAATGGCAACTGCGATCGCTAAAGATATTTTAAGCTTGGAATTAGTTCAAAAAGTTCGGGTAGAGTTAACTAAATTAGCCGCTCCTATTCCAAATTTTGGCGGTGAAATTACTATCGATATTACTAGAACAAAATAAAATTAAAATAAGACTGTTAGGTATGATTGATTCGATGTTAGACAGATTTGAAAAAGTTTACGTGCATCCCAGTCAATTTCCCGAGGGAGTTTCTCAAGATTATTTAACTAGCTTTTTTTCCAAAAAAATTAATCACAAATTTCATTACGATAGTGTCAAACAAAGCCAAAAATGGTTAAAAATACACGAAACCTTTTCTCCGGCTAGGCAAGATCAAAATTGTATTGATGCCTATGCAAAATGTTTTCAAAAAACAGCAGAAATTATAGATAATCACGATCTAAATTTAAATTTAATTGGTTTAGGTTGTGGTGGAGGAGAAAAGGATAAACTCTTAGTTTCCCATTTATTCAATCCTCAAAGGGCTTTAACCTATTATCCTGTTGATGTGAGCTTATCTCTGGCGATAATTTCTGCTCAAAAGGTTGGAGGAGCTTTTAATAATTTACAGATACAGCCTATTGTTTGCGATTTACTTCAATCTGATGATTTAATATCTTTAATAGATAATCAAGACAAAAGGAATATTATTACCTTTTTTGGTATGATTCCCAATTTTGCTCCTGAAGAAATTTTACCGATTTTAAGTAATTTTCTCAGCGAGGGAGATTTATTACTTTTCAGTGCTAATTTAGACCCTGGTTCTGATTATCTCCAAGGTGATCTAAAAGTTTTTCCTCAATACAACAATGAATTAACTAAAGAATGGTTAATTACTGTTTTACTTGATGCCGGAGTTGAGCGAAAAGATGGAAATATTCAATTTACCATAGAAGACGATCGAAACAGTCAATTTAAAAGAATTGCTGCTTATTTTGAATTAGAAAACGATGTGAGTTTCAGGTTGGAAGATCAACTGGTTGAGTGGAAAAACGGTGAAAAAGTACGATTATTCTTTTCATATCGTTATACTTCTTCGATGATTCAAGAAGTACTCAAGAGTTACGGTATAAATGTTTTAGATTACTGGGAAGCTGCTAATCAGGAGGAAGGGATTTATCTTTGTCAAAAATTTTAAACTGTAGTAATTCAAATTCGTACATCTTCATCTATACTTCGAGCTGCAATTGCGCCCTGAGCGACAGCTGTAGCAACACAGGGATCGCGAGGATTGGTAACATCTCCAGCAGCGTAAATATTTGAAACTGATGTACGTAGAAATCCATCCGTGGCGATATATCCTCCTGGAGAAAGTTTGAGAGAACCTATTCCTCCTTCCTGAGTGAGTTGAACTATATCTTCTACATTTGGCTCAAAACCCATCCGAAAACATAGATAGTCTAAGAATAGCCCATCCTCCCGATTCTTTTCTCCCTTAAAAGCAATATAAATTTTTTCTGCATCAACCTCAAATCCCTCTATAAGTACTGGTTGATGGAGAGTTATTTTGCCTGCTTGAATTAGCTCGGAGATCTGTTGTTGATTCAAATCAAATCCTCGTAGCTCAGAGCGAACGAATAAATGAATATGTTTAGCAGTATTTGCCAAACGTATTGCTGTTACTAATCCATTATCGCCACCACCAACTATGCCAACTACCTGTCTATCTAGATTAGACACCAGTAAGGGAGTCGCGCCGGGGTTAAAGCAGACGCGCTTTGAAGACAAAAGCTCGTGACTTCCCTTCACTGATTTTAGATCCTCGTATCCTCTAATTCTTTGACCTGTAGCAATAACTAGACACCGTGCGGTGAATTCGTCTGTTTTAGTGACAATTCTGAAACGCTCTCCTGCCCTGGTTATGCTTTTTAACTTAGAATCTAAGAGCATAGTAATACTTTCTGCTTTCATATGCTCTCGAAAGCGCTCCGCAAGCTCATATCCCGTATATCCGGGTAATCCCAGATACCATACGTTTTGAAAATGACTTACCCGTTGCAAACCTCCAAGTTGTTCGCTCTTTTCGATGATAATTGGTAAAAAACCTAAATGTTTTAACCAAAGAGCGCAAGACATTCCGGTGGGGCCACCTCCAATTACAGCAACAATTTTATTACTGTCATCTTTATTATCTAATACAGTCATGTCGCTTTGCTCCGAATTCAAAATAAAAAATTAAATTTTAGATTTCAAATTCAGATTTATGAATGGAAAGAAACTTTAAATTATCCGCTCAATGGTTCTACAGAGGCTTATCTGTAAATCCAAAATCCAAAATCCAAAATCCAAAATTATCAGGGTTATTAGTATTGATTTAAAATAAACTAAGAGTATCTAAAACAGCTTTGATTTTTGGGACTTCATGAGTTCTAAACAAATCAGTTTTACCCAATGCTGCTAAAACTGCAAAAAACGATTCAGCACTTCTTACTTCTTCTCCAAAACATTCAAATGCATGGGGAAGAGCATGACACACTGGGAAACCCAATTTCCTGAGACGAAAAGTATTTAAAAAGGTTTTCATTTGGAAACGAATGCGAAGACTGCTGTCTTGAAGATTTTTGTAATAAAAACCTAACCCCGCATCAACAAAAATTTTTCTCACGCCAAGTTTAGTCGCTGTTTCTATCTCGTTGGCAAAATAATCATACATTAAATCTGTTGGATCGTTACCAAAATCAAAATCATCAACTTCTCTGACGTTTTTTCCTTGAACGTAACAGATAATAACCCCAGCATCAAACTCCGATACTTGTTGATAAATTTCCTGATTATCTTGGGAACCAGTTAAATTAATGATATTTGCCCCGACTCGCAAACATTCTCTAGCAACTTGAGGATAATATGTTTCAATTGAAGTTAACACACCTTCTTGATTCAGAGCTTCTAGTACGGGTAAAATTTTACTTTGTTGTCTGACATCTTCCACTCTCTCTGCATTGGGTAAAGTAGATTCAGCGCCAATATCGATAAAATCGGCTCCTTGGGCTTTTAACATGATGCCGCGACGAATAGCTTGTTCTGAACTCATACAAACACTTTCCCTGTACCAAGAATCAGTAGAAAGATTGACTACTCCTAAGATGGCTGGTTCGGAATTAAAATTAAAATGCTTGTTGCCAATAGTAAACTCTTCAACTTTGACTTTTAAAGCATCATTATATTTTTCATGAATTTCATGAAGATGTTCGAGAGTGAGCATATTTTTCTTGTTAGTTGTTAGTTATTAGTTGTTAGTTATTAGTTGTTAGTTATTAGTTGTTACTCATTACTCATTACTCATTACTTCTTACTCATTACTCATTACTCATTACTCATAAACACCAACCGCCAGAGACTTCTAATACTTGTCCTGTGATATATTCAGACTCTGGATTGATAAAATACCAAGCAGCATGGGCTACTTCTGACAATTTTGCAGGTCGGTTTGCTGGTAACTTAGGCATAGCATATTGGTAATCATCATCGTATTCAAAGGAATTTTCTGCTATCCCTGGTGAAACTACATTGGCAGTAATATTATCTTCAATTAGCTCTTTAGCGAGGGATTTCGTATAAATAATGATACCAGTTTTAGCAATTATATAAACTGTATTAGAACCACGAGCGGTAACATTATGAGCACTAGCCGCACCAATATTAACAATGCGTCCCCAACCAGCAGATTTCAGGTGAGGAATGGCTGCTCTGGTAACATAAAAAGTAGTATTAAGATTGGAATCAATAGTAGAATTCCACTCTTCTATTGATATTTGGCTAGTAGGTTTACTTGAATAATCCCCTACAACATTAACAACTACCGATAAACCTCCTAGTTGTGCTGCGGCATCGTCTACTAAAGATTGTGCTAATTCCGGCTTGGTGATATCAGCTTGCAGAGCGATCGCTTTTACTCCCAAAGCTTCTGCTTCTTGACAATTTTCTTTGGCTGCTTCTTCACTGGAGTTATAGTGAAATGCCACATCAAATCCCTTGCTAGCTAAATCAAGGGCGATCGCTTTTCCGATTCCCCGCTAGAACCGGTTACTAAAGCTTTTTTGAACATTATTTCTGAGTTTCTACTTGAGCTACTCCAGAACAGTCTACCTCTTTTAGGAGTTGAGTAATCGTTTTTCCCGAAACTGGTTCAATCCAATTTGGCGCTATTTCTGCTAGGGGTACTAATACAAAAGCTCTTTCTCTCATGCGAGGATGAGGTATTTGCAGATTCGGGGTATCCAAAATTAAATCATCATATAATATTAAATCTAAATCGAGAGTTCTTGCCCCCCAACGTTCCTTGCGTACGCGACCAAATTGTTGTTCAATTTCTAAAAGAGTTTCTAATAACTTATGAGGGTCTAATTCTACTTTTAATAAAGCGCAAGCATTAACATAATCTGGTTGTGGGGGACCTCCCACTGGTTTCGTTGTATACCAGTCCGAATGACTTATTAGGGTTATACCTGGTGCTTCATTTAGACTTTGAATCGCATTTTCGAGAGTAGTAAGAGATTCGCCAAGGTTGCTACCAAGACCTATTGCAGCTTTCTTGTACCCTGTCGATGATGTATTTGAGTTGGTTTGATTTGGCATTCTAAGTTTCGATACAACCTTCATAAAATCTTAACATAGCTTTACGCAGCTACTTCAATTGATATAAATAAGGCGGACAAAAACCATGCCCACCCCATTAGTTAAGAAAGTTTAGATAGTATTAAAGCAAACCATTGATTATCATCAGTCCACACTTTTTGTGGCACTAAGCCTTTAGTTTTAAGTAACTTTTGAATCTTGTTGATATCAAATTTACGGGAAATTTCGGTGTTGATAGTTTCTCCTTTCTCAAAGTTCACTTTAAGATTGAGAGCGGGTAATTCTACGGTTTGAGGTTTTACGACACGCAAATGCATTTCTATTTGATGCTTTGTTTCGTTGTAGAATGCCCAATGTTCAAATTAATTTAAATCAAAATTACCATCAAAGCGTTGGTTTAAATGGTTTAATATATTCAGGTTAAAAGCCGCCGTAACGCCAGCAGAATCATTGTAAGCAGCTTCTAAAATATGCTTGGGCTTTTGCAAATCTATACCCAACAAAAAATACTCTCCCAACTGCAAAGCAGCAGCGATGTGAGAAAAAAAATCATCGCATTGTTGGGGATTAAAATTACCCAGAGTACTACCAATAAAGGCGATGGTACGGCTGGGTAATTCACTTGGAAGCAATTGTGCTAAAGCTTGTTCGTAAGTTCCCGCCAATGCATGAACTTGTAACGAAGGATAATCTACCAAAAGTTGTCTAGCGCTTGCTTCCAAAATACCGGCACTGACATCAATTGGTAAATAATGTACATCTTGCCCAAGTTTTTGGTAAGCATCTAATAAGATACGAGTTTTAGTAGAACTACCGCTACCCAGTTCAATTAATTCGCTTTTCCCAGTTATCTCAGCGATTTCTTCAGCACAATTTTGTAAAATCGAAGTCTCAGTTCTAGTGAGATAATATTCCGGTAATTCACAAATTTTTTCAAACAACTCAGAACCGCGTGCGTCGTATAAATAACGTGGAGAGAGAGATTTCGGTGTCTGAGTCAATCCTTGAACTACATCGGTTCCATATTGAGAAGAAACTTCGTGCGTTTCTTGTTGGAAATTTTGTATTTTTAAGCGGCTTTCAACGCTCTTAGAATAACCAACTTTGCTGCTGATAGCTTTAGAAAATGCCATTAAGCCTCCGATTTCTTGGTTTGAGAGGTTGTTTGACGGCAAACCTCAAACCAAATCTAGATTACCAGCAAACAGTTATCAGTACCATGACAGTGAGCAGTGAACAGCTCACTGATAACTGAATGCAGCGTACGCCAATGCACCCCAACCGGCGATAAATGCTGCACCACCTAATGGTGCTATTGCTCCTAAGGATCTAACGTCGCTTAAGCTCAGAGCATATAAGCTACCTGAAAAAATAAATATACCGATGATGAATAACCAGCCACTGGCGACTAAGCTTGTTGATGGTGATTCGCTTTGACTGAGCAAGATTGCAACTAGTAACAGCGCCAAAGCGTGATACATCTGATAGCGAGCGCCAACTTCAAAAATTTGCAGCGCGCGCTCGCTGAGTCTTTCTTTTAGGGCGTGAGAAGCGAAAGCGCCAGCAGCTACCGATAAACCAGCGAATAAGGCTGCTAGGCTCATGAATATTTTTGTCATATTACTAATGCCGGATGAAGATACCTTTGAGATGGGGAGATGGGGAGATGGGGAGCAGGGGGAGAAATTCTAACTCCTAACTGTTCACTGTATGTCCTATCGGACACGCTTCGCGAACACTGTTCACCGTTCGCTGCCTAAAATTTAAATATCAAAGTGATAAGAAACTGCACCGTCTTCACTTACTTTGAAGTTAGCATTAAATTGTTTGGCTTGGTCGTCTAAGAATTCTCTGGCGGTGGCTGCTGGTAGCGGGGATTGCATTGCAAAGCCTAAAACTGTGATGCGTCCTTCGTTTTCGGCTATCATGCGATAAAACATTGATTGCAGATGAAGATCCATCTGCTTGGCGTGCGCCGAATCTTCTTTTTTCTTTCGACGACGCATTCCCATGGCTAACCATCCACCCAAAGCTAAGCTGGGTAAACCATATGTAATACCATTGAGGGCTGTTGTATTTAGAAGAGCTACTGCTTGGTGGTTGATGAAATCGTATTCACGGTAGGTTCCAGGGGGTATTTGCTTATACATCAAATGTTTATCTCTCATTGCCTGGGCTGAGATTGTTGTCAGCATAAATCCTAATATAATCAACCAACCAGCAGCTAACTTCTCTGCAGTTTTCATAGTCTTTTTAAAGTTTTAACTTTTAAGAGTGATTCTAACCTCACTTTCTTTTTGGTTCCAGTAATCCATCGTAAATTATCAATTATCAATGACCAATTTTATATTTTCTTTGTAGAGTGGAAGTGTATTAACCGTATAAACCCAGAAATTAGGTTCCCCGCTGCGATCGCTCTATTTCCTCAAGGTAAATAGGCCCATTCCTTACTACGAAACCAATTTAGTTTTTTATATTAGATATCATTGCAAGCATTTTTATTTGAACTGCAAAATACTAATTACATATAAGTTTTTTAAATAGAAACGCTGCCCTGCAACGTTTCTACAATTTAATTAAAACAAAACAGTATTAAAATAAACACTCCTGAATTAAAGATGGAAGTGATAATAAACACCACCATTTCGACCGTGGTCGAAGGTAGCATTAAATTCTTTAGCCTTGGAATCTAAGAATAGTTTGGCAACTTCACCCGATATCTCTGCTTCTTTAGCAAAGCGCAGTAAAGAAATTTGTCCTCTTTCTTCTTCAACAAGGCGATAAAAAGTAGATTGAAGATGACTTGTTAGCTGTCTTTGATCTTGGTGACGTAATCCCAATATCAACCAGGAACCGAATCCGACAGCGGGTAAACCTAAAGCTAAACCGGCGATGGCTTTATCTGCCATCTCTTGTTTTTCTTCGAGAGTTCTTGGGCGATCGTCCGATAATGCCTCCACAGTCACATGCATAAGAAAAATTGAACCAAATGAAAGTAGCAAACCAGCGGAAACTTTTGTGAAAAACTTCATAGAAACACGACAAGATGTGGTATCTTGCCGCGATCTTAACCTCACTTACGTGTAGCTTCCAGTATTCGAGAAAAGTAAAAACGCGTGCGTGTCATTGCTTGACGTTCGATGTTAAAGCCGTTTTTTTGCAAAAAATCAACGATATTGGCTTCACGATGCTGGTATGCACGGGTGGTTTTACTGGGGCCTGGAAAGAAACTTCCGATTTTTTTGAGTATGGTTAGAAAAAAGGTTTTTGGCGCAAAACTAACGATAATCCGCGATTCTGCGTTATTACATAAATGAGATATCATCTCAGCAGCTTTTTCTTGCGGATAGTGGATGAGAACATCCAGGCAAACAACTGTATGATGGTTACCACTCAATGCTTCTAAGTCTTGCACTGCAAAAGTTGGATTATCAGCGTTTCCTAAAATTTGCACCGCTCGTTCCTTGCCTTCTTCGACCATTTTTTCAGAAATATCGCTGGCGTAAACCTTTGCTCCTGCTTCGGCTAGGGGTATGCTGAGACTACCTACACCACATCCAGCGTCGCATATTGATATTTCTGCTAAATTTTCATCTGCTTTTAACCAGCTAAGCACCGTATCTACCGTTTTTTGATGCCCTTTACGGATATCAAGCTGCACTGTGTTAACTTCACCATTGCCATAAATCCGTTTCCAACGGTCAAAGCCTGTAGAGTTGAAATATTCCTTAACAATGGTTTTATCGTCTGCTACATTCATAACACTTAATATTTAACGGTTCCAAATCGAGAAAAATCCTTATTATCGGTAGAATACATCAATCGACGACAACAAAACTTATAAAAAGGCAGAAAACCACAAATGCGCGGCGCTAATTTTGTGGTTTGTTAAGAAATATATTCAGTTATATGCAGATATTTTTTAGGCTAATAAGCGCTGCCAAGTCAAGTTTTTGCTTGCTTGATCGTAATTCCAACGCAACAGATTACTAGCATGAGCGCCTTGGATTCCAGTTAAACCAATAGCCTCTCTAGGTGCGGTGGTTGCCAGTGCGATCGCTTTCTCAAGGCTACATATTCCCCATTTAACTAAATTTTGTACTCCTGCAAGTAGTGGTAATGTTGTTCCCGATAAAGTTCCATCTGCTAACCGGGCAGTACCTTCAGTGACTGTAATTTCTCGACTATCCCAGGGATAAGTACCATCGGGTAATCCTAAAGGAGCCAAAGCATCGCTGACTAAGAAAAGTCCTTTGGTATAGTCGCTTGCTCGCAATAGTAAATCGATCATTATTGGCGAGACATGCTCTCCGTCAGCAATAAAACCACACATGACGTTTTTATTAGTAACAGCCGCAGCTAATAAACCGGGTTGGCGGTGATGTAAGGGTGGCATAGCATTAAAAGCATGAGTCACCATAGTTGCTCCCATATTAAAAGCACTTTGTGCTTCCTCGGCTGTGGCTTGGGAATGTCCTAAACTGACGGTGATACCCTGTTGACGTAAATAAGGAATTACTTCGTTGTCGGCATCCAATTCCGGCGCTAAAGTCATAACTTTAACAATAGATGTGAAATTACCCAAAACTCGTCTTACTTCTGCAAGAGACAAAGGTAAAAGATATTCTTCTGGATGTGCGCCGCGTTTTTGAGGATTTAAAAATGGCCCTTCTAAATGCACTCCTAATACTTTGGCTCCCGAAGTTTGATTTTGCATAAAATCGGCTACCACTGCTAGTGATTGCTCGATATTTTCAATAGAAGTTGTCACCAGAGTGGGTAAAAAGGCATCAACACCGCCATCCCAAAGATAATCGCAGATTTTTTGCAAACTACTGGCATTTTCTGCATTTAAATCTGGAAAAGCAGTTCCTAATGCGCCGTTAATTTGTAAATCTAAACCACCCAAGGAAATCCAATCGTTTTCGGCATCCAATATTTGTAAATCCTTGAGTGGAACTCGTCTAATAATATTACCCATCGGCACTATTTGTTCAATAATGCTATCGCGGTTAATAAACACCATTTGTCTATCTTGGTAACCGGGGATAAGAGCATTAATAATATTTAGAGGAGCTAGTGTTGTTTTGAACATGGGATTTACGAGAGACAGCTGAGGGGTACCCTCGATTCGATTTTGATCGAAACCAGAACTATAGATCAAGAATAAAAACGTCCAAGAATGAGATTATTAATGATGAAAGTTGGATCTCAAATTTAAAATTGCTTATGACTCCCCTTGTCGGCATTATTATGGGTAGCGATTCCGATTTACCCACCATGCAAGACGCGATCGCAGTTTGTGAAGAATTCGGGGTTACCACCGAAGTCGCCATCCTCAGCGCTCATCGTACTCCACACCGCATGGTGGAATACGCGACGGCGGCGGTTAATCGCTCCATTAAAGTTATTATTGCTGGTGCTGGTGGTGCTGCCCATCTTCCCGGTATGGTTGCCTCACTAACTCCGCTTCCGGTTATTGGAGTTCCCGTTGCCAGTCGTCATTTAAAAGGTGTAGATTCTTTACATTCTATAGTTCAGATGCCTGGCGGTATTCCTGTCGCCACTGTGGCTATCGGCAATGCCAAAAATGCCGGACTTTTAGCCGTACAAATACTCGCTACTCACCAAGCTGATTTACTGGAAAAAGTGATTCTATATCGTCAAAATCTCCGCGATTCTGTTATCGCTAAACAAGAAAATTTGGAAAAATTGGGCTATCAAGAATATCTAAATCAAATGTGAAACTACCTTCCTATTTACACGAATACGATAATGCGAAAAATGTACTTACATAAACGAGTATTTACAGATATTTTCTTGTTTTATAAACAAGAAAATCGCTTATCTTCCTCCGTAAAAATTTTCATTTTCATATAATACTGATATTTTTTATTACATAAATTCAATCTTCTGATACTTATATTTAAAAAAATATTTGTGTTGTATTAAAAATTAATAATTAGCAGAATGTGCTGCGATCGCTAAGTGATGAAATCTAGATAAAAAGCCCATCTGAGCATTTTGATAGCAGTAAATTGTGGAATTGAAAGGCTTTTGAATAAAAATATAATTATTAAAGAATTTATGAAGCTACTTGCTCTTGTTTCCAAAAACACATAATAATAATCTTAATTTAAGAAAAACTAGTTGCAATGACAGATGTATCATTATTTTCGTGAATGATAGCTATATTGTCTAATTTGCTAGTTTTTTCATAGATTTTTTCAGCCACAATTTGATAAAGATGCAAAAATCAAATATGAATTTCCGAGCAGAAAATTTTACTGTTTGGAAAAGTTGTGCTTTTGATATCGAACCTCATTAAAAAGCAGAGGAAAAAGCACCAGTTTTGATTCATAGAAGGCTTAGCAATGGAAATGGTGTTTTTCCAATTCAGAAAGTAAAGGAGTGAAAATGCAAAAACTGATGCGAAAGAGAATTAATAGAAACGGTAGACGAGGTAATTCAAAACAGCCTATTAGCGCTGCATATAATAGTTCATTTGTCAAACAAGTAGGGCAAGGAATAAAAGGTTTAAACCCTAGCTTGCGTGCTTGTCTGCCCATTGCAGGTTTTATTGTATTAGCTTGGGGTTATGCTGCAGTTGCCCAAGCTCCTGCTGGGGAAGGGCCAACTACAGCGGAACTCAAGGTTGCATTAGATACGCTTTGGGTTGCAGTTGCAGCGTTTTTGGTTATCTTCATGAATGCTGGTTTCGGAATGTTAGAAACCGGAATGTGTCGTCATAAGAACGCTGTCAATATTCTTTCTAAGAACTTGATTGTGTTTGGTTTGGCTACCCTAGCATTTTGGGTAATTGGCTTTGGCATCATGTTTGGCGATGGAACACCGTTTTTTGGTTTAAATGGTTTCTTATTAAACGGTGCAGATAACAGCCCCGCCACAGGAGAAGCTTATCAAGGTGTTTTCAGCGCTCTTAACTGGGCTGGCGTACCCTTGTCTGCTAAATTCTTATTCCAATTAGCATTCGCTGGAACCGCTGCGACAATTGTATCTGGAGCCGTAGCAGAGAGAATTAGGCTTACTGACTTCTTGATTTTCAGCGTTTTACTAGTTGGTATTGCTTACCCAATTACCGGACACTGGGTTTGGGGTGGTGGCTGGTTGCAAACAGGAGGTTTTTGGGATTTTGCCGGTTGCACAGCTGTACACTCTGTTGGTGGTTGGGCAGCTTTGATGGGTGCAGCCATACTTGGGCCACGTATTGGCAAGTATAGCGATGGTAGAACCAATGCAATACCTCCTCATAATTTGAGCATTGCTACCTTGGGTTGCTTGATTCTGTGGTTGGGTTGGTTTGGTTTCAACCCTGGCTCTACAATGGCTGCTGATGCAAATGCCATCGCTCACATTGCTTTAACCACAAACTTAGCTGCTGCTGGTGGTGCAGTTGTCGCTTGTTTCGTAGCTTGGGGTTATTTGGGTAAGCCAGATTTATCAATGATTATCAACGGTACCTTAGCTGGTTTAGTAGGTGTCACCGCATCTTGCGCTTGGGTAAACTTGCCTAGCGCCGTAATTATCGGTGCAATTGCTGGAGCTTTGGTAGTATTTGCGGTTACCTTCTTCGATAAAATCAGAATTGACGATCCAGTAGGTGCAATTTCCGTTCACTTGGTTTGCGGTTTCTGGGGTACTTTGGCAGTCGGTTTATTTGCGGTTGGAGGAAGCCCCGACGGTATCTATGCTGAAGGAGCTGGGCCATCTGCTGGTTTATTCTTCGGTGGTGGAATTGCTCCCTTATTCACTCAATTAGCTGGTGCTTTGGCTGTCGGCGGTATGACAGTATTACTTAGCACTATTTTCTGGGTGGCGTTGAAAGCTACATTAGGTATGCGCGTAAGCCGTGAAGAGGAATTGGAAGGTTTGGACATTGGCGAACACGGTATGGAAGCTTATAGCGGTTTCGCCAAAGAAGCTGACACTATCGGACATGGCGAGCTAGGTAGTTCTGGAATCTCAACAAAAGAGGATATGCCTACAACTTTGTAAGTTGTTTTGTCTGTCTCATTCCGTAAATTAATTAGCTCTGGTTACAAGATAGAGCTTTGTAACCAGAGCTAATTGCTTATGACTCCTATCCCGCTAGAAGATTACCATTAGTCGAAGGCAGGGAGCAGGGAGCAGGGGGCAGGGGGAGAAGAAATTATATCGGTAATTTTAGAGCCCGAAGGGAGTATCACGGGTAGCGGCTCCGATTTACCTACCATGCATTCGGCGATCGCAATTTGTGAAGAATTCGGCGTTATTTGCGAAGTTGCGATCGGCAATGCCAAAATGCGGGATTTTTAGCAGTACAAATACTTACGGCTCACCAACCAGATTTACGGGAAAAAGTGATTCTGTAATCGTTAAATAAAAAAATTTGGGAAAAATTGGGCTATTAAGATTATTTAAATCGGATGTAAAACCGCTGCAAAATGTTACAAATAATATGATGAAATAAAAATTTACTCAGATTGATTCACTGGCACTAGTATTTTTATTTCCGATGGAAGATTAAATTCCACAAATCTTCTGATGACAAAATTTATCTCAACATACTTATTTACATTAGTTATAAAAAATTCATCTTTTTTACACGTAAATAAAAATATATTTTTTTGTATAAAACAAATAATAAAAGTCTGAATTTCATCTAGTCGAAAAGTTATGAAATATTGACACAAAGCTCGTTTTATCAGCGATCGTTAGCTTTAAATTCGATCGCGGATAATTCAAAATACTCATGAAAAGTAGCAAAAAATACAGAAAATATAATAATCGTACTGTAATGATTATTTCCTAACCGTTGTATTTTTTTTAAATGCAGCAAATTCTGCAATGGAAAGGATTTGAGAAGAAGACTAAATATTAAATAATTGATCGTGTAACTTGAGAGGTTTGCGGAAATACATAATAATAAACTTTTAAGAAAAACTAGTTGTACCGACATATGTATCATTGCTTTGTTGACTAGTAACTAGATTGTTTGATTTGCTAGTTTCTTAATAAGCTTTTTGAGCAATAACTTTCATAGGTATAAGAATCAAACACGAATTCCCAAGCAGTAAATTTTATTGTTTGGAAAAATTATATATTTGATTTCTAAACCTACTTAAAAAGCTTAAAAGTCGTTAATTTCGGCGACTGACAGGGTTACCCGATGAAAGCGGTGTTTTTCCAGTTAAGGAAGTTTTGGAGTAAAGATGCAAAAACTGACGCGAACAAGAATTAATAGAAACGGTAGGCGGGGTAATACAAAACAGCCTAGTAGTGCTACACGCAATAGCTCATTTGTCAAACAAGTAGGGCAAGGAATAAAAGGTTTAAACCCTAGCTTGCGTGCTTGTCTGCCCATTGCAGGTTTTATTGTATTGGCTTGGAGTTATGCCGCAGTTGCCCAAACTCCTGCTGGGGAAGGACCAACTACAGCGGAACTCAAGGTTGCATTAGACACGCTTTGGGTTGCAGTTGCAGCGTTTTTAGTTATTTTCATGAACGCTGGTTTCGGAATGTTGGAAACCGGAATGTGTCGCCAGAAAAATGCTGTCAACATTCTGTCTAAGAACTTGATTGTGTTTGCTTTGGCTACCCTGGCATTTTGGGTAATTGGCTTTGGCATCATGTTCGGTGATGGAAATGCATTCTTAGGTTTGAATGGTTTCTTGCTGAGTGGTGCAGATAACAGCCCCGCGACAGGAGATGCTTATCAAGGTGTTTTCGGTGCTCTTAACTGGGCTGGCGTTCCCTTGTCTGCTAAATTCTTATTCCAATTAGCATTCGCTGGAACCGCTGCGACAATTGTATCTGGAGCCGTAGCCGAGCGAATTAAGTTTATTGACTTCTTAATTTTCAGCTTGTTGCTAGTTGGTATTGCTTACCCAATTACCGGACATTGGATTTGGGGTGGTGGCTGGTTAGCAAATGCAGGTTTCTGGATTTTGCTGGTTCCACAGTTGTACACTCCGTTGGTGGTTGGGCAGCTTTGATGGGTGCAGCTATACTTGGGCCACGTATTGGCAAGTATAGCGATGGTAGAACCAATGCAATACCTCCTCATAATTTGAGCATTGCTACCTTGGGATGTTTGATTCTGTGGTTAGGCTGGTTTGGTTTTAACCCTGGCTCTACAATGGCTGCTGATGCAAATGCCATCGCTCACATTGCTTTAACCACAAACTTAGCTGCTGCGGCTGGTGGAGTTGCTGCTTGCTTCGTAGCTTGGGGTTACTTGGGTAAGCCAGACTTATCGATGATTATCAACGGTGTCTTGGCTGGCTTAGTAGGTATCACCGCACCTTGCGCTTGGGTTAACCTGCCTAGTGCGGTACTTATCGGTGCAATTGCTGGAGCATTGGTAGTATTTTCAGTTACCTTCTTCGATAAAATCAGAATCGACGATCCAGTTGGAGCGGTTTCCGTTCACTTGGTTTGCGGTTTCTGGGGTACTTTGGCAGTAGGTTTGTTTGCGGTTGGACCTAGCGAAAACGGTCTTTATACTGAAGGAGGCGGACCAGCTGCTGGTTTATTATTCGGTGGTGGAATCAATCAACTATTCATTCAATTAGCTGGTGCTTTGGCTGTCGGCGGCATGACTGTATTACTTAGCACTATCTTCTGGTTGGCATTGAAAGCTACATTGGGTATCCGTGTAACCCGTGAAGAAGAATTGGAAGGTTTAGATATTGGCGAACACGGTATGGAAGCTTATAGCGGTTTAGCCAAAGAAGTTGACACTATCGGATATGGGGAGCTAGGTAGACCTGGAATCCCCTCACAAGGAGATATATCTACAAACTTGTAAGTTCTTTCATGTCTGAGTTTCTACTTTTTGGATAAGTAAATAAATTAACCCTGCTTCCTTTAAGGAGGTGGGGAGTTTTTTTTTGGGGATGGGGGAAGTTTAAAGCTACTAAGTAGGTATGTGGGAAATGTTATTGTTAT
>JBHJJJ010000123.1:0-8096 GCA_050042755.1 Rivularia sp. (in: cyanobacteria)
ATGCATTCTTTCTGACAAAGTTTTCTTTACTTTGTGACCACAATTCGAGCATTCTTGGGAAGTACCATGAGGTTTTACTGGGATTACCAACAAACCAGCATTTTCGGCTTTGTTTGTGAGTATTGTTAGGAACTGTCCCCAGCCAGCATCATGAATACTTTTAGCGAACCTAGTTTTAGCTAGACCTTTTATATTTAGCTTTTCAACTGCTACTACATCGTATTTATCTAATAGTTTTTTAGCTGTTTTAAAATGGAAGTCTTTACGAGTATCAGCTACTTTTTTGTGCTGTTTACTCAACTTACGGATGGCAATATAACGTCTATTGGAACCTTTTTTGCGCCTAGAAACACGCTTTTGAGCAAAGCGTAATTGACGTTCTGCTTTGCGTAGATACTTAGGGGCTTTGACACGTTCATTTTCAGAAGTAACAATAAAGTCGATCAACCCTGCGTCAACCCCTGCAATATTCTCCGTATTGAAGTCAGGTTTAACTGTTGGTACTGTCTTATCATCAAGGCTTAAAGTGACATAATAACCATCAGCTTTCTTGGTAACCGATACTGTTTTTATTACAAAACCATCTGGAATAGGACGATGCAAAATTACTTTCACATCACCTATCTTCGACAATGATATTTTTTTACCAACAAAATTATCTTGCTTAAATTGTTTATAGGTAAATGTCTTATATTGACCTACACCTTTAAATCTAGGTCTACCAGATTTTTTCCCATTACAATCACCTTTAAGCCATCTATCAAAAGCTTTTTCTACTTTATCAGATACAGATTGGAGTACCTGACTATGAATATTTTTGTACCAAGGTCTTTCTTTTTTTAGTTGAACTAAGCTTTTTTCTTGGCTGTACTTAGTCGGTCTTTCCTTTAGTTCTGGTAAATGACAAACAAGTGGGCATCTATCAATAGAACAACGATTCTGTTCGTACCAATTAAATCTTTGACCAAGTTGATAGTTATACTGGCAACGCAACATATCAAGAGTATTATCAATTATTTCTCTTTGCTGTTTATTCGGCTTGATTTTGTATTGGTAAGAAGTTCTCACTGATAAATACCTATATTGCTTTCGACCTATAAATATATTAACATAAATGTACGTCATATGTACGTATTGACGAAGAAAAAAAGATTAGAAATACGGTTAAGTGAACGCAGGTTGAATAAGCTAAGGTTATATGCTGCGAGCAAGGATAAAACAATGACCGCAGTATTAGAAGATTTAATTGACTTGCTATCGTCTGAAGAGATTGATAAAAGTCTCGATGTCCTAAAAAGCTCGTCAACAAGTTGACATTGCTTTTAGGACTCTCAACTTTTATCCGGGATTCATGAGGACAGTGCGTTGGGCGGGTTCCCCGACTTGAAGCAACTGTCCGTCTCACACCTCCGCTGTCGCGGTAGGATGTGAGCCTTCTCCCGTGTAAGGTAAAAAAACTCTGCGCCCCTCTGCGCTTACCTCCGCGTTGCTCTGCGTTAAAAAAATAAAATTCCAGTGCTCTGTTATTTAATTCCCTCAATTGGGAAATCTATAAGTAGAAGTAAAGTTCAACCAGGGCATAATCATGCTGAAGACGGGGCAAATTCTACAACAAAGATATCAAATCTCCGAAAAACTCGGACACAATATTGCCCATGAAGTTTGGTTAGCACGGGATATACAAATAAAGCCTACCGAATCTGTTGTTGTAAAAGTGTTGTTAACCGGGGGAATGACTCAATGGGATGAGTTCAAATTATTTGAAAGAGAAGCCAAGATATTAAAACAACTTGAGCATCCTCATATTCCCAGATATCTCGATTACTTCCCACTATATGAACCAATTAAAGGATTTGTCTTAGTTCAACAATATATTCAGGGAGACTCTTTCAAAGATCTAATTTTACAAGAATATCGATTTACTGAATCACAAATTAAACAAATTGCCAAAAATATTCTACATCTTCTCATTTATTTACATGAATTGAATCCACCAGTTTTACATCGGGATATTAAACCAAGTAATTTGATTTGGGGTAAAGATGGATATATATATTTAATTGATTTTGGAGCGGTACAGTATAGAGCAGCAGTTGAAGGAAGTACGTTTACTGTTGTGGGAACTTACGGTTATACGCCAATAGAACAATTTGGTGGTAGAGCAGTTGCAGCTTCGGATATTTTTGCTTTGGGAACTACTTTGATTCATTTACTTACAGGAGTATCTCCTGCGGATTTACCACAAGAAGATTTTAAAATTAAATTTGCAGATAGAGTAAATTTAAGTTCCGATTTGATTAGATGGTTGGAAAAAGCTATTGAACCCGATGTTAAGAAACGGTTCGATTCTGCTAGAAAATCTTTACAAGAATTGCAATCGCAGATAGTTAATGATGATGATAGCCCTGTGAGGCTTAGAGAGAAATCATATTACTCAAAAGATTTAGTACCCCCTAAAACTGATGTTGCTATAGAAAATTCATCCGATGAATTAATAATTAAATATACGGATTATTCTCTTCATTATATCTTTATAATAGCAATATTTATATCCATACTTGGGCTTTATTTAAATACCTATTTTGCGCTTTCTTGTTTTATTATATCCTTACCAGCAATTACCATGGTTTTTAGTAATTTTAATCCGATTTTGCTCAATTTTTGTGGTAATTGTTTTTCTATTTATCATTTTCAAAATATTGAACATTCAAGAAAGATATATAGTACAGGTTTTATCAAAGATATTCAAAATGTAACTCAATGTAATATGCATGATGCAAATTACGAAATAAAAAACTTTATCTCAATCAAAACAAAAGAACAAGAATATATCCTTGGTCAAGGATTAAGTAAAGCTGAATGTATTTGGTTAGTACAAGAAATCAAAAATTGGTTAGAACAAAAAGAATATTGAAAGGGAGCATCCCAAATTAGCAAAAAGCCCACAGTCTAGAAGCCTGGGGCTAATATTACAAAGCCTACCTGCCTCACGGCTCAAAGATTTCTTAGCCTACGCAGGTAGGCTTTGTTTATGTAGCCGCACCCTTACAGGGTGTCGGATAAAATATTTATTCAAAATTGGGATGCTCCCTATTCAAATCCCTCCAACCCCCCTTTATCTAGATAACTAATGTAGAGACGTAGCAGTGCTACGTCTCCATAATTACGCGTTTCAACTAATTCTTTACCAACAATCAAGCAAACACAACACTCTCATCAACATCCAAACCAGTAACACCATTAACCATCGCTAATGTTCGATCGCCAAAAGCAACTTTAGTATTACCATCCATTTCAGTTAATTCCAAAGTATTCGCATCAATACCCAAACTAGCACTACCTAGAATACCAATTACATCAGTATCAACCTCGAAATCAACAATGGTATTCCCAGATTGAGGAATTTCTCCGTTAACAATCCAGAATTGATCCGCACCTCCACCACCAGACAGGATATTACCGCCGCCAGAAACAAAGAATTTATCGTCACCTTCACCACCAAGAGCGCGGTTTTGGTTACTAAGGAAAATTACATCATTGCCGCTACCAGCATCAACCCGGTTGTTATCTCCACCAAAGACTAAATCAATTTCATCGTCGCCAGCACCCGCGAAAACTGTATCGCTATTTCCATCAAATTCTCCGATACCGGCAATTAATATATCGCGATCGCTAGTTCCAGAAATAAGGGAGGTTTCTGTTTTTTCTGATGCTGCTTCATCAGGTGTCATACCAAACAGAGTTTCGTACATAATATCGTAAATTCCGGTATTATCTACGGTGCTGGGTAATTTATCGGCGTTCAATCCATAGGTTTTGGCTACAATACTACCAGGTATATCGGGAGTTCCTACCCAACCGATACCGAAGTTACCCATTTCTCCATCAATACTATCCTTTGCAGAAAATGCTACCCAAGGATTTTCTTCACTGGCGGTACTACCTGTAACACCATCAAGATTGTTAATGGTGTCTCTTTCTGTCGTGGGATTAACGTTGATAAAAGGAACTTCTGGTTGAGTATCTGTTAATTCTGGATCTTTCTCATCAAAGTTACCGCTAGGACGATTATATGGTTTGAATTGAAACACTTCTAAACCACCACCATCGCTGTCTGCTGCGGTGACTAAAAGGGTGTTGGGATCTTGATTATCGATATAATCTATAGCCTCTCCAATGGCTGCATCCGCACGACGCATGGCTTCAATTGTACCAACGGCATTGTTGTTATTACCGAAGTTATCTGTACCTTCTTCCTCTACTACAGCAAAGAAACCGTCTGGATCTTTTTCAATTATTTTCAAAGATGCGTCGAGCATTTCTGCTACAGTCGGTGCTGTTTCAACGTAAAGTGGTGAAGGATTATCTGTATTTAAACCAAGTTCTTCTTCTGTGCGATCGTCAAAGATATCGTCAGCAGCGAATACGCCAAGCAGTTTTTCCGGGGGATTATCGCTATTTACTGCTTCATTCATTTGGTCTTCGGTATATACCACAGTGTAACCCAAAGACTCTGCTAGTTCAATTAAATTAATATTAGGACGACGTTCGGGACGAGTTTCGGAAGCGTCAATTTCTGGTGTAACGTGGAAGCCTGTGGTGCCGATGGGTAGCATATACAATTCACCACCACCCATAATTACATTGGTTCCCGAGCGGATTACCTGCTCGATAATTTCAGCAGCTTTATCGCGAGCGCGGATATCGTCACCGTCACGGTTAGTAGTAGCCGCAGCAAAAGCAGCTGTTCCTGGCTCTCCTAAATCTCCGGATTGAATTAAAGCTGTGGCTTTCCCTGCTGCGATCGCTTCTTCTAAGATTGTAAATCCAGTTTTACCGGAAGCTGGAGTTATTTGATTATTATCCTTATCTAAACCAAAGGATTCGTTAAATACTTTGACTCCGGTAGCATGAGTCACCGCACCACCATTAGAAGTACCCGTTAACTGGTTTTCCATATGTCCCAGGTATACACCGGCATTGGACATTTTATCCCAGTTGAGTCGTCCATCGGGGCCTAGGTCAATATTCCGTAGCGCCATAAAATGGGATGGACTTGTTCCGTCGGGATGAATAAAGATGACGATCCCTGTATCATCTGTTGCTTGCGGGGCAAGTGTCGGTGCAGGGTTGCGGGATTCAAGTTCGGTATCGAATAAGGTTTCATACATCAACTCATATATGCCGGTATTGTCTACCGTTGATGGGAGTTTATCTGCATTTAACCCCGAAGCTTTAGCAACAATGGAACCGGGAAAATCAGGGGTACCAACCCAACCGACACCGAAATTAAATACATCACCATTAGCATCTGGTGCGGCGGTAAATGGTAAGGTATTCGCTCCATCTACACCATCAAGGGGAACCAGACGGTCTTCCGTGGTAGGATTAGCATTGATGGTTCCTACAGGTTCTCCTGGATCGCGAGGATCGCGCACTTCTAAACCACCTGCATCGCTATCAGCGGCAGTTATCACTAAAGTATTGGCATATTTATCAACAAAATTGAGAGCTTCTCCAATTGCTGCATCACTCCGAATCATTCCTTCAAGAGTTCCCGCAGCATTGTTATTATTACCAAAATTGTCCGTTCCTTCTTCTTCCACAATGGCGATCGAACCATTATCAAAATTGGGATGCTGCTCCATCAATTTCTGAGTCACTTCCAGCATCTCGGCGATGGTGGGAGCAGTTTCCAGATATAAAGGTAATCCCCTCTCTTGTAAAACCTCTTCTGGGCGATCGTTAAAGGTATGGATGGGAGCAAATACACCCAAAACTTTAGTTGGTGGTTCTGGATATTTTGTTGAGTCTAGTAAATCGTAGAGTTCTTGCTCTGTATAAACTACTGTATAACCGTTGTTCTGTGCTAATTCGATTAAATTCTCATCAGGTCGCTGCAAGCGGGAACCAAGCTCGTCGAGTTCTGCTGCATTACCGTGAAAACCATCGGTTCCCTCTGGTAAAAGAGTTACTTCCCCACCACCGAGGATAAAATCAACTCCGGATTCAATTACTAGTTTAGAAATATCAGCATTTCTTCCACGGGGGGCAATGGGATTTCCTTCTTCATCAACTGTTTCGCCGACTTGAGCCACAAATGCAGCGGTACCGGGTTCGTAAATCGCGCCAGACTGTACTAAAGCGGTGACTTTATTCGCTTCAACAGCTTCTTGGACGATGGTTTTACCCACATTACCAGATAGGGGAGTAATTTCAGAGCCATCCTCTTCTAAACCGAAAGATTCTGCATAGACTTTTGCTCCAGTTGCGTGGGTTACTGCTCCACCATTGGAAGTTGCGCCAATTTGATCTTCCATATGGCCAAGATATACGCCAGCATTTTCTAACTTGTCCCAATTTAATCTTCCATCGGGACCTTCTTCCACAAATCTGGCGAGCGCATAATGAGATGGGCTGGTTCCATCTGGGTGAACGAAAATAACGTGATTACCCGTCTTCATATTTTTTGTCAAATTTCTATTATTTTTCTTGGAAAGTAACAAATGTCACTTTATGTAACGGGGGTTACAACTATAAAGATATATAGAAACTATTTATGGATACTTATTATTGAGTTAAAAATAAGTTAATTTTTGGTAAAAAATCAGTTTCATATATTATAAATAGGAGATTATTTCTTCTTACTTAAGGAGTAATTTTTGACTATGATAAAAGACAAAAATTATATCGCTATGATGATGAAATTAGATTGATGGCAATAGAAAAAGGATTGCTTAATATAGCCAGGACTTACGCAACTGGCACATTTATGCTGTAGGGTGCTCGTACACTCACTAATATTGAACGTAATAATAAGGCAATCAGTGTACGGCACCACCCGAGTTTTGTGACAATTGCGTAAGTCCTAATAACGATGGATAAAAGTATGCTTGTAGTAGCGCTTTAGCGCTAAATTCGCGTGTTTAGTGCTAAAGCAGAGCTATATCATATTGTTTTTTTACACTTATGCTAATAGCCGATCTTGTTGATTAGTTTCTTCCTGCAAAAACGTGAGAAATGCCTTCACTTTGGCTGTCTGGCGTAAATCGACATGGGTTATTATCCACAAAAGTACATCCCATTCTTCTTTATGGGGAGAGATTTCAATCAGTTCAGGATGCTGAGTGGCTTTGTCAGTTGGAAAGAACCCAATACCAATTCCGGATAATATTGCAGTTTCCAAGACAGTCACATCGGTACTCCGAAAAATAATATTCTTATCGGGGATATTTTCTCGCATCCAGGTATTGATGTTAAATGGTGGTCCATAATTTAGATTGTCAAACCCCACAAAATAGTGTTGTGCAAAATCATCAGAAGCTTGTGGAATGCCTTTACGGGAAACGTAATCTACACTGGCGTAGAGTCCCATATTTGTTGTGGTAAATGGCTGTACAATATGATCTTCGATCTCAGGCTTAGGACCTGCGCGTATAGCAACATGAGCTTCACCGTATTCTAGTCGAAAAAGCTTCTCACTGGTCAGATAACGAACATAAATATTTGGATATTGAGCCTGAAAGTCCTTCAGTATTGGGATCAACATTGGCGCAAGTATATACAAAGATGTCAAGATAAATTCACCACAGAGTCCCGTATTGCCTGCTGCTGCCATTTCTACAAGCCGACTAAATTGTGCATCTGCCCCTCGGGCCATACGCATTAATTCCAGACCTAATTCTGTAGGGGTATATCCGCGTGAATGGCGCAGGAAAATCTTTGCTCCTAAAACATCTTCTAAAGTATCGATGTGGCGAATAACGGTTGCTCGGTGAATACCCAACACTTTGGCAGCAGCGCTGACGGTTCCTAAACGTGCGACCTGATAAGCGGTTCTAATCTCATTCCAATTATCCATTAATTCACCGAAAGCAAAATCCCACATCTGGTGTACATATTAATGGAATGGAGAAAAATTTTGCATCATGCCAAGCGCTGACGGTTCCTAAACGCGCGACCTGATAAGACGTTCTAATCTCATTCCAATTATCCAGCTTAGCTAGCTTAGCAAAATCGCACACCTAATGTGCATATTATTGGAATTTACAACAATTTTGCAACATGTCAAGATAGTTTGGGTAACTGAGTAACAT
>JBHJJJ010000124.1:0-32206 GCA_050042755.1 Rivularia sp. (in: cyanobacteria)
TTGCTTCATCAACTGCTTGAAACTGTTTTAGTTTTCCGTATGTTTTGAACTCAAAAATTAACATGGTATCATCTCCTCCGGTCTTATACTAGCATAATCAGTATAAAGAAACCGCATAGAATAAAAATTCGCCCTATAAGGACGGGGCTTTAAACCCAAAAATTTCGGTAATTAACATGCATCACAATTTTACCAATCGATGGCACCGAAACGAGGTAAAATCCGTCACTGTTAGTGAACGACTAATAAATCGTAATTATTTTACAGGTAGTGTAGGAGTTGAAAGTGAAAAGAGCTTTTATCGGTAAAACATTAATTGCGTCTCTGGGTTTGCTAGCTTTATTTGCACCAAAACCTGCTGATGCTCAAATAATACCGGTACCAAAACCACAACCTTGGGTATCAGTTGGTAGTATTGACGGCGATGTTACCTATGCTGTAGGCGCAAAGTTCGCAGGTTACGGTGCAGAATTAGGAGTGGGAGAAGATGGTGCTGTTGGTGTAGATTTACTGCAATTTCTCCCTTTACCAGCAGTTTCTCCCTATGTCGGTTTGGGATACTATAGCGAAGATCAAGGTGTTGCTTTTTCCGGTGGCGTACAAGTTAGTCCTAGCAAAAGCTTTTTTGTTGGTGCTGGTTATAATTCTGTTCGCGGTTTTAACGGACAATTGGGAATTAAGTTCTAATTTTTTACGAAAATATATTTAATTTGACATCGTTGACTTTTGGGTTAGCGATGTCGATTTTTTTTGAATAAGTGGGAATACTCATTCATATCAAGAGGGATAACCTCACAATCAAATCAGGCAGTAAAGTAGAATTAATTAACTATCAGGTAAATTGTCCTCAAGGTTATTCTCTGATTGAATAAGGAGATTTCTGAATGGCGAATAGAAAAATTTTGGAAGAAGGTAGAGATTATACTTTTCGTTCTTATTTTGAGTTAGCTTACGAACCAGATGAAATTTTAGCTGAATTTGATTATAGGCTAATCATTAAAGAATTGATTTTACCTAAAACGAGTCAAGAGTTAAAAAGAACAGCAGAATTAAAACAAAGAATTAGAGAAATCTTACCTTTTGTAAGTTTAAGTAATGAAACTGCGAGAAGAGAAACTTTAGTGTCTCCTTTGCTGTTGGAAGTGATTCGCTATTGTGAATGTAAAATGCGAATTGAATATCCGTTGAAGGTAAGTAATATATTAAAAGGGAATTTAGATTATTTATTAAGACTCAAAAATCAATTTTTAGTCATTGAAGCCAAAAATGATGATTTAACCAGAGGTTTTACTCAATTAGCGGTGGAATTAATTGCTTTATCGCAAGTGGAAGAACAAGATATTTATTATGGTGCGGTGACGATTGGTGATGTGTGGCGGTTTGGTAAATTAGATCGAGTTGAGCAGATTGTCACTCAAGATATTAATTTGTTTAAAATTCCTGATGATTTAGATGATTTAACAAGGGTGATTGTAGGTATTTTACAAGGTGTGAAAAGCCCATGGGTGAGCGGCTTATCGTAACAGTTTCTCCTCGACTATGCCAATCAGATAACCGATTGCGTCGTTCCACTCCGTTTCACTTGCTGCGGAGGTATTATGGGTAATTTGGCATATCATATTAATTGATAAAAACCGGACCTTCTATGACGCTTTCATCAGGCATAGTAGTATTCCAGAACAGAATACCCGTCATATATCTTTTGATAAAGAAATGAGCACCAGTGAAATCAGCATCAGCCAAGTTAGCACCATCCAGAACAGCACCTCTCAAATTAGCATTGCACAAAATAGCTTTTCTCAAGTTAGCTCCCTTCAAAATGCAATTACTAAAATTAGCATTAGTAAAAAAGGCACTCCACAAGCAAGCTCCAGTCAAATCAGCATGACTCAAATTAGCTCCGTCGAGCCCCATACAATTAAAATCAAAACCGATCAAACAAGAATCGCTGAGATTGGTATCACACAAACTGCCTCCAACAAAATACCCTCCCATCATACTAATTCCTCTAAGAGAGGCTCCCTCCAAAACGCACTTTTCGTCATAGAGACTAATCAAGGGAAAATTTCTTTCCCCCGCACCATAGCGTTTGAGCAATTCTTCTCCAGTAATGTTTTCTCCGGAACCAACCATTTCCATACTACATCTCCCACATCAACCAATATATATAACGCAGCACCAGAAATTACTAGTGATACCAATATTAATCAAAGTGCGATCGCAATTAGCCATGGGCAAAGCCGTCGCTACACTACAACCGCAGCGATAACTTACATCTGGGATTGCGGAGATTGTTCCACAACTGCGGAAGAAAAATCACTCATATTTTGATCGAAGAAGGCATTGCACAATCGTAATATGAAATTATGATTTCACATTGCAGGAGACGTAACACTGTTACGTCTCTACACAGGTTTCATGTTTTTGACGGGTACCCATGACAAAATGTATATAAATGCAATTCATAGTTTAATTCAGCAACGCCTTGAAGAATATATATCACTATTGATAATTATTATCATTACATTTATATAAGTTTCAATTTGGAAATCTGTATATAAAAGCCGTAATACAGATCACAAAAAAGTGAATCAAAACCGATCGACAATCAATTTTTGATATTCTTGTTCAGTATAAATATCAACAGTACTTTCAACTCGATCTAAAAATACTAACCCTTCAAAATGATCGTATTCATGCTGAAAAATACGAGCAACAAAATCCGTGAATTCTTGTTGTTGTAAATTACCATTTCTATCAGTATATTCAACTTCAATACTTCGATATCTCGGAACTAATCCCCTAATTCCTGGAACACTCAAACAACCTTCCCAATCTTTAAGCATTTCATCAGAAAAATCAATAATTCGGGGATTAATCATCGCCGTCGGTTCCATAAAAGGCGCATGAGGATATCTCAAATTAGGACGAGAAGCAACAATAAAAATACGATAACCCACAGCAACTTGTGGTGCAGCAATACCAACACCGTTAGCATCAGCAACTGTCACCAGTAAGTCATCAATTAATTGTTGAATAGGTAAATCGTGGATATCTTCAACAAACTCCGCCTTTTGGCGCAGAATAGGATTACCTAATTGAATGATAGAAAGCTTCTTAGACATAAAATAAATCGGCTAAAAATCAAGAATAATTTTCTTCTCTTCCCATCTCCCCTCTCCCCCACTCCCCATCCCATATCTATTAACTATTACGTCTAGCAGCGGGTAAAGGTGCTGGCCTAACGGCTAATTCTACTGTTCTTCCGTTACGTTCTACTTCTATAGTTAATGGCTTGCCGATTTCGCTTTTTTCGACTAATTTTTGTACATCTTCATTTTTATTCACGCGCTGCTTATTAATTCTGACAATTACATCTCCAGCTTTTAATCCACCTTGAGATGCTGGAGAGCCGCGCATAATACGCATTAATAAAACGCCCTTATCCGCTGAAATATTCGGATTTCCTAATTCGCTATTTAATCTTTCTTTTATATCCGGCGTTAGCGTCACCATCTGAATTCCTAAATAAGGATGATCTACTCGACCTTTAGCAATTAATTGTTGAGAAATTCTTTTAACTGTATTTACAGGAATCGCAAATCCTAAACCTTGAGCACCTCGAATAATAGCGGTGTTCATTCCTATCACCTGTCCGCTAGCATTTAATAAAGGCCCACCAGAATTACCGGGATTAATTGCAGCGTCAGTTTGAATATAATCAACTCGTTTATCAGCAGCGCCAATATCGCTGCTAGAACGACCCGTAGCGCTAATAATTCCCGAAGTTACCGTATAGTTTAAACCTAAAGGATTACCAATGGCAATTACCGCTTCTCCTGGCTGTAATACTTCAGAATTACCCAAGGAAACAGTAGGTAGATTATCTGCATCAATTTTGATCACGGCAACATCTGTTACCGGATCTTCACCTAGGACTTGACCGTCAAATTTACGACCATCTTTCAATTCAACAGTCACCCGATCGGCACCATCTACTACATGAGCATTAGTTAATATCTCAACATTAGAAATGATTATAAATCCAGAACCATTACCTCTTTGTTGTCTTTCTCTGGGTTGTGTTGGAACTCTATTTCCAAAAAATCTCCGAAAAAATGGGTCGCTAAATTCATCTGGGATACGGGAACTAACCGTCCTAGAAGTATCAATACGAACAACCGCAGGACCTACTTCCTGTACTACAGAAACAACAAAGTTAGGATCTTTCGACTCTCTAAAGATGGCAGGAGGAGCAATTTTAGAAACATTCTTATTTGTATCTTGAGCCTGAGCTTGAGCTTCTGGTCTTTTGTTATCTATAACCTTACCAACGTTGGAACAACCACCAATCAAAACTGTGGTGAAACCAAGAATAAAAGTTAAACTCAAATTTTTGGTCCAAAGTTCTTGAATGTTGCTTCTGGTATAAAAACTACCCAATAGTGATTTATGCTCTTTTTTATTCATGTGATTTTATTTCTCCGTGGGATTGTGTGAATGGTAGTATATTGCCTACTGGATGAATTATGAGAATAATTACAACGTACAACTTGGCTTTTGGTCTAGATCAACTGAATGCTATTTAAAGGCATTTATTCAATATCTTCTCCAAATGACGATTACCTAACAATCGGTGGTTGACAATGTCTGACAAGATAAAAAAATTATGGTCTCAAGTACTCGAACGTTTACAGCTAGAACTTTCGCGTCCCACCTTTGAAACTTGGATTAAAACTGCGATCGCCGAAGAGTTAGAAAATAACTGCTTGGTAATTCGTACTCCCAATCCCTTTGCTCGCAATTGGTTACAAAAGTATTACATAAAAACTATTGCGTCGGTAGTCCAGGATATTCTCGGTCATCCGGTAGATATTTATTTTACAGTTACAAATGGTGATTCAGCTTCCGAAATCAACGAACGCGAAGCAATGACAGAATTACCGCCATCTAATACTATTCCCAAAAATATTGGCAAAAACGGACAAAAGACATCAATATTAAACCTTAAATATGTATTTTCCCGTTTTGTAGTTGGTGCCAACAATCGCTTGGCTCATGCAGCAGCTTTAGCAGTAGCAGAATCTCCCGGCAGAGAATTTAATCCTTTATTCTTATACGGTGGTGTAGGATTGGGAAAAACCCATCTGATGCAGGCCATCGGTAATTATCGCTTAGAAATTTATCCTGCGGCAAAAATATTCTACGTTTCCACCGAACAGTTTACTAATGATGTAATTAGCGCCATTCGTAATGACAGCAGACAAAGCCTGCAAGAACATTACAGAGCCGCGGATGTACTTTTAGTTGATGATATACAGTTTATTCAAGGAAAAGAATCAACTCAAGAAGAATTTTTTCATACTTTTAATACATTATATGAAGCAGGTAAACAAGTAGTTATCGCATCGGATCGTCCTCCCAATCAAATTCCTCGCTTACAAGAAAGATTATCTTCCCGCTTCTCTATGGGATTAATCGCCGATATTCAAGTACCAGATTTAGAAACGAGAATGGCTATTTTACAAAAGAAAGCCGAATATGAAAATCATTATTTACCCAAAGATGTTATAGAATACATTGCATCTAATTACACT
Organism: Rivularia sp. (in: cyanobacteria); assembly: GCA_050042755.1. Lineage (GTDB taxonomy): Bacteria > Cyanobacteriota > Cyanobacteriia > Cyanobacteriales > Nostocaceae > Rivularia. The sequence goes on from JBHJJJ010000124.1 coordinate 5,598, forward strand.
TCTAACATTCGAGAATTGGAAGGTGCATTAATTAGAGCAATGGCTTATGTTTCTATTTGGGGTTTACCCATGACAGTGGAAAATATCAGTTTGGTTTTAGAACCCCAAACGGAAAAAGTAGATGCAACTCCAGTAGCAATTTTAAGTATAGTTGCTGATACCTTTAATGTTTCCATTGAAGACTTAAAAAGCAATTCTCGGCGACGAGAAATTAGTTGGGCTAGACAAATCGGTATGTATTTAATGCGGCAAAATACAGACTTAAGTTTACCTCGAATCGGCGAAGAATTTGGTGGAAAAGACCATACAACGGTGATTTACAGTTGCGAAAAAATAACCCAACTCAAAAAAACCGACCATAATTTAGCACAAACCTTGCGTCAACTTGGCGATCGCATTAATATCAGAGGAATCAAGTAAAAATCAAAACATCAAAATAATTTTCAATTATCCAAAGTTTGGGAGAATTCAACTATATCTTCCACTAAACTTCAGTAATAGGAATTGTACACAGATACTTTGAACCAACTCCAACTCTTGTTTATTAAACAGTTAAAAAAAGTATAAAAAGCAATTAAGACAACATAGATTTGTGGAAAAATGCAATTTTATTGTGGAAAACTTCCGAAATAACTGTGGAAAAATATATAAATTATCAATAACCTGTGGAAAACCTAGCTTTTTTTCCACAGGTTTTCCACAATGAGCGATCTATACAACTGCCTTTGGGAAAGGCTAGCATGAGTATTCCACTATTTCCACAAATAGAAGAACTGAAAATATCTTCATATTTATTCAGTTACAAACGTAATATTTAGTACTTCGTATTGCGATTTTCAATAAATCAGATATTTGTTAATCTAAAGTGCTTGGAGAACATACAAGACTCAGTAAGCTCTCTATTCTCAATTGCCTACCACAAAGAATAATTATGGTTTCGCTGCAATATAATGCTTAATTATATTTATCTACTCAAATGCTGTAGGCAAGCCGCAAACAAATCATGAAACTAGTTTGTAATCAAAACGATTTAAATACTCATCTTTCCCTAACTTCTCGTGCTGTCCCTTCACGTCCAACTCATCCTATACTTGCTAACGTGTTAGTACAAGCAGATGCTGCAAATAGTCAAGTGAGTTTAACTGCATTTGATTTAAGTTTGGGAATTCGTACTACATTCAGCGCCCAAGTATTAGAAGGAGGAACAATAACTCTTCCAGCCAAACTACTAAATGATATAGTTTCTCGCTTGCCAGAAGGAGAAATTACCCTTGATGACGAATCATCAGAGACAGAAAATCAAAGTGTAGGGGAAGGTTTAACCGTAACCCTAACACCAAAAAGCGGACGCTATCAAGTAAGGGCAATGGGTGCAGAGGAATTTCCCGATTTACCCGTAACAGAAAACGATAAAGCAGTTCATCTTCCTGCCGCTGCATTAATTGAAGGTTTAGGAGGTTCTTTATTTGCTACCAGTGGAGATGAAACCAAACAAGTGCTTACGGGGGTACATTTAACAGTAAAACAAGACAGTCTGGAATTTGCAGCTACTGACGGACATCGTTTAGCGGTAGTACAAACTATAAATGAAAATTTTGATGAGGATAATGAAGAGCAAAAAGATCCTTTACAAGTAACTGTACCAAACAAAGCTTTACGAGAATTAGAAAGAATGCTAGCACACAGTTCCAAAGAAGATGAACCTGTAGCCATGTATTTTGACGAAGGGCAGGTAGTTTTTCAATGGCAAAATCAAAGTTTAACTAGCAGAACTTTAGAAGGTCAATATCCAGCTTATCATCAACTTGTACCCCGTCAATTTGAAAGAGAGTTAGTTTTAGATAGAAAGCAATTTATTAGCGCTTTAGAAAGAATTGCTGTATTAGCCGACCAAAAAAATAATATTGCTAAAGTTAGCATTGATAGTGAATCTCAAGAAATTACTTTATCAGTAGAAACTCAAGAAATTGGCAGCGGAATGGAATCAATGCCAGCACAAATATTAGGAGATGATATTGATATTGCCTTTAACATTAAATATTTAATGGAAGGTTTAAAAGCATTAGCTTCAGCAGAAATTAAAATGCAATTAAACAACAACTTAGCTCCTGTAATTTTTTCTCCTGTTGGAGGAGTAAAAATGATTTATTTAGCAATGCCGGTACAGTTGAGAAGTTAGAAATTGCCAATGAGGGAGAGATGGGGAGATGGGGGGATGGGGAGATAATTTTTAACTCCTAACTTTTTTCTCATCTACTTTGTCTCAGGGGAATTTCCATCAAGAATTCCGTGCCTTTACCGGGTTGAGAATTGCATTTTAGTGTACCACCGTGTTTATCAACTACTATCTGATAACTAATTGATAATCCCAAACCAGTACCTTTGCCTATTGGTTTAGTTGTAAAAAATGGGTCAAACATTTGTTTTCTAACTTTTTTGTTTATTCCTAATCCGTTATCAGAAATACTAATTAGAATGCGATTTCTATCCTCAGTAATTTGAGTGCAAATCCTAATTTGAGGAATTGTAGATTGATTATTTTCGCGTCCTACCTGAGAATAACTATTGCAAAATTTGTCTTCAGATGCATCAATTGCATTGCTTAAAAGATTCATTAAGACTTGATTTATTTGTCCGGCATAACATTCTACTTTGGGTAAATTGCCGTATTCTTTAATTACTTTAATACCTGGACTATCTGGTTTTGCTTTTAAACGGTATTGCAAAATTAATAATGTACTATTAATACCTTCGTGAATATCAACAACTTTTAAATTTGCTTCGTCGAGTCGAGAAAAATTGCGTAAAGATAAAACAATTTCACGGATACGGGTGGCTCCGACTTTCATAGAAGACAGCATCTTCGGTAAATCAGCAACTAAAAATTCTAAATCAATTTCTTCTGCACGTTCGATTATTTCAGGTTCATCTGCAAGAGATTTTTCTTGATAAAGTTCTAAGATACCCAATAAATCTTCTGCATATTGATGAATATGATTAATATTACCGTAAATGAAGTTAACGGGGTTATTAATTTCATGTGCTATTCCTGCAACCAATTGTCCTAAAGAGGACATTTTCTCACTTTGAACTAACTGAGTTTGAGCTTGCTTTAAATTATTCAGAGTTTGTCCAATTTGTTCATTTTGTAGTTTACTTTGAGCAAGTAAATCGGCTTGCTCTAAGGCTGCCGAAAGTTGAATCGCTACCTGAGTTGCAAATTGAACTTCTGAAGCTTTCCATTTACGAGGTTGAGCACATTGATGAACACATAGTAAACCCCAAAGTCGATCGCCATTCATCACCGGTGTAACTATTTTAGCCTTGACCCCAAAAGGTTCTAAAATTGCAATATGACATTCGCTTAAACCAGCATTATAAATATCATCTACAGTAGTGACTCTTCCGTGACGGTATTTCTCAGCATAATCGTCTCCAAAACAGCGATCGCGAATTCTAGCTGCTAAAGCAGAAGGAAACTCTGGTAAAATATCTTCTGCAATAAATTCACCCTCGTTAAATTCTGAACCAGGAATAAATTGATATACACCGACTCTATCAGCATTGAGAATACGCCGCAGCTCTTTAGTCGTAATTTGAAAAATAGTATCTAAATCAAGAGATTTCCGCATCTCAACCACAAGCTGAAACAATAACTTTTGTTGTTCGGTTGCTTGTTTTAAACTACTCGCTTGCTGTTTTGTTTGCTTGAATAATTCAGCTTGTTGGAGTGCTACGCCAAATTGAGTTGCGGTTTGGCACAAGAATTTTATTTCCGATTCTTGCCATTGTCGGGGTGCAGAATTTTGATACGCAGCAAGTAAACCCCAAAGTTTTTCACCTCTAAAAATTGGCGCAATAGCATATGCCTTTGCTTGAAATTGCTCTAAAAGTTCTATATGACAATCATCGTAACCAGCTTGATAGATATCATCTATGGCAATGCTTTGATTAAAGCGATACCGCCCACCTTGTGTTTTTTCTAAATAAGTATCTTTCCAAACTTTTTTTAAATCTGAACCTACTAGCTTTACCCAGCCTTCACCGACAAATTCAGCAATAAATTCACCACTCCAATCGTCATTAAAACGATATACCGCAACTCTATCAGTTTGCAACCATTGACACACTTCTTGAGTTGTAGTTTTAAAAATAACGTTTAAATCCAGAGATTCTCGAATTTTGGTAACTACTTCAAATAGGATTTGTCGTTGTTTCGCTGCTTGTTGTAATTCCTCTGTACGCTGTTTAACTCGGCTTTCTAAATTAGCATTGAAACTTTTTACTTGCTGATATAAGCCATATTGGTGAATTGCCCTGGCAAATTGATTACCCAAATCCTCTGCTAATTTTATATCTTCCTGTGTCCATTCACGAGCCTGTGCAGTTTTAGATTCTCGCCATACTTCAAATGATTTTCGGGGGTAAATTTGTCTTCTATCTGAATCAAACTTTCCAGCCCAAAGGGTTTCTGTATCTATTTCCTCGCGAAAAATACTCAAATAACCCAATAATTGCTGATGATATTCCAAAGGAATCATTAAAATACTACGAATTCCGGTTATTTGAAAACCAGCTTGCAGATTTCGTAATTCAGGTATTTGATGGATATCGGAAATTCCCCAAACATGATAATTCCCAGACTTATAATATTCCCCCCAAACACTGTATTGCTCCATCAAGGAATATTTCGCTAAATCTGGCATTACTGGTTGCAAACCATAAGTATAAACTTGTATTAATTCAGAACTAGTTTCTAAGCACTCAATTAAATTCTGAAAAGAAGATCCCCCACAATTAAAAGTTTGATTTTGAATACAAAGTCTACCTCCACAACCCTCAAAGGCAGCAACAGCTTTTTCTAAAGCTCCTTGCAATGGAATATCTTTGAGTGAATGCAGTAAGGTGCTGATACTACTAATAATCGCTTCTCGTTTAGCTTGTTTGCGGGCTTGAGTGAGGAGAATATTTTGGGCTATGGCTACTGATAATTGATCTACAATCATTTGCACAACTTTTAACTCTTGTTGTGAAATAGAGTAAGATCGCGAATGGTGAGCTACTAATAACCCCCAGAGTTGCTCTTTATGAAAAATAGGTGTTACTAAAGAAGACTTTACACCCATCGCGGTTAAGTATTCCCCATGACATGGATCTAAAGAGCGGTAATGGATATCTTCTGAAACAATTTTTCCATTTCTTCGCTGATATAAGGAACTTTTACCAATCTCTCCCGTTTCTACATTAACAATAGAACGTACTCGGGATTTAATAAACATTTCCCGAGCATGACTTGGAATATCATCAGCTGGAAAATTTAACCCTAACAAAGATGGCAATCTACCATCATCAATTGACTCAGCAACAACTTGACCGCTATTATCGGAATGAAATTGATAAATCATGACTCGGTCAGTAGCAAGAAATAAGCGTACTTCCCCTACTATTGTAGTAAAAGTTTCTTGTAATTCTAAGGAATGACCAATATAATTTGCGATTCGGTGTAGCAAATCACATTGCTCGATACTTATCGGCAAATCTTTCTCATGAGAAATAGTCATTTTTTATAAGAGCAAAGAGCTAATATTATTTTTATATGTATCTAATCTAAAGATATTATGAAGCATAATTTACTATAGCGTCTTCAGTAAAAATACTCACTTTTTTTTGAATAAAACTTGATTTATAAAAATGATATATTTTTGTATTTAAATATAAGGTGGGACATAGCCCACCTTAATAAAAAGAAAGATTAAGCCTTTACAACTTCTGCAAAGCGAATTTTTAAATAATCCTCTTCCATCTTGGCTCCAGATGGTTGTAGTGCTGCTAAAGCTTGAGGTAATACCAGATTGCGACGATGATTGCCAATAGTAATATTTAATTCGTCACCACTCTTACTTAAATTTATCTGGTCTTTAGGAATGCCAGGTAAATATAATTCTAAACTGTATTGATTTTGGTTCTGGACAACTCTAATAGTATTTTCTTTGTAATAAACTTGAGTTGGATCTTCATCTTGATAAAGAGTTTCTTTGAGTCTTTCTAAAGCCTCTAAACCACACATTTCTTCTGAGTAAAGTGGAACTTCCTTCACCGGTAAAGGATGAAAATTTTCATGTAATTCTTGACGATATTGTTCTTGATTATCTTTCCATCTTTGGAAAAAAGGATCTTGCACCTCTTGAGGAATGATTCGATTTGCTATAACTAAATCCGTCGCGACATTATACAAACTTAAATAAGCATGAGCGCGGAGAGATTCTTTAATCACCATCTTCTCGGGATTAGCAACAAGACGAACAGAAGTTTGAGTATTATCAGTCAATACCTTTTCTAAAGCTTCAATTTGCTGATAAAACTCGTAAGGAGCATCCATTACCTCCCTATCCGGTAACGAAAAACCAGCAATCGGCCTAAAAATAGGTTCCACCAAAGGGCGCAATGCTACCGAGATATTTTGAAAAGGCTTATAAAAACGACGCATATACCAACCACCAACTTCCGGTAAACTCAATAACCGCAAAGCCGTACCCGTAGGTGCAGAGTCAATGATTAAAACATCATATACCCCCTCATCATAATGACGTTTCATTCTTACCAAGCCGAAAATCTCATCCATTCCCGGTAAAATCGCCAACTCTTCAGCTTGTATCCCCTCCAATCCCCGAGCCTGTAAAACTTGTGTAATATAACGCTTTACAGCACCCCAATTACCCTCAAGTTCCTGCAAAGCATCTAATTCCGCACCCCATAAATTTGGACGAACTAATTGAGCTTCATGCCCAAGCTCCAAATCAAAACTATCAGCTAAAGAATGGGCTGGATCTGTACTTAAAACAAGGGTGCGATAACCCAACTCAGCACAACGCAATCCAGTGGCAGCAGCAACCGAAGTTTTGCCTACACCACCTTTACCTGTCATTAAAATTACGCGCATGAATAATCTGTCTTTCCTGAGAAGCTTTTACATTTATTTACATTATGACCCCTTTGAGGCGAAGAAATGTTGTTTCACTACATCAAATCGGGAACATTTCCAGTAATCGACGTGAGAAACGATCAAACCATGAGAATTTATACCTAATTTGCTCCATCCCGGGATAGAAATTCGTGGTTTCCAAGGTAGAGGAGTATTCCAATTGAGAGTCCACTGGGTTGTAATAGTATCCTCTTCTCTGCGGATATCATGTACATCCATCTTAATATTGAGAAACCAAGTGCTAATAAACTGAATCATTTGCTTATAGCGTTCAATCCCCCTGAACTCATTCATCGGATCCTTAAAATAAACATCGTCTGCATAAATGCTATAAGTTTGATTATCAGGAAATCTTTGATAATCATCTTTTAAAATTTCGAGAATATTCATAAATCAATTATCAATTATCAATGATCAATTATCAATTGTAAGAAGGCGCTTGTCTATACTAATTACCTATCTTTTATTAATAATTATTCATTGTTAACTTGTCATGGTACTGTTCATTGTTCATTGATCATTGTTCATTGATCATTGATCATTCCATAATCTTTCCAATTGTCGTCGCCAAGCAGTTAAAACCTTTTCTCGCGATTCCGAACTTTGATCGATTCCACCCATTAAACCTTCAGCATAAAAACGCTCAAGAGTCTGCATAGTAGCTTCTAAAGATTTTCCTTGCCCTTTAGAAGCTTGAACAATCTCCCTAATCTTGGTTTCAGTTAAGCGATTAAAAGCATCATCCAAACCCACTTCATAAAGAGAAATTAATCTGGCGATAGCATCGCGTAAATCTTCCACAACCAAACTCTCACAATTATGCTGAAATACTCCCCATAGCACCTCTTGATGTAAGGCGTAACGTACTTGTTGAGTATCATCAAAATTAGCTTCAAAAAATTGTTGTAAAAAGGGTTGTGCTTGGGGTGCTGGCATCATTGGTAATAAAACTCGCAACCAACTTCCATCGTCGCTAAGCAGTAATAACAATCGAAAACTAGAAGTTTCCACTTGCCAAGAGCCAGGTGCAAGAACTTTGATCGCAGATGTACCAAATAAATCCGCGAGGGTATCGGCAATTTCATTATGTGTCATATGAGGCAGCATTCGAGTTATTTACTAATGCTACCGCCTACAGGCATCATATTTTATCTTCCTCAAGACTTACGGGCATGTCTTCAAATCCCACCCTTAAGCTGGGCTATAAAATTGGATTTTTCATATTTCATAGCCCAATACCCCATGCTCTATTCCCTATTCCCTATTCACTACTCACTATTCCCTATTTTTTATAAATCAAAAATACCGAACCAATTGCACCAAAATTTTCTACGTAAGTTTTACCATCGTAAAATAATCCAGGAGATTCACCACCATCAAATAATATTCCTTCTTGAATTTTACCCAAACAGTTATTCCGAGCAATACCTTCTAAAACATCATCAAACATATCTGGTAAAAGTTCTCGATTAACTTCAGTTATTTCAACATCAGAATTTGCTCTAGCATCATTTACCAGCAAAATTACATAACCTTTATCGGTAATCGCAGCCATGGAACGATTAATCGCTCTTTTACAAGCAAATTCCCCTAAAGCTTCACAGATATCTTTAAATTGACCATTACTATAAAACCTCCCATTACCCCCGACTAAATTGTAATTCAGAATATTGCGATTTCTTCTCCCCTTGCCAATAGTCGCTTGTCGCGTAGAAGGCTCCCCACCAGATATGCCAAAAGATGAACGCTTATTTTTAAAAGCTCCCGAATATTCAATTCCCCGTGAAATATTCAAACCTTGGGGCTTGTCTTCTGTATCGATATAATCGGCATTAATTGCTGCTATAGGTTTTTTCCCATTTAATAAAGCATTATCATCACTGATGATTTCTCGAAACGATTTGGGAACATATTCTTTACGTAACTTCCCGCCCTCGTTTTTCTCATAAATCTGGTGAGCTAAACCTACATTGACTTTAAAATCTAATTCCTTCGATTTAGGATTAAAAATAATTACATGATTAATCCCTCTCTGAAATTGTTCCCCAAAATTATTAGTCTTCAAAAATTTTATACTAAATTTTCTGTCTCTACCCAAACAATCACTTGAAGATTCTTGTACTAACTTTTCGGGTACATTTTTTTCCAAGAAATCCTCTTCTCGTGTAACTATTGATGGCTTTTGCGCTAATTCTTGCTGACTTTCATTACTTTGTTGATAAGAACGAAAAAAGAATACACCAATACCTATTAATAGTATCCCGATAAAATTCTTGTTGAACATATCTATACAATTAACCAATAAAATTTAACTTACCAGACGGTTCCATTTGTAGTCTGAGAAACAATTAACCAGACTAAAAGTTCAATAAATTTAAATGTAACACTAACAATAAACTGCAATCTTATCCCATTAAAAAACTCTCTGCATAAATAATCGTGCAGAGAGATAATTAATATTAATTCGAGTCAGTCTAAATTTCTATTCTTCACAATCTCCAATTAAGCAAACCATTCTAAAACAGCTTCATCCTTAGTATTGGTATTGCGTGATGGAGTTTCGCGGTTAAACTTCATCTGAATTGAGCGGGTTTGCTCGCCATCAACCGCCACCGCTTTAATTGGATAATCAATCAAACCATCTTGGAAAGACATTTGGAAACGGAATGTACCATCAGGATTGAGTTTGATTTCGCGATCGCCAATTGTTACAGTAGCATCAGGTTCGGTTGCACCGTAAACAATCAACTCAGCATCAGCAATTAACCAGAATTTGCGGGGGCGCTCCGGAGGTGCGGATGCTCCCATACCAACACCAGACATATTTACACCCGATGCTGTGGGAAGTGCCCACATACCTACACCAGATGGGAAAATGTAGGAACTGATTACTTGTTCTGGAGCCATTGAACCGGGTACGTGATGCTGGGAACCGAAGATAGAACCAGCTACACGCATTGCTTCCGCCGACTCAGCCATGCCAAAGATTTGTTCGTAAATCGCATTACCATTGCTATTTTGTGCGGCAACTGGCGCTTTCTTCGCAGGTGGTACTAATTCATACTTAGTCTTACCGCGTAAATCTTCTTCAAAATCTACAGTAATAAAGATATCTTCAATCCAATCAGAAGGATACACCGGAGGAATGTGTACTCTAGCACTGCGAGCCAATGTCAACCAACGACCATCAGCACAACGATAACCGATATCGATTACATAATCGCGATCGCTAACTGGAATTGGTAAATACCATTCCCGCGCTAATTCATCACATGGATACTCTTGGAGGCTGTGAGCGCTTTGATTCTCCAAATTGATGTCAGTAACATCGTAAATTCTTAATGCGAGTTGTTGCCCGCCTTGTCTGCGTAGATCTTCTTTATGCTCATTAGAAATATCCCAATAAGCATAAGCCCATTGTGGATCCCGAGGCATCAATACTACACGACTCTCACCGTAACCAGCTGGTAAATCGGCAAGTCCTTCATCAACTGAAGCTAGGGTACCACCAGTCTTATCTTCTTGTCCCAACTCGAATTTTGCTGCTTCCACTGTTTCCTGTGCCTCCAATGAACGTTCTGCCTGTCTGGATATTTTCTTACTTTCTGCTTCTTGTACTGCTGCGAGCAATTGCGATTTACGCATTCGACTATAGCGAGATACGCTATATTCACTAGCAACTTTACGTAGTTGCCTTAACGTCATTTCTTCTAATGGTGGGCGTTCTTTTGCCATAAAGACCTCCTAAAGTTTTAATCAGAAATTTCTTTTAATTAAGGAGAGGTCGGTCTAATTACATCTACCCCAATTCTTTTATTCCAATTTGTTTTCTTTTCGCCAAATTTTCATTTTTTAAAGTATTTTTCTCAATCTGAGGATTATTCAGATAAAGATAGGGTTCAAGGTTAAATACTCTTTATAGTAGAAAACTATGATTTATAACCCTTACCTTTGCATTCTCCTACTCTTACAAGTTTCAAAACTATATAAAAGTTTTTCTAATGCTACATATAAGCATTTATAAATTCAGGAGATTTACTTGTTACTTAATATTAACTGTCATTCTTTGCTTGGGATCAAGGGGGTAAAGAATACTTTTTTTTCCTAAGTACGAATTTATAGGCAATTTCGGGATCTCTATATCATGAAATCTTGACAATTGGGTCTCATGAGCCTCTAGCAAGCCATCCTCGATACTATATTTATCAGGGTTTGCTGACAAATAAGCATTATTGCTCAGGTGAATAGTGGTTAGTGGATAGTGGATAGTAAGTAAGTCGGCATAAATAAACCGAGGTATGTTAAAAAATGTAAATCATCCTCAAACCCATACTCCTATTGCCTTTTGCCTTTTGCCTTTTGCCTTCCCCCAACGATAATTTTCTGTACCAACCTACTTAGATAAATAACAACCAACAACCAACAACCAACAACCAACAACTATTTCCCAGAGTTATTAGTCTTCTTTCTCCACTTACCTCTTACCAAACGAATTTCATCAAAACTGTAGCTCTCGCCCAAATACTCCTTAATTGGGGTTAAAGAAATATCTCCCAGGGTATTGAGCACTTGGATAATTTTTTTCTGCTTATCAACAGTAACCAATAAATTTAAATCAACAGGCTGATTTTTTTCAATTAAATCGGAAAGGTGACGAATAATTGTGGTAGAACGAAGATTACGTTGTTGAGCAATTTCGTTAATACTAAATCCTTGTTTGTGTAATTCAAAAGTCTGTAATTCAGTATCTGAAATTTTGCCATTTGAAGAAGTATATTTTGGTTTATCAGAACCGTTTTCTTGTAAATAATCTTGAATTACCGCAATAAAACGATCGCCATATTGAGAAAGTTTGTGACTGCCAACTCCTGCAAGCTGGCTGAATTCCTGTTTATTTTTAGGTTTCATCTGCGTCATCAATCTTAAAGTAGAATTGCCAAAGATGACATAAGGCGGAACAGATTGAGCATCAGCAAGCTGTTTGCGAAGTTCGCGCAATCGTTGAAATAACACTTCAGCTTCTTCAGCTTTCTCGCTTCTTTCCCCTTTCCAAGCAGCTTTTTCCTTAGGAGGAACAGTGATAGAAACTGAACGCTGTTTCTTCATTACTTCCCAACTCAAAGAATTAAGTTTTAATACAGCATAACCATCAGTAGTTTGTTCTAATAAACCTTGATGTAATAAAGAACGAACTAATACTCGCCATTCATCAAGAGTTCGATCTTTACCAATACCGTAAGTAGAAAGTTTATGGTGTCCTTTATCGAGGATTTTCTGACTTTTACTTCCCCGTAAAACATCAATAATGTATTTCATACCAAATCTTTGCTTGCAACGTGCTACACAAGACAAAAATTTCATAGCTTCAATCGTCCAATCTTCCACAGGTTTAGGATTGCAACAGTTATCGCAATTCCCACAATTACCAGTAAATCTCTCCCCGAAATAACGTAATTGAATCGCATGACGGCAGTCTGTAGCTTCGGCATAATCGATCATTTGACGCAATTGCTGCTTAGCAATCATTTGCTCTTGCTCGTCACTTTTTTGTTCTATAAGCCATTCAATAGTTTTGACATCCCTATAGCTCAAAAACAGAGTACATCGAGAAGGTTCACCATCTCTACCCGCTCTTCCCGACTCTTGATAATAACTTTCTAAATTCCGTGAAATATCAAAATGAACAACAAAACGCACGTCGGGTTTATTAATACCCATGCCAAAGGCAATAGTTGCGACAATTATTCTGGCATCATCCCGAATAAATAAGGTTTGATTTTCGCTACGTTCTGCATCGCTTAAACCGGCATGATAAGGTAAAGCAGAAATATTATCGTGTTGTAATTTAAAAGCTAATTCTTCAACCTTTTAGCGCGTCAAACAGTAAATAATTCCCGATCCTTCATTTTTTTGGATTATTTCTAAAAGTTCGGCATAAGAATTCTTCTTTTTCGGACGAACTTCGTAATAAAGATTTTGACGATGAAAACTAGCGATATGAACGCTTGGTTGATTTAAACCTAATTGTCTAATAATATCAGCACGTACTCTTTCTGTAGCAGTGGCGGTAAGCGCCCATATTGGTACGTGAGGATAACGTTGCCGTAGCGATATCATTTGGCGATACTCTGGACGAAAATCGTGTCCCCATTCAGAAACACAATGGGCTTCATCAATAGCAAAAGCAGAAATACCAATTTGATGATGCACTAAATCGAGTAAAGGGAGAAATCTTTCGCTGAGTAAACGCTCTGGTGCAACATAAAGTAACTTAACTTTACCACTGAGAATGGCTTGTTCCCGCATCTTGACTTTATAAGGGCTGACGCTGCTGTTAAGAAAAGTTGCAGGAATTCCGTTTTTTCGCAATCCATCTACTTGATCTTGCATTAATGCAATCATTGGCGATACTACTACCGTTAATCCTTCCTTCATCAATGCAGGTAGTTGAAAACACAGGGATTTACCGCCACCCGTGGGCATAATAACTAATAGATCGCGATTTTCCAATGCCTCAACGATAATTTCACGCTGTGGGGAGCGAAAGCTATCATAACCGAAATGATGTTTAAGGGCGTTTTCTAGATGGGAATGCACAGACATATTATTAGTCAGCTATCAACGATCGGTAAGCTTTTAGAGAATAGAAAAAAAGCGAGTTTTATCATTTTAATCAACCGTTTCACTATTTTTTTTAAAGAATAATTTCTGGGAAAATATTAAAGACTTAGAATTATTATATATTTCAGTGATATTACATACTAAAAATATACGTCTTTGTACTGAACTTATTTAATGTATAAAGCGTGTTAAATATTTTAGTATCAGGTGAAAATATTTATCGCCAAAGGTAATGAATTAGTAAAAATAATACAAGTAAGTGGCTTAGAAAAAACTGATTTTGGAGATGATTAAAACTGCTGTTTTGTAATAGATCGGCAGAACATTTTGATGACTCTGGTATCAATTCTATTCTTCCCCAGACTAATTCTACAACCGAACCCATCAAAACTTATTTTAGAATAATCGAGGACATATGACACAATCACAACAGCATCCGCCAAGTTCTAAACCAACTGCACAACGTAGTGCGCCTCCCATGCCGCCACCGCCACCAGCATCTACACTCAGCACTCAGCGCCAATCTTCCCAAACTATAGAAATGCCCAATGGTAGTCGCGGTGCAATGAATCCTGCCGCTCATCGTCCAGGTCCACCACCACCTAGTGCTCAAATTATACCTTCAAAAAAAAGTTTGCAACCAACTTTTGAGCAAATAGTTAGAGAAGCGAATGAAAAAGGATACTCTGATATTCACCTGGGAGTAGGTGAAGTACCCCGCTTCCGTAATCGAGGAGAAATAGATGCAACTGATTATCCAGAAACGGATAAAGAGACTTTTATTGGTTGGTTGCGTGAAACCTTAACTGAAGAAGAAGTTCAACGCTTTCAAGAAACCTTAGATTTCGATGGGGCAACTCAATTCGAGTTTGCCAGAGTGCGAATCAATGTATTTGATTCTCTCAAAGGTTATGCCATGGTACTGCGATTAATTCCAGTGAAAATACTGTCAATGGAGCAGTTAAAGTTACCTCCTATTTTTAGAGATATCTGCCACTATCACAAAGGATTAGTTTTAGTTACAGGCCCAACTGGTTCGGGTAAATCAACTACAATGGCGGCGATGATTGACTATATCAATCGAGAGATGGCCAAACATATTATTACCATCGAAGATCCAGTTGAGTTTGTTCATCAAAGTCGAAAATCTCTCGTTAAACAAAGAGAAGTAGGAATGCATACCCGCAAGTTTGATAATGCTTTAAAAGCAGCTTTGCGGGAAGATCCAGATTTGATTTTAGTAGGAGAAATGCGGGATAAAGAAACAGTTAATACCGCCATGAAAGCTGCTCAAACTGGTCACTTGGTAATGGGAACCCTACACACAAACAGTGCTGTCAAAACTATCGAGCGTATTCTTAACCTATTTCCTGGGGAAGAACAAGATCCAATGCGCGTAGCAATATCAGAGTCTTTAGTCGCAGTTATTTCCCAAGGTTTGTGTCGTACGACAGATGGTAAACGTGCAGCTTTCCACGATATTCTGATAAATACTGAAGCTATAAAAGACTGGATCAAAGAATCTAAATACGATGAAATGAGTGAATTAATGAAGCAAGCCAGTTTTGACGGTATGATTACTATGAATCAATCTCTATTCAATCTTTACCAAGAAGGTCGGATTACAGAAGAAACTGCCTTAGAAATGTCACCAACTCCTAACGAGATGGCCCAGATGCTTAGAGGTAGAGTATAAGTTGAAGTTATGGGGCTTGATGGGTATTGGTAATCTCACAATTTCTAATCCTTTACCCTCCCCCCTGAAGTTACAAAGGTATTTCTATTGTTAATTAGACACAGGACTTACGCAATTGTCACACAACCCCGGATGGTGCGTGACACGAAAACCTCATTATTTCGTTAAAAACTAGTGAGTGTACGAGCACCCTACAAGGAAAATATGCCAGTTGCGGCCATTCCTAAGACATTAAGAAATGATTATCTATTTGAGATTAAAGTCTCCAACAAGGTTGAACAATCAACATCATATTAAATATTATTGAAGAGGCACAAAAAATATTTGTTTAAACAAGCATCTACTTAATTTAACATCTATGATTATATAAATATTAACTGGGTATTATATTAGTTGTAATGAACATAAACCATTGAATCCAAATAAATCACCTTTACCGGAGTTATTCAAAGGCATCGCATTATTTACACCTGGAGGAGATTTAATTTATTGTATCGACGAAAGCAAAAAAGGTCGATGGCATTTACATTTGTGCAGCGCTTTACAAGAATTTCTAGATTTACCAGAACCACCTCATTTTTTAGTCCCATTATATACAGCTACTATCGATCATTGGTTAGATCCACGTACGGGCAAAATCAGAACTTTCGCTGAAGCTTATCCAGCAGTAATGCGTCACCAAGCTCTGCTAAATGCTGTATTTTGTAGTGGAAATTTAGTCTGGCAAAAAACTCCTTGGCGTGAAGGATTATGCGATAGTCTAGTACTAGCAACCTATCGTTCAAACTTTGAGCAATTATGGAAAAATAACGATTTAATTGTGCGTTTAGAATTATCTGAAAAAGTCTCTATTGATTCTCAACCGCTAATAACTGGACAACAAATACCACTCCAAACACAACCTTATATCCTGCGTTTGTTTGTTGCAGGGCATACTCCCAATACAGAAAATATACTTCAAAGTCTACATGAATTATTAGAAAAATATTTGAGAAGCCCTTATACTCTCAAAGTCATTGATGTATTAGCTCATCCCGAGCAAGCAGAAATACATCAAGTTAACGCAACTCCTACTTTAGTTAAAGTTTTACCCAAGCCAATGCGGCGAATTGTAGGGGATATGAATAGTAGTGAGAAAATTTTACAAATGTTGGGTATTATCAATAAATCTAATTACTCTACTTGAAATTCAGTTGGTAGTTCAAAAACACCGTTTTCATTAGGTTCAAATTCGATTACTTTGAATACGGCATTAGTGTTTAGAGCGCCATATATGTGAGGAAATCTCTGATTTTCTGCGACAATATCATAACGAATTTCTGATGTTACTTTTTCCGAATCAATAAAAAGAAGTAGTAAATCTGTTTGATTTTTAAACCATAAATTTGCTGTTCTTACAACTTGTGTTGGTGTTGAACAATGGATAAAACCTTCTGTTTCAAGAGAATCAGCACGGTAAATCCCTGTGTTTTTCGCTTTTTCCCAATCTTGAGGCGGTGTAATGTGAAGAATAGTTTTCATTTTTTAATTATAGGAATTGGGTTTGATTTGTAAAATACTAGTGGCTATTTTTAGATATCCTCTTGTACCTCAGTTACTTGCAAAAGTATGTATTATGTAGTTAAATAAAACTCACGTTATTTATGAATTATTTGAACAACCAAATCTGAAGCTTTACCAATCAAGGAAGTATCAATATCAATTTGATAATTTTCTAAATTCCCAATTCCTCCTAAAACTGCTGCTAAATCTGCATTACCTTTCCTTGCACCTAAGCCATTAATTGCACATTCTATTTGCCTAACTCCACAATTCAAAGAATTAAGAGAGTTTTCTACCGCTTTACCTAAATCATTGTGACAATGAACAGAAACAACTACTTTTTCAATATTCGCTACTCGATTAAAAATCATTTTTAGAAGTTGAGAAAAATTTTCGGGTGATGACAAACCCAAACTATCTGGAATACTAATAGTTGTTGCGCCACTATTTATTGCCGTTTCAATAGCTTTACATAAAAAATCTGATTCGCTTCTGGGTGCATCAAAAGCACTCCACTCAACTTCTTCACAATGGTTTCTTGCAAAAGACACATGATTTTTAATACTTTCTAATTCTTGTTCTAATCGAACTTTTTCTTTATTTTTTAAATTGACATTATTATAAGTATGAATTCTACCTCTTTTGGCTGGCTTGATAGCTTGAGCAACACGAATTATTTCTTCTTCATTTGCAGCAGCTAAGCCACAAATAGTAGAATTACTAATTATTTGAGATATCTGCAATACTTCATCAAAATCTGAATCAGAATTTCCTGGATAACCAACTTCAATTACATCTACTCCTATTTCTTCCAACAATTTGGCAAGAGAAATTTTTTGATGTAGATTGAATTTTACACCAGGCATTAACTCTCCATCCCGCATTGTGGTATCGAAGATAATGATTTTGTTCATAAGGCAATTATCAGTTAACAGTTATGGTGCGTGACGGCAATATTAACAATTTTCGTTATCATTCATAATTTATCCTAGCCGTCACACACCCTACATTCTTATCTTTCCTATTCACCGGATGTGCCTCGTATCCCATGTCTCCAATATTTTCTACATTATATTGGATTCAATCAAAAAGCCATACCTTGGAACGGTACGTTACGCGCGAAAAAAATATATTTATTTACAATCAGAATTCCCGTTCGCACAACAACACAACTTTAATAAAGCCTGAATAAACTACTTTGTGCATTCCCGAAAAAAATATCCCCACTGCTCACTGCTCACAGTTCACTGTCATGGTACTACTCACGCTTCTTGATAAACAATCTCTTGGAACTGAATTATATCTTTTTGCGGGTCTGCATGAATAACTTTAACTAAAATTTCCTCGCCTAAATTCACGGCGCGTTTAAAGAACATAGGTAACTGCAAACCTAAATCTTCTAGTAAAATTAGTGCTAAATTATTATCTTCTCTCAACCACATTAAAACTGTAGTATCCCAAGCTTTATCTAAATGACGACGTAGATATTCTAATGCCCAATATCTATTAGTTTGCCGTTCCACCATTACCACCTCTTGAGTGATACTAGTAACATTCATCACAACTTCTTTCAGTTGATCTGCGGTGAAGGGGGGAACGTCGCCTCTAAGATGAGCTTTGATTTGAAAGTGAGTCAGTAAGTCACTGTAACGACGAATCGGGGAAGTAGCTTGCGTATAATTTTCTAACCCTAAACCTGCATGACGTAAGGGATTAATGCTCATTTCGCTCTTTGGCATGCAACGACGCATTGCACAAGCACGGACAAAACCTGCCGGTAAGAGCAACAATTCTTCTTCCGGTGGTAACTCTGGTTGCGGCTGACCGCGAAAAGGTAAAGGGATGTTATGAGTTTTACCGTAACTAGCGGCAACTTCACCGGCTAGAATCATCATTTCGGCTACTAGTTGTCGGGAATGAGAATCATCTAGTAACTCGATGTTAACTTCGTCATCTTTAACCTTGATGGTAGCCTCCGGCATACTGATGCTAATGGCTCCTTGCTGATAGCGCCAAGACTTACGAGTCTTTGCCCATTTACCCAGGGCTGCAATTTCTGGTTCTTCTCGTACCCCAGATTCGAGAATATCGTCTACATCTTCGTAAGTGAGGCGATAAGTGGGCTTGATTAAACTTGCGTGAATGCTGTAATCTTCTACCGCGCCAGTTTCATCTAAAATGATTCCGAAACTTAAGGCACAACATATTTCTCCTTGTACCAAACTCATTGGCCCAGTTGCCAATATTTCTGGGAACATAGGAACCATTCCCGTTGGCAAATAAACCGTACTGCCGCGCTTTCTAGCATCTAAATCCAAGTCATCTTCAGGTACAAGCCATCGAGTCGGATCTGCAATATGTACCCACACTCTTTCCCGATTGTCGGGAAGCATTTCCCAACTTAAACCATCATCAATCTCGGTAGTTGTTTCATCATCAACCGTATAAACTTTCAGATTAGTTAAATCCAAACGGTTTTTATCTGGATCTGGGGGAGGAGCGTTTAAGCGTTCATGGGCCACATCTATTACCTTACTAGGAAATTGAACCGGAATTGAAGAACGACGTAGAAACAAGTTTTCATTTGAACTCCACCAACCCAAATCAACGAGTAACTGAAACGCTCCTTGGGGAGTTGCAGTGCGATCGAGCATCGTCATGGTTTCTAAAACCTGTGCGGGTGGGGGATAAGCACGAGCTAAGGAATCATAATTCACTCCACCCCGGGTTACATCGGCGAGTAATGCCGCATATTTTTCTAGTGCTTCAAGTCTGTGGCGATCGTGCTTTTGCCATTCTACAGCTTCATTATTGAGTGCTTGCTGAATCCGTGCTAAAAATTCTTGCTGTCCCTTAGCTTTGAGAGCTTCTACTTCTAACTGATGTTTGCGCTCTGCAACAGCGGTGGCGGTTCGTGGTTCGTAGCTGTCGCCTTTTTGCTTAAAATAAATTTTGTCGTCCGATAATAAACAGTAAGCAGCATAAACTTGAGGTGCTAGGTTTTCAGAAAATAGCAAGTTCGCCATTTCTTTGGGAGTTACAGACTCACCATCCTCTACCAGCAATTCCCAAGCCACTTCTAAACTCGAAGGATCTAAATATGACTTTACCTGTTGCAGAAAATCTGGTATATCTGACGGCTTGTAGGTTTCTCCGACAACCTTGTTGGTAATTTGCCTCGGCGCGAGACTATTGGATTGTCCTTGTTCGCTCACCACAATCCAACGACTTTTTCCATCTGGACGCTCTACAACACCCAAACGGCGATCGCCTTGATTTCTAAATTCTACCAGCGTCCCCTTTTCCACAAGCCTTATACTTTATGCAAATTTTTATTTTTTTAGATTTTGGATGATTAAGTATAAGAATCTAAAATCCCAAAATCAAACCATCTTGAATACAAAAATTTATTTTAGATTTTGGAATCCATATAAGTAAAGCCATATATGTCTTGCGACGATGCCCATATATGGATAATCCAAAACACTCAATTTAGCCTTCAGCATTAACAAAAGGCAATAAAGCCAATATTCTGGCGCGTTTGATTGATGCGGTTAAAGCCCGCTGTTGCTGAGCAGTTAATCCAGTAATCCGCCGTGGTAGAATCTTACCTCGTTCGGTAATAAATTTACGCAACAAATCAACGTCTTTATAATCTATGGGTTCTCCTGGTTTAATGGGAGAGAGACGACGACGATAATAAGCCATTTCTACTTAATTTCCTTGTGAACGGTATGGGTGTTGCAATGGGTACAGAACTTTTTCAGTTCTAAACGACTAGTTGTATTACGACGATTTTTTGTACTCGTATAACGAGAAACTCCAGGGGAACGCTTGTTAGCGTTAGTGCGACACTCAGTACATTCTAGTGTCACTATTATACGGACACCTTTATTTTTAGCCATAATTAGACAAACAATCTAAGCCAGCAGATAATAACACAAATATTCATTATCTCACAGGTGGTTGTACCATTTCAACTAAACTCTTCGACTTAATGTCTAGAGAGTATTCTCTGTGGGACTTTTCAGGTTGAGTTATAGTAATTCGCCATAGTATACGAAAGCGGGATCGATAACGAGAAGAACAAGTTTTTTCTAACTCCTCTTCCTCTTCTCCCCCTGTCTACCCTTACCCAGCATTTGGCGAGGGTTGAGTGCTAGGGATTCGGCCATACCAAGTCTAGCCCAAATAGGTATCACTAATAGCTATACTACTATCAATGGCTCTGGGAATCACGCTTAAGTATAGCAGCCACATTGGGAAAAATGTTGTTGTGGGGGATAGATGATGAAAATTCATCGAACACAGGTGAAAGTCTCGCATTAGATAATCAAAAGCCAAAAATTTTTAGTCAATCGCCAATAGGATTTAATTCCAATGCACTCAGTCAAGGAAGCAGAAAATATTATCTTTAATTTAGTAAAACCGTTAAATAATCAACAAGATATAGAAACCGATGATTTATCCACAGCTACAGGACGTATTCTAGCTTCACCTATAATCAGTAAACTCGATTTTCCTCACTGGGATAACTCCGCGATGGATGGTTATGCCGTAATTTATCAAGATGTTGAGCAAGCAAGTGAGGAAAAGCCAGCGGTTTTAAAACTTATTGAGGATATTCCCGCAGGCTATCAACCTCAATCTAACATTCAACCGGGAGAAGCAGCGAGGATTTTCACCGGTGCAATAATGCCCAAAGGTGCTGATACTGTAGTCATGCAAGAAAATACTCGCCGCGATGGCTCGCGCGTTTTTATCCTTGCTGCACCAAAACCCCAAGAATTTGTCAGGCATCGTGCTGCTTACTACCAATCTGGAACCGAATTATTACCAGCGGGAATTCAACTCAATGCACCAGAAATAGCTGTTTTAGCTGCCGCACAATGTACTAATTTAAAAGTTTATCGTCGTCCTCGTGTAGCTATTTTATCTACGGGTAACGAATTAGTAACCCCCGATAAACCATTGCAACCAGGACAAATTGTTGATTCTAATCAGTATGCTTTAGCTGCTTTGGTAAAACAATGTGGTGGGGAAGCTTTGATGTTAGGAATTATCAAAGATGAGCCTGAAGCACTCAAAGACGCGATTTCCGAAGCGATTAATAACGCCGATATAGTGCTTTCTTCCGGTGGTGTTTCCGTAGGAGATTACGATTACGTCGAAAAAATTCTCGAATCTCTCGGAGGAGAAATCAAAATGCATGCCGTAGCCATGAAACCAGGGAAGCCTCTTACCGTGGCGACTTTCCCCATGGCGAATACTCCTATATATTTTGGTTTACCGGGGAATCCGGTTTCAGCTTTGGCAACTTATTGGCGTTTCGTACAACCAGTAATTAAGAAACTTTCCTCAATTGCGGAAGGTTGGCAACCTGTATTTGTTAAAGCACAAACTCGGGATAATTTAAGTTCCAACGGTAAGCGGGAAACTTACATTTGGGGAAGATTGAGTTTAGTTGATGGGGTTTATCAATTTAGCGCTGCTGGTGGTAGTAAAAGTTCTGGTAATTTGATTAATTTAGCTCAAACTAATGCTTTGGCTGTTTTAAAGGTTGGGAAATCATTGGTTAATGCCGGGGAAGAGGTAGAGGTTTTGCAAGTTTAATGTTTTGTAGTTGTGATGTTATTAGGGGGCAAGATACTTCTACAAAGAAATAAAAGTTATTATCAAGACTTTTGGGTTTAAAACCCCACCGTCTAAACGGTGCTAGTAATTGGTTGGGGTAAAAAACCCCATTCAATTACCTCTCCCGGAGCTCCCTCCCTCTTTATTTTTTGGGTATATAAACCAAATTTTTACCGCCAAATAATTGATTTAACCAACCACCAAAGCGCATTTTTTTTGGCATTTTCTGTATATCTATTTGCTTAAAGCCAATACTTTTATAAGTTTCTAATTCTTGTGTTGTACAAGCGATAAGAATAGGTTGAGCGATTTTATCAACAATTCTTTGTATTAAATGACTAATAATTTCTGCTTCTATGCTAGTTGGAATATAAAGGTGGTTTACTATAGAGTATTTACGCTTTTTTAAAAGTCTTGCATAGCCAATTATTCTATTTTCGTATTCAATTAATATAAACTGCTGGTGCTTTTGTAAGTAAAAATATTGACAACGACCAAATATAGTCGATGGTGAAAGAATTAAGCTGAATAACATTAAAAATAACAAAAATAACAAATAAATATTTATAAATAGACCAAATGATTGATACATGGTTGATGAAACTATAGTTTTGTATCTCAGTAACAAATACCAAGCCATAGAACGAAATAGCCATATAATAATATTATCCATCCAGATGAAATTTACACCAAATGGCAAAAAATAATCTATTGTCTTATTAAATATGTTTATTTTGTTGATATCATCTATATAATTTTTAGAGACACTATAAATATCAAATTTATCGATCTCCTGTTTCAATACAATTTGATTTTCAATATCAGTTAATTCAATCTTATTATTAGGGTGACACATAGGGATTAAACTTTTTCCTTTACCCCAAGCAAATTGTCTCTGACTTTCTAAATCCTTAATAAATCCGAGATGCTCAAAAAATGGAATTAATTTCGGATGACAAGTAACAAATAAATTAGATTTAAATTTAGTTTGTATATATTTAATTAGATAAGAAGCAAAACCTTGACGACGAAATTTCGGTTTGACGTAAATGTTCTCGAATTTAGATGTATAATAACTAAATCTAACTGAAGCAATTACTTGCTTGTTTGCTTCTAGAACCCAAGCTTCACAATAGGTTATACAAATAAAAAAAATCGCAAAAATAATAGCTGCGATCGCAATAAATATCAGTGCATAAACAGTACCGCTCAATGATGCAATTTCATGTAACAAAGAATCATAATCTTTACTATCATCAGATATTCTATAACCCCATTTGTATAATATATTCTCAATCGGTAATGTTAATTTTATAGAATATGAATTGGCGTATTCATGTGCATCTATAGCAAGATTAAAGCCAATCATAAAGCCAATAAATGCAATTGTAAAAAATATAAAAGATAAGTGATTTTTTAACTGTATATAATGACTTAAAGGATTAGATAAAAATATTTGTACAAGAAGCTGCGGTAAATCTGTAAATTTAGCTTTGCGGATACGATAGCCTAGCGGTAAAGAATCAGAAGACATAAATATCAACTAAATTGACTACTTTCTCTTATCTTTCCCTTCCTTAATTAAGTCGATATCATCTGAAAGTTTGTTATATCAATTCTTCATAAAAATTCGCTTAATCATCTACATGGGACTCAATTCGGCGCATCTTTCGTCTCGCTTATTATCGATTACCTATAATACTTCTCCTTTTATTCCCCCTTACTTAAAACGAAGGAAGACGGAAGAGCCGAAGTTAGAAGAAGGCTGGAATAGGTATGGGAATTCATCCCAAGAGGTTAATGCCAGTAATCATAAAGCCTGGAAAGAAGTAGCGATGGCTTCGCGCATACCCATTACTTGACATCTTGCACTATTGTCGTTAAGCCCTAATACCCGCCTTGTAAGCCGGAGGCTTTCTCTGCGAGAAATCAATTTCAAGGCTCATATACAAAGTACGTTAAAACGTACTAAAATCCTTACCCAGTCTGATTTATCAGACTTTGTGTGTTAGCCTGAGAATTTATTCTAAGGCGGTTGTTGAGAGTGGTGCAAGATGTGAGTTACCTTAATCTACTTCACAAATATAAAGAAAATCTTAAATATTATTATAATTCCCTGACTTTTCTCAAAAATAGTTACAATGAATACAGAAATATAATTCGTTCATCTTCATAGACAGTAACCTGGCTTATCAAGACGGAAGTAGGAAAAAGAGCCGAAGGAACGCGCCTCGCTTTGTTTAGTATTTCAAGATGTAAAGAGGCAAGGAATATTATGAAACTTACTTATCGTGGAATAGAATATGAATACATACCTGTTTCAGTTGAAGTAACAACTGAGGAAGTGGGTGGAAAATATCGAGGAGCACAATGGAAGCGTCATCGCTCTCGATATACGACGGTAAATGAAAATGCAGTTGAGTATAAGTACCGCGGCGCTACTTATTATTCTGGGAATCCAGAAGAAATTGAAAAATTAAAGCAGCGTCAAAAGTTAAATTCGATCTTTGCTGCGAGCAAGAATTTATTTCCTAGAAATGAAGTTAATTATGATGGGTTAGCTGAAACTCGCTTAGCCAATTTATGCCGCAATTTACAGCATAGATTGGAAGTCGCAAAACTAAGTGGAGATGACAACCTGATTCGGATGTTAGAGGATGAAGCGAATCAATTATCAGTTACCAATTGTCAATTATCATTTAACGATTGTTGAGAAAATGAACTCTTGCAGAGTGCTTTGCCTTCCGGAGTAACACACCGTAAAAATTGATCATTGATCATTGATAATTGATCATTGATTCCTGTTTAACCAAATACCTCTAAGCCCTGCGGCTCTAGCTCCCTCATAATCTTCTTTTACACTATCGCCAATATGCCATGCACCTTCTGGGAGACAGTTGTGTTTTTCAAGAGCGAGAGCAAATATTTTTTGATTGGGTTTAGCTGCACCTGATTGAGTGGAAATAGTAATCGAACGAAAATAGTCTCTTAATTCCAAAGCTTGTAAAACGGAATAAATTCGGGAATCGAAATTGGATATTATCCCTAATTCGATTCCTTTTCTTTGCCAATTATCTAAAGCTTTTTCAACATCGGGATAAAGAAACCAAGGCTCACCCGTGCCAAAATGGATGTAGACTTCGCTAAAGAAAGCCGAAAAGTCATCGAATTTGTGTAAAACACCAGCTTGTTCAAAGGTGGTACTAGTTATACGATGCCACCATGCAAACTCGCGTTGGGGAATATCTTGTTCTTGTGCCTTAGGAAAAACTGGCGGTGGCGAAGCTTTAAAACTTTGAAAAAAGGTTTGATTCAAAGTTGCTGGTGAGGTTTCAACGCCAAATTCACCTGCAATTTGACTGTAAACTTCACCAACACTACCTTTAATACCGAAGAGTGTTCCTACGGCATCTAAAAAAATGACTTTCGGCTGTTTCATCAACCTTTAATGATTTTGGATTTTAGATTTTGGATTCAATAGTTAGGAGTTAGGAGTTAGGAATTAGGAGTTAAGAGTTTTTTATAGTAGATGCTTGGTTTTTCCCATCCCTTAGTCTCCCCCTCTCCCAATCCCCCCATCTTTAAGACAGTGCTTCAATAATAGGACGGGTTAGCCAATTAAAACCAACTTTTAGTTTATGTTCTAAAGTTGGGAGACGATAAAGATAAGCAAGACGACGAGCTACATTTCCAAATGTTCCTTCCATTTTCATACCCAATCCTGTAAGAGTGGCGTTATCTACTCCCAGTGACATGAATTCGCCTAAGTGTTGGTAGCGGAAGGGAAGTAAAGGACGGTTGGCGAGACTTGCCCAAATATTCCAAGCTGTATAATCTGCTTGTTGGAAAGCTGCTTGTGCTGTTACGGGAACTTGTTTTCCTTCTGCATCATGGGTGTCTGCTAAGTCTCCTAAAGCGAAGATATGGAGATTATCTAGTACTTGTAAAGTTGGTGTGGTGGTAATTTGTCCCCGTTGGTTGTGTTTGACGGGAAGATTTTTTACTAAAGGAGTAACTCGGGTACCTACTGTCCAAATGACTAAATCTACGGGAAGATTATCTACGACACCTTTGTATTCTAAAGAAATATTATCGGCGGCGATGGATTCTACTCTTGTTTCTAAATCGATCCAC
>JBHJJJ010000125.1:0-16255 GCA_050042755.1 Rivularia sp. (in: cyanobacteria)
TTTAGCGTATTTACGAATACCTGATAATACAGGTAAACGTTCTTGTTTTGACTCTACGCTTTGCACCATCAAACCAAAATCAAAAGGCGATGAAAACTGTTTTTGCCTTTTTTTATCTTCCGCATCTGTCAAAGTGTAGAGATTCCACCAGCATTTGTAATTTTCATCTTCGCTGA
The DNA here is from genome assembly GCA_050042755.1 of Rivularia sp. (in: cyanobacteria). Lineage (GTDB taxonomy): Bacteria > Cyanobacteriota > Cyanobacteriia > Cyanobacteriales > Nostocaceae > Rivularia. The sequence continues at coordinate 177 of JBHJJJ010000125.1, forward strand.
TTGATTTGAGATAGGTTTCAAACTGTAGATGATTAGTTATTGTCACTTGCAGATGCGATCGCTTAAACTTCTCATTTTTATTTTTCCTCTATAAATATAGCGATTTTCACTTGTATAGAATATTTGACCTCACCCCGCCCTCCGAGCACCCCTCTCCTTACTAAGGAGAGGGGATGGGGGTGAGGTTTTGAGTGTATTGGAGAAAAGTTGTAATACGATCGCAATATTCAGTTGGTGCCGTACACTCACCGTCTTATTACTAGGATGAGAATCAGTCAGTGTACAAGCACCCTAATATACCTTTTGACTAAGTTCTAACTATTCAGGACTTACGCAATTGTCACAAGATCATGGTTGGTGCGTGACACGAAAACCTTATTATTGTGTTAAAAACGAAGCATAATGTCACAGCACCCTACAAAGAAAATGTGCCAGTTGCGTAAGTTCTAACTATTATTAAGTTTCTCTTCAAAGACGTTTGCAACATGTTCCAAACTAAACTGACGCAAGTCAATATAACCAGTTGTTTTATTTATTCCGGGAATCTCAGTATCATCAACTCTTAATGGAAGAATATATACTGAATTTTCTGCAAAAGCTCTTGCTTGCATCTGCTTTAGTTCATGGTTAGTCCATACCTTTTGACTATAAGCTTCGGATAAAAATACTATGCAATACCTAGCTTTATCTCTGAAAATTGATTGAAAATGTTGATAAAGGTCTTTTCCCCAAAGATTTGCTTGCTCATATTCATCGTAAAAGACTTTTAAACCTTTTTTTGTTAGTATTTCAGCAAGTTTTCCCGCACTAACACGGTCTTCACTTGCAAAAGAAATTGCCACATGATAGTCAAAGTTACTTGGAATTGCCTCTTCTGTAATAATATCTGTTTGAGATTTTTCAGGGACTTCAATTGTTGGGGAATTATTCGTTTCCCTGACTCCGAAAAAGTTAAAAAGTCTTGGTACTAAATCGGAGTCATTTTGTTCTAAATAATCAATTAGTTGTGGTATTTTTTCTCTTGTGACTAAGTGCTCTGCTAAATCATTTGCTTTATTTATTCCTTGACCGGCCAAAGCATAATATCTAATATTTAAATCCTGACAAAGATTCTTGAGTTTATCCTCATCATAAAAATACTCTTGTAACCATTGACGTAATTTTCCAGGATTTTGATTAATTTTTGTGATTAAATTGTTTTGTATATCCATTTTTCAAATATTTCTATACTAAGAAATAATGTTACTCAATACTTACGTAAGTGTGACGCACTAACAGGATTGCTTGTGGCGATCGCCTAAGTCCGTCCTGATTTAATTTAAGATATTAATACCAGAGTTCCTGTTATACCTCTCGCACCTGCCCATCAGAAAGGTCATCATGGCGAAATCAAAGAAAACTGCCAATCCGAAGAAGTTATCTCACCCGAAATATTATCTCAACCGAGAGTTAAGCTGGCTAGAATTTAATAATAGGGTATTGCATGAAGCAATGGATCCCCGAACGCCCCTATTAGAACGTCTCAAATTTTTGGCAATTTTCTGTAATAATCTTGATGAATTCTTCATGGTGCGAGTTGCAGGCTTAAGACAACAAGTCGAAGCTAAAGTTAGCAGCACAAGTTTCGATGGCCGCACTCCGCAACAACAATTAGAAGAAATAAGCTTTTTTTTACGCCCTTTAGTAGTTCAACAGCACCAGCATTTTGAAAAGAAACTACGCCCTGAGTTAACATCTCACGGTATTCATATTCTTGATTACATCGATTTAACCCAGAAACAGCGCAAACATTTAGACAATTGCTTTAAGGAACAAGTTTTTCCGGTTATTACCCCACTTGCTGTAGATCCTTCCCATCCTTTTCCCTATATTTCTAATCTCAGCTTGAATTTAGCAGTTGTAGTCAAAAATCCCGAAACAGAAGAAGAGTTTTTTGCCAGAATCAAAGTTCCGAAAGTGCTACCGCGATTTTTAGCTTTACCACCAGAGTTAGGAGTTGAACAAAATGGTAAATCTTCAATTTGGACTGGCGTACCCATCGAACAAGCCATCGCTCATAACTTAGAGTCTTTATTCCCAGGAATGAATATCCAGGAATATTACACTTTCCGCATTACTCGCGATGCTGACTTGGCTTTGGAAGAAGATGAAGCAGATGATTTGTTATTAGCAATCGAACAAGAACTGCGAAAACGACGCGCTGGAGGAAATCCAGTTAGAATCGAACTGCAATCCACAACACCAAGTGAAGTCCGCTCAAGGCTTTTGGAAGTTCTGTATTTATCAGAAAATGATGTATACGAAATAGATGGCCTTGTGGGATTAGGTGACTTAATGTACTTTTTGTCACTACCAGTTCCCGAACTAAAAGATCCACCCTGGAAACCTGTAGTACCTCCTAGTCTGCAACGGATAAAAGAGTCAACTGTCGATGGAAATATGCAGCCTATAGAGGAAGGAAAAGATTTTTTCAGCGCGATGGCAGAAGGGGATTTGTTCGTACACCATCCTTATGAATCTTTTTCATCATCAGTAGTACGCTTTATTACCCATTCTGCTCACGATCCAGATGTATTGGCAATTAAAATGACTCTTTATCGGACTTCTGGGGATTCGCCAATCATAAATGCTTTGATAAGTGCTGCTGAAAACGGTAAGCAGGTGTCCGTACTTGTGGAACTAAAAGCACGCTTTGATGAAGAGAACAATATTTACTGGGCTAGGCGTTTAGAAAGTGTAGGCGTTCATGTGGTATACGGACTTGTAGGTCTAAAAACTCACAGCAAAATTGTTATGGTTGTACGTCGGGAACAAGAGCACATCCGCCGTTACGTGCATATTGGCACCGGAAACTATAACCCGAAAACAGCAAGAATTTATACAGATGTGGGATTATTCAGTTGTCGAGAAGAATTGGGGGCTGATGTTACCGATGTATTCAATTTTTTGACTGGCTATTCTCGGCAAAAAGCTTACAGACAATTGTTAGTCGCACCGGTGAATATGCGAGAACGTTTTATGATGCTGATTAATCGGGAAAAAGAAAACGTTCAAAACGGTCATTCTGGGCGCATCGTAGCTAAAATGAACTCCTTAGTAGATCCTCAAATAATTGAAGCCTTATACGAAGCTTCTCGTGGGGGAGTACAAATTGACCTAATTGTACGAGGAATTTGCTGTTTGCGTCCAGGACTCAAAGAAGTAAGTGAAAATATTCGTGTAATTAGTATAGTCGGCCGCTTCTTGGAACACTCTCGAATTTTTTACTTCTACAATAACGGGGAGGAGGAGATTTTCATTGGCAGTGCAGACTGGATGCCCCGTAATTTAGATCGGAGGTTAGAAGTGATAACCCCGATACAAGACAGTGATATTTCTAAAGATATACAAGAGATATTAGGAATTATGCTTGCTGATAACCGTCAAGCTTGGGAACTACAGCCAGACGGTAGTTATATCCAGAGGAAACCCCACGAAGATTCTCCGGAAGCTGGATCGCAAAAAACATTAATGCAAATTGCTGCAAATAAAAGTACAAATATCTCAAATTTGATCGGCTCTAAAAGGAATTCTTTGTATCTTGTTGACTTGACTTAACTTAATGTTTATATACTTTTTATAGTTTTTGGGCAGAATGAGTGAGAATTGTCATTCATGCATAGCACTTATTCAACCATAGGATAGAGTTAGTTGCCCTACCTTATCCCATAAACTATAAAGGTTAATGTACGTTCTTTTGTTTTATATAGATGTTAATGTTGTCCTGTGAGCCTTCTACCTTAAGGGTTCTTGTAGTTGACGACCACGAGCTGACTCGTTTAAGCCTCCAACTAGCTTTTTCTTCTCAGGCAAATATTCAAGTAGTTGGTACGGCTAGTAACGGTAAAGAAGCTGTAGATATGGTCAAAAGCTGCTATCCCGATGTGATTGTGCTAGATTTACAAATGCCAGTAATGGATGGTTGGAGTGCTTCGTGCAAGATTAAAGATATATCTCCTAGAACTCAAATAATTGCTTATTCTTCTGTAGATGAAAACTATTTTCAGGATACAAGAGCAACTAGCAGGGTAGATGCTTTCTGTCGGAAAGATGCACCTACTAACGAATTAGTTGGTTTGATTAAAAAGTTAGGAGAATGTGGCAATGAACCTTAGTTTATATAACCCGATGTCTGTTAATTAAGCTTTAAGTAAATGAAAGTTCAAAACAGCATCAAAGAAGCGTCAAGGGTTCCCATAGAAATTTTTTCTTATAAAAAAAATTCTATGGGAACACGTCAGTAAAAAGCCTCGGAGGGCTTGATACTGACGCATACCGGTTTTATATTTAAGTTTTTCGATTTTAAATTAAATTGTTGATTTTCATTTACGGGAAGGTTCGCTTGTATTCATCAAGCAATTCATCCATTTCTTCTAAAGCCTGATTTACATCGATTCTCAGAGTTCCTAAGTTTGGCTGTTGCAACAAATTAAGCAGATATTCGCGTTTGCTTTCAACCGCTTCGATTCTTTCTTTTACAGTCTGTATATCCATTGTTTGTAACAAAGTGTAACTAATAATACTTATAACTTAATAGCGTCTCGAAATTTCGGAAAACCTTTATTAAGCTCTATGGTGTAAGTTTTGCATAATTCGGGTGTAAATTTCCGCTTGAGACAAGATACCCAATAATCAATTTACCCGTAAGGTTTTTTCAGAATTGAAGTCAAGATAAGTTGCTATAGATATCTTTATTATCTTACTTCCAAAAAAGATATTTTTGACAAATCTCGGAACAAACCATCGAAAACCCGATCGATCGCCTCAATACTCAGGCATCTAAAACTTCGGATCGATTTGATTTTTTTCAAACTATTACCTATTGTCGGCGATAATAAAGCAATTGTTACAGTCAAATTTTAAATACGCTCGTACAGTATGCTAGGTAAATTTTCTTTGGGAACTCTGGGGTTAACAGTCGGTGGAATTTTAACCATAATCGGCTTTGTAGCTTATGCTGCCGATAATGCTACGCTTAATCTTGTGGGCTTTTTTTACGGTATCCCCGTGCTGCTCGGAGGGCTGGCACTTAAAGCAAACGAACTAAAACCCGTACCATTTATTCCCGCTACATCAGAATCTGTTTTATCCCTGCGAAAGCAACAAGCAACCGAGACTCAAAATCAAGTTCGTCAAGATATCACTCGATATCGCTATGGTTTAGATGCTCACTTAGATAAAGCTTTAACTCATCTTGGTTTGGAACAACCTGGAGAAGATTTTCCGGAGGTTATAGCATTGCGGGAAATGGAAATTGATGGCAATTATGCTTTAATTTTAGATTTTGATTCACCACAAGCACCCCTAGATGCTTGGCAGGAAAAACAGCAAAAAATGACTGGTTTTTTCGGTCCTGGGGTAGATGTCAAAATCACTCAACCAGAGGATGAGAAAATTGAGTTAGCGTTGATTGCGACTCCAAAAACAGAAAATAGCTAATCAAACAGAAGTTACTTTTCAAGACGCACTGCATACCATTGTAAATATTGTCCCGGAGCAATATCCAATTCACAGCTAGTGTCAAGCAAGTATTGTGCTTGAGCTTGGAGGGAATCAATTTTTTTTAAATCGTGGGGTAATTCTTCTTCTTCGAGTTGTTGCAAAGTCTGTTTCAGCTTTTCCAACAACTCTGAGGAAGTAAGAAATGTTTCTGGTTGGTTAGTTTCCAAGACGACATAATCATCTTGTTGATACATTAATGAATCTGGCATTGTGGCTCTAATTTATATCAAAAATTAACAAAATTTTCTTCTTAAGCTATCCATTGATTATATACAAAAGTCGGAGTCTTTCTGAATTCGGGATATGCAATGGTTATTAATTCTATTTTACTTTTATTTCTGAGGATGAAAGATATTAAATCATCTATTTGTATTAGTTATGTTAATTACAATATCTTTCAATATTAAGAAAATCACTAAAAGAAATAATAAAAATTGCTGAAACTGTAAAACTGGGTCTAATCGCCAGCCTTGAAAAAGTAAAATGAAACCTGACAATACTAGAAAAGCTGGTAAAACAAATAATTGAATAATATAAAATGTTTTAACCGAGCTACTAAGCCTGTTCCCCATTCGTATTAATTGAAAAATTACGAATATCAAGTAAAATAAACCGAAGATTATCTGAAGTAATCCCAGTAAAGAAGCAATATTTGTACCGATATTCACTTGCGCTAAATGAAACATTTGTCAACACTTTTTATTGGTTTAAAGTCGGTGAACCAAAAGAAATGTAAAATACACGCTTCTAGAAAAAAATCAACTGTTAAAAGCATATCTTAATAATAGGTTTACCGTCTAAAAATGAACCGATTCAAATAGTTTAGAATCATGCCTCCTACTTTTTTTTGATATTTTAGAGAGGATAACCGCGTTGCGGTGGTTGTGATTCTGGATAAAGCTGCTGTCTACCGTTACGAATAATCTGTAATGATTCGGTAAGCTCTTGTTCGATATTTTCCAAAACATTGTCAGCGTATTCATCTGCACCTTGGGCAATTTGTTCGGCTTGCTCCATGGCTTGACGACGCATTTCCTCGATTTCTTGCTGACAAGCACGCCGCTTACGCTCGATTTCATCAAGAGTTTCTTGCATCATTTGTTCGCACTCTTGCTGTACTTGTCGGCGTAATTGTTCGGCTTGTTGTTCGGCTTGTCTAATGATATCGCTTTCGTTGAGCACTTGCGCTCTTTTCGCTTGTGCTACTTCTACCATTTGCTGTCCATAAGCTTCCGCTTCTAAAAGAATTTCTTCCTTTTGTTGAATAATTAATACAGCTTCTTGGAAAGCCTCGGGTAAAGATAAGCGGATAAAATCAAGCTGTTCGAGTAACTTTTCTTCATCTACCAGCGTGCGTCGCGTCAAAGGGATGCGAAAACTGGTGAGAAGTATCTCTTCTAAACGGTTTAACTCCTGTTGAATGTCTACGCTTCCCGATTGTTGGGGAGGCTTTTGAGAGGGGGGGCTACTTCCGTTTTGATTGGGTTCGATTCCGTTTGGTTGTGGGTGAAGCATTTATATGTATCCAGAGCAACGTGAGGGGGAACAAGATGATCGATAGAACCACCAAACCTTGCAATCTCTTTTACCACACTACTACTTAAAAAACTATACTCATTTGAGGTTGCTAAAAAAACAGTTTCTATTTCGGTGGAAAGAGTTTTATTGGTGTGTGCCATTTGCAGTTCAACTTCAAAGTCGGAAATTGCCCGTAAACCCCTTAGCAACACTTGTGCTTTTTGCATTCGGGCATATTCGACTGTTAAACCTTCAAAAGCATCTACTTTTACATTATTTAGATGTGTGGTAGATTGACTTATTTGTTCTAAACGTTGTTGCACGCTGAACAATGGAGTCTTGGTGGGATTGCGCAATACAGCAACAATAATCACAGAAAATAGCCGCCTGCCACGTTCAATAATATCGAGATGCCCTAGGGTTATAGGGTCAAAACTTCCGGGATAAATAGCAATCATCACAATCAATCATTCCAAAATTCAGTAACTATATTGAAGTATTTTGTGGAGCAGATAATGTGCTGAAAATTACAAATCAAATTGTAAAATTTCAAATGTAATTTATTTATCTATTATCCCTGAATTCGCATCTAAATATACTATTTCCATCCATAAGTAGGTGGGCATTGAAAATAGTAATTAGAAGTAGTGAATAGTGAGTAGTGAATAGCGATCTTCGGAGCGTGTCCGTTGGGACATAAAATGCTCACTTGGGGAGCCATTGCTGCGCCAGGGAACACGCATCGTTGTAGTAAATGGCGTGTCTCCCGAAGGGGAGGAACTTTTCACTCTTGGTGAGATTGAACAAGGCTTTCAACTAAATTTACATTCTGTAATACCGCTTGGTTTATTTGTGCCGACTTACTTAACTCATATTCAATTATTAATCTCGCTGTTACGATATTTTTATTTTCAAATCTGAACTAATAGTTTTCAATCGTTATGAAAATGCCTATTTTATGGAATAAAAGACAAATCCCCGATACCAAAAAATTAGTCCCAGATTGGTATGTAATTTTGGGGGAGATAGATGCTAGCAATTATGATGTTACTTACAGCGTTGAAAATTTTTTTGTAATCAAAACTCAAGCTGTCAAAAGTTACAATAGGCGTTTTATTGTAGTTGGAAATGTTTGGTTAAGCAACCGCTGTAGATTGCTGGAATTATTACATTTAAAGGAAAAATATACTGATAAAGAAATAATAGCGCATCTTTGGGAAACTAAAGGTGAAGAATGCCTCAATTTATTGGAGGGAATGTTCTCGCTATGTATTTGGGATAACCGTGAAAGGCAACTATATTTAGTACGAGATGGCGTTGGTTGCCGTACTCTTTATTACACTAGTTCCGGTAAAATTTGCGTTATTGCGCCTCGATTGGCGACGCTTTTACCTTTTCATTCACAACAATTAGATTTAGTGGCGTTGCGGGATTATCTTTGCTGTGCTTTCGTACCTGGAGAGCAAACGCTTTGGGAAAATTTGCGCGAATTGTCTGCGGGGATGGTTTTGCAAATGGAATCATCCACCGGAAGGATAAATTACGTTAATCAAAAGCTATTTTGGGAAGCACGAGAGGATATTCAGAATACAGAAGAAAGCTTAACTTGGCATGGTTTGCAACTCAGACAGCTTTTAAATGAAGTTGTGCGAGAATATTTACCCGTGGATGAATCCGTGGGGGTTTATTTATCTGGGGGTTTGGATTCTAGCTGTATTACCGCACTTGCTGCCCAAATTCACAACCATCCGGTACACACTTATTCGATTCATTTTGGCGAAAATTGTCCCAATGAGTTGGAATTTTCCAGTTTAGTGGCGCAGCATTGTAAAACTCACCATCATATCCTAGAAATTACTCCTGATGATATGTGGGAAAAGTTACCCTTAGTTATGTCTTGCTTGGACGATCCCATTGGCGATCCTTTGACGGTACCTAACTATTTATTAGGAAAGATAGCACGAGTAAATAGCAGGGTAATCTTGAATGGAGAAGGTGGCGATCCCTGTTTTGGTGGACCTAAAAATCAGCCAATGTTGTTAAATCGGCTTTACGATACAGTTAATAATACGGAAGAAAATTTAGTCACAAATTATGTCAATTCATTTAAAAAATGTTCCTCTTATTTACCCCAACTTCTCCAACCAGAGGTTTTGACAACGGTAAAAGACAAACCCTTTGTATTTGCCGATTATTTATATCGAGAAGAAAGCTATTTAAATCGGTTAATGACAATCAATATTAAGTTTAAAGGAGCAGACCATATTTTAACAAAAGTTAACAATATGACAGTAGTGAATGATTTGCAAGGGCTCTCGCCATTATTTGATAAAAGAGTAGTAGAGATGGCGATGGAAATACCACCGCAGTATAAATTAGCAGGAGCGCAAGAAAAAGCGGTGTTGAAGCAAGCAGTTTTAGATATATTGCCAAGAGCTATAATAGAGCGTCCGAAAAGTGGGATGATGGTACCGGTACAGTATTGGGTTAAAAATGTTTGGCAGCGTCGCGCGAAAAGTTTGTTATTGAATAAGAATGCAGAAATTGCACCTTATTTAAATCAAGATTTAATTCGGCAGTGGTTAAATTATCGCGGCGATGCTTGGCGGCGTTACGGCGTGAAATTATGGTTATTGGTGAGTTTAGAAATTTGGTTGCAGGTACAGAAGAGATAGGAGATGGGGAGATGGGGGGATGGGGAGATGAGGAGGAGATTGAAGTACTAATTTATAACTTTTAACTTTTAACTAAGTAAGTCGGCATGAATAAACCGAGCTATGTTAAAAAATGTTTTTTATCCTCAAACCCTTACTTCTATTGCCTATTGCCTATTGCCTATTGCCTTCCCTCAACGATAATTTTCTGTACCAACCTACTTAGTTGACAATCCAAAATCTCAAATCGAATCATCCGAAGCAATCATCGGTGTATATGGTTACGTCACAATCATCGAAACTACCTCCATCATCTCCACTAGCACCATAGTCACCAAAAGTGGAAGTATCGCCATTACTATGGGCTTGACGGCTTTTTGAAATACCTTGACTGATAACTCTTAAAAGTTTTTGCGGGGTGAAAGATTCTAATTCGACAAATTTACCTGCTTCCAACCATGCAATTTCTTCTTTTGTTAAATCCTGTTTTATCTCGAATGCTAATTCTTGTGCTTCCCTTGCAGAATCTTCTGAAATTTGAGTAAAAAAATTGGGATTATGATTATTAACTATTTGGCGCGGTAACAATCCTAAATCATAAATAGTGACATTGGAATTAGAAAACCAATCGGAGTTATTGGAAAGAGTATTTACGACACTAACGCCGCTTGGGGAAGCATCATGTAAAACGTAGACTTTTAAATTGTCATTGCGACGAAGCATTTGCATTACCATATCAAAAATATTTTCGGGATATCCATCAATACTTAAGACAGCGGAATTATTTTCAAAATGAAAGTTATTAGCTATAAGTAAATTAGCAATTTCCGCACTGTCGGAAACAACTACTCGATCAAAACTGTATGCAGTAATATCAGAATTTATCGAGTTAGGTAAACTTTTTTGCTGGGATAAAGATAATATTCCATCAATAGGATTAACTGATTGCCAGTTATTTAAATAAACTCGAAATTGTTCAGGAGTGACAATAAAGTTTTTAACTTTCTTCTTTTTTTGATAATCTTGTATCGCCATTCCACTCAATACCATCCATACACCAAAGGCTGTAATAAAAAGTCCTGAAGTTTGCCGGGAAGATAATATTCCGATGATGATTACAAATAAACCTAAATATATAAAAATAAATTCAGTAACCGTGGAAGGTAGATTTTTAATCAAACGCTGATTAAAAAGATAGAATAACTGCTGCTCCGTAAACTTCAAAGTATTATTTGCTGAAATATCATCAATTAATTTAACAAAAAACCGATCTGAAAATGTGATATCAGACATTGCTTTTGGTTCAAAAACAAACGGATGAGAGCAAGCCTTACAACAGCGATTATTTGCAAGACGCTCTTTGAAACTGTTATCAGTACCGCAATTTATACATATCATGATTTATATTTACATGAAAGAAATGAAAGAGAGAGTGAAACAATTAGTATTATTGAAACTTCTAACTCCTAACTCCTAACTCATAACTCATAACTCATAACTGCTCACTGCTCACTATTAACTGTTAACTGATTACCCAAAGCTATCAACAGCAAAAATTGTAATACTGCTATCGTTATCGTTATCATAATCGTCATAGCCACCAATAAAAGTACTGTCGGCACTATCTGATTGAAGACTACCAGCTTGACGACTTTTAGCAATACCTTGAGTGACTACTCTTAACAATCTTTTAGGAGTGAAAGATTCTAACTCGACAAATTTACCTGACTCTAACCATTCAATTTCAGCTGCAGTTAAATCTCGTTTAACATCAATTGACAAATTTCTCGCATCTCTGGCGTATTCTTCCGAAGCTTGGATAAATACTTTGGAATTATTCATCAATTGACGCGGTAATAATCCCAAATCATAAATTGTGACATTGGTATTTAAAAACCAATTGGGGCTAGTGCGGAGATGATTTACTAAAGTGACACCGCGAGGAGAAGCATTATGCAAAGCATAGACTTGTAAATCGGGATTGCGGCGTAACATTTCCATTACAGTATCAAATATATTTTCGGGATATCCGGTAATGCTCAAGACGGCGCAGTTATTTTCAAAGTGGAAATTATTGGCTATTAATAATTGGGCAATTTCTGCACTGTCGCAAATAACAACTCGATCGAAACTATATGCGGTGATATCGGGATTGATATTAGCAGGGGTATTTTCCTGGCGTGGAGAAGGTAGCATATTTGTAATTGTGCCGTTAATTTCTTGCCAGCGATTTATCCAATTTTGAAATAAATTTTGATTGATAATAAATGTTTCTGCTGCATCTGCCAAATATTTTATTTGTATAGTACCTAAATAGATTAACAGCATCCCTAAAATAACGCTGATTACAAATAATGGGAATGAATTAATTGAAAGGGAAAATAAAATACCTACTATCAAAATTAAAATGCCGCTAGTTTGAATAAACCTGGCATGATCTTTACGTACTTTAACTTTATTTTTTTCAGAGTTACTTTGCAGATAAGAATGAATCATAAATAAGATTATGGCTAATCCAATGATAATAAAAATAGGAACCTGGAATATTGCCATCATAATAATGAGAAAAAAAATCAGTCCTATCCATCCATTACCTTTAATATTTTTCTTATTTAACCGCCTATTTAAAGCGTAAATAAACTGCTTGGGAGTAAAATATAAGGTTTCGTTAGCTGAAATATCTGTAATTATTTTTTTAAAAAATGGGTCAGTAAATTTGTATTTAGTATCACGACTTTGGGGTTCAAAAGTAAAAGTGTGATTACAATTTTTACACTTACCTTGATTTTCAGTTCTTTCTTTCAGATTATTATCAACTCCACAATTGACGCATTTCATTAATTTATCCTCCTTAATTTAACTAATATTTAACTATAAATTTGATTGTGCAATAAAATATCATAATCTTCTCGTTGACGGATTAATTTATGACTATCATTTTCTAATAAAACTTCCGCAGGGCGGGGACGATGTAAGAAATGAGAAGACATGGCATAGCCATAAGCGCCGACATCTAAAATAGCGATAATATCTCCAATTTCTAACTTTGGAAGTTGACAATTTTTCCCTAAATAATCGCGGGAATAAGTAGTATTTCCACAAACATCTGTAAGATAGGATTTTCCCGATTTCCAACTGACAATTTCGCGATAGCCTCCATGTACGGATGGTACTGATAAATTAGCAACCGTAGTGTTTGTACCGATAATTTGTTTATCTTGCTGCCATTTCACAGAAACAACTTCAGCAATAAGAGTTGCACAACCGGCAATTGCAGCCCTTCCTGGTTCGATAATTAAATCAATTTTGCGATCGAGTTTTAATAAAATATTAGTGATTTCTGTTCCAAAACTTTCCCAATCAAAAGCAACTCCATCATGATGATAGGGATATCCAAAACCACCGCCAAAATCTAAATATTGCCAATCCGGTAATAATTTAGCGGTTTCTATAACTTGATTTATCACTTGGGTAAAAGCTTTAGTGGCATTAGTACCCGTACCTCGATAGAAGTGCAAACCGCTAACTTTTAAATTTACCTGATTCGTAACTCTTACAGCATCTAAAAACTCATTTGGGCGTACGCCAATACGACTATCGCCAGTAATCTCCGGCAGATTTAAACGCAATCCTAATTTTATTTCTGGAGAAGTATTAAAAGAAAAGCTTTGATAAACTTCGCAAAATACTTGTAACTGAGCAACGCTATCTAAATTAAAAGTCGTAATTCCCCAATTTAATAACCTTGCCATTTCCTCAGCACTCAGATTGCTACCGCTGTAAACAATCTTTTCTGAAGAAAACCCCGCTTTTAAAGCCAAATAAACATCACCGGGAGTATTAGCATGAATTCCCCAACCACAATCTTTGAAAATTTGCAGTAAGGAAATATTGCCATTAGTAACGCTAGCAAAGTGGAATTTTGTATGGGGATAAGGGATTGATTTAGTAATGCGAGCGATTGTCTGACGTAAGATATCGCTTTGATAAATATAGAGTGGCGAATCGTGAATAGAGAGAATTTTTTTTGCTGTGTCTAGAGAAAAAGGAACGGTTATTAAAGATAATTGAGTAGTCATAAATAATCGTGTCAAAGTAGTTTTGAGGTGATTTTTTTAGTGTTTTGTTAACCTAAGTCATTTAATCAGCCTCAAAGACATTAAAAATATACAGTAAATATCAAATATTGCAAATGGTGATCGGGAATTGGTATAGAGAATTAAAATTTGAAGCTCAGATAAACAATGAAACTGAAATTAGAGATTTCGTCAGAATATCTCAAAAAAATTTGAAGCCTTATTAAAATCCCAGGAATTAATTTAAAGATTAGGTATTTTGATTGAAAATGTATTTTTTATATGTAAAAATACAGAAAATTGCTGAAGTTCTAAGTGTACTTAAGCAATTGTAAGTAGAAAAATGTTCTACTTGTAATACTTAGGGTAGGGGTATTGTTCCCTTGTTCAAGGTTCTTGTGCGCGAATGTACGGAAATTAAACACTTAGATTAAAATTTTTTTGTCTTCGATTGGGGCGCGAGCAATAGCCTGCAAAGGTTATAACCTGGATCTACTAGCATTTATTTGACGATTTTTTCCGTAATTAAACTTAATTCTTCAAAACTCATTACATATTGAGGCAGGTATTCGCCATGGCATTTTTTACATATAAACTGGGCAACACAAAAAACTCAGCCGACTCCCTATTCGATCGGTTATATGTTTTCAGCGATAGCCTCTCCGATCCAGGCAATGTCTTTAATACCACCACAGCCGTCAACGAATTTCCATTTCTTGCTGGTTTAATCCCAGTTGAACCACCAGTGCCACCCTACGATAGCCAAGGAAAAATTACCAATGGCAATCCTGTAGATCCAACTCGTTCAATTTGGGTAGACTTCCTCGCCGACGAACTCAATCTAGATGCTCCTATCGTTGCATCTACATCATTGACAGTGATTCCTCCCGGCTCACCTTTATTGCCCCCTCCGAATCCAACCACACTTCCTTCTGTAGTTATCAACCTCAGTAACCCCGAGGAGCCTGTGGTTGAAGCAAACTTTGCCTACGGCGGCCAGACAGCAACTCAAAGTGTTAACTTTGCCTTTGCGGGAGCGACAAGTGGACTTGATAATGTCTCTAATCCAGATCCAATACCAGGGCTAAATCCGAATATTCCAGGGGTATTAAAACAGATTGATACATTTATTGATGACATTGACGATTTACCCTCGGAGCAGACTACCGAATTAGGGGATGCACTTTACGCTATATGGGGTGGTTCCAATGATTTCGACGCATTTTCTGATGGAGAAGTTATCGATCCAAGTGGTTCTGTTTTAGATCTCAATGAACCAGTCAATAATTTGGAAACATCTGTAGAAAAACTCTATAACGAGGCGAATGCTCGCGAATTCCTTGTGTTTAATTTGCCCGATTTAGGAATTCGCCCTCTAGTTACCACGGATGAAGCTGCTCAAGCCTTTACAGATGCAACTGAAGAATACAATGAGCTTCTTGCAGAGAAAGTAAATGATTTGCAAAATTCACTAGCCGATATCAATATTGTTCCGGTGGATGTAGATTCTCTCTTTGAATTTTCTCGAGATAACCCCGAAGCTTTTGGATTTATAAATACGGAAGACTCTTTCTTATTTTCCTCCTCTGTTGGTGAAACTCCCGATCAATATCTGTTTTGGGATGGAGAACATCCTACAAGAGCCGCTCATGAGTTTACAGGAGAATATGTTTTAAATACCTTGTTAGCTGCTAGCCATCCTGACAACGTCGTTGTTTCCGGTGACAGTGGAATCAATATACTTCTCGGCGGTTTGGGCAACGACAAACTCAACGGTGGTTCTGGTAACGACTTGCTAATCGGCAGTTTTGGCAACGATACCCTCAACGGTGGTTTTGGCAACGACTTCCTCAACGGTGGTATCGACGACGACAAACTCAATGGTGGTTTTGGTGACGATAAGCTCAACGGTAGCGTCGGCAATGACTTGCTTAACGGTGGCTTTGGCAACGACACCCTCAACGGTGGCTTTGGCAACGATAAACTCAATGGCGGTATCGGCAACGATGAACTAGAGGGCAGTGCTGGCGATGACTTGCTCAACGGTGGTATTGGCAACGACTCGCTTAACGGTGGTTCTGGCAATGATTTACTCAATGCTGGTGTCGGTGATGACTTGCTCGACGGCGGTTCTGGAGAAGAATAACTGAATGCTGGTGTCGGTGATGACTTGCTCAACGGCGGATCTGGTGACGACTAAATCTATGGTAGCGTGGGAGATGAAACTCTTATTGGTAGTGTCGGTAATGACTAGCAAAATGGAGGAGTAGGCAAAGATATTTTTGAATTT
>JBHJJJ010000126.1:0-7981 GCA_050042755.1 Rivularia sp. (in: cyanobacteria)
CCACCCCCCCTCTTCCCCATGCCCCCTTGTCCCCTTGTCCCCATGTCCCCTTGTCCTTTATCCCCAATGTCCCAACCAAGCTGTTCCCCATACTTGTTACCAAAAAGCAACCCTTCTTTTAGAGTATTCCAACCATTAGTAGCTGCTTGTATGGCCTCGTCGGTAAAGTCAATAGGTTTGCGGTACTGTGCCGTAAGTACAAATAACCGCACCGCCATGGGGTTAACACCTTTATCTAGTAATTCCCGAATAGTGATAAAGTTGCCTAAGGATTTAGACATTTTCTCGCCATCAACTTTCACCATTCCATTGTGTAGCCAGTAATTAGCTAAGGGTTTACCCGTTAGAGCTTCAGACTGAGCAATTTCATTTTCATGGTGGGGGAAAATTAAATCGGCACCACCTGTATGAATATCAATAGTTTCGCCAAGACGCTCTCTAACCATTGCAGAGCATTCAATGTGCCATCCGGGACGGCCTTTTCCCCAAGGGGAATCCCAAGCTGGTTCTTCGGGTTTTGCAGCCTTCCATAAAGCAAAATCAAACTGATATCTTTTCTTTTGATATTCTGGATCTTCTACACTTACCCGTTCGCTAGCACCGGCTTGCATATCTTCTAATTTACGTCCGGAAAGCTTGCCGTATTGATCAAATTTCTGTACGGCATAGTAAACATCACCCTTGGATGCATAAGCATAATCTTTATTTTCCAACTCGTGAATTAACCGCTTAATTCCATCCATGGTTTGAGTAGCACGTGGATATTCGTCAGCTTCTTTGACATTTAACCGGCTCATATCATCAAAATAAGCTTGGATATATTTTTCGGCTACAGCTTCCATTGACGAGCTTTCTGTTCTGGCTCGCTTAAGAATTTTATCGTCAACATCGGTGAAATTTTGCACGTAACGCACTTGATAACCGCTAAATTGTAAATAGCGCCGGACTACATCCCAAACAATACAAGCTCTAGCATGACCCAAATGGCAGTAATCATAAACCGTCACGCCGCAGTAATACATCTTAACTTTCTGCGGTTCTACTGTTTGAAAGGCTTCTTGGCGACGGGTGAGGCTGTTGTAAACTTTTAGGGGCATGACCAATTAATGATTAATAGAAGACAAATAAGTAAGCTTGAAAAAATCTAACTATGTAACGGAACGTAAAATATCTGTATTTAGTTCTTAGTAACGCTAAGCGTGAAGACAGCCCGACTACAAACAAACTATAATTTTTTGTGCTGAACTACTTACGCAATAATAGATTAAAGCAGTTGGGGTGACATTAACGCATCCCTATTTTAGAGTTTCGCCCTGCAAGCTGCGCTACATTATTATTTTTAATTCTTTTCTACTTCATTTACTGTTCTCGCCATGCAATCATCAGTAACTTCAGAATCTCAAGCAATGGGTGCTCCAAAACAAGGATTACCAGTCACAATTATTACTGGATTCCTCGGTAGCGGTAAGACGACTTTACTCAATCATATCTTGACCAATCAGCAGGGTTTGAAAACTGCTGTTTTGGTAAATGAATTTGGCGAAATTGGCATTGATAATGAGTTGATTGTTTCCACCGACGAGAACATGGTGGAGTTAAACAACGGCTGTATTTGCTGTACCATCAATAGCGATTTGGTGGATGCCGTTTACAAAGTTATGGAACGCCAAGACAATATAGATTATCTGGTCGTGGAAACAACAGGTTTAGCAGATCCCTTACCCGTTGCATTAACCTTTTTAGGGACTGAGTTACGAGATTTAACTCGTTTGGATTCCATTGTCACTTTAGTAGATGCTGCTAATTACAGTTTAGATTTATTCAACTCCGATGCTGCTTTCAGCCAAATCGCCTACGGTGATGTAATTGTTCTCAACAAAACCGATCTAGTTGATCAAACCTATCTAGATTCTTTAGAAGTCAAAATTCGGGATATCAAAGAAGGTGCCAGAATTCTCCGTACCACAAAATCCCAAGTTCCTCTACCTTTAGTTCTCAGCGTTGGTTTGTTCGAGTCAGATAAGTATTTTGATGCTGCCGAAGAACACAACCACGACCATCACGACCATAACCACGACCATCACGACCATTCAGAATGCGGTCACGAACACCATGATGACCACGAACATCATCATGACCACGAACACCATGATGACCACGATCATCATTCTCATCACTTAGAAAATGATGGTTTTACTTCTGTATCATTCGAGAGTGAAGATCCGCTATCTATCCGTAAATTCCAGTATTTTCTAGATAACGAGCTACCCGAAAACATTTTTCGCGCTAAGGGGATACTATGGTTTGATGAAAGTCCCAAAAGACATATTTTCCACCTTTGCGGTAAACGTTTCACCCTTGATGATGATGAGTGGAAAAGTGAAAAGAAAAATCAATTAGTGTTAATTGGTCAAAATTTGGACGAAGAAGGATTACTCAAACAGATAGAAAACTGCGTGTCTATCCCTTCTGATAATAAAGGTAAAGGTTTAGGGAAATGATGAAGGATAAAAATTTTTCGTTGTTTTCGTCCGATTCGTAAGTGTAGAGACGCGTTAGCGGAGCGTGCCCGATAGGGCATTATATAGCGTCTCTACAAGTTACATCAAAAATATCTTTAACAGAACTTGCGGGTTTCAAAAATTCATGCGGGTAATTATCCAGCGGGTTAAATCATCTCAAGTCGCCGTTGACGGTGAAGTTATCGGCAAAATTGGAATAGGACTCAATTTATTAGTAGGTATTGGTCATACAGATACCGAAGCTGAATTAGAATGGATGGCGCGTAAATGTTTGGAATTACGGTTGTTCCCAGAATCGGCGGAAAGCAACCGTTGGCAAAAATCGATACAAGAAATCGGCGGCGAGTTATTAGTAGTTAGTCAGTTTACCCTTTATGGAGACTGTCGTAAAGGTCGCCGTCCTTCTTTTAGCGCTTCCGCATCTCCCGAAATTGCTGAAAATTTATATAACTGTTTAGTAGACAAATTGCGTGCTAGCGGTTTACGGGTAGAAACGGGAAAATTTGGTCTTGAGATGCAAGTTTCAATCGAAAATGATGGTCCCGTAACTTTAATACTCGATCGCGTTGCGGAATAAGAATTTATACGTAAATTTAAATATTAAAAAAGCAATGGCTGGCAAGTTATTTGCAAGTTATTAGATCAAGTCGGCTCTTAATCAAGAATATTCCCAATTTTTTAGGTTCCGACCTAAATTTACCATAAGCCCTATGTTCTTAGGACATGCTTGGCGTGTTCAGCTTGCCTCGCCCTTAGGGTAAAGCGAACGGGCATGCGCCTGGCGATCGCAAGGGCTAGAAACGGTTTATCTCAACTAAATGTTACACTTTGTTGCTAAATGATGAGAAAATAGTTGTTTAACCATCACACAATTTTAAATTACACCCATCATGGCAAAAATACAGTTTTCAAGAGGTGTCACAGAAGAAGTCATTCCAGACGTGCGTTTAACACGTTCGCGTACCGGAGATAGCGGTACTGCAACGTTTATTTTTACAAATCCGAAAGCTTTGGATGAAGGAAGCACGGATGAAATTACTGGAATGTACATGCTTGACGAAGAAGGGGAAATCGTCACCCGGGAAGTTAAAGGTAAATTTGTAAACGGCAAGCCTGAAGCTATAGAAGCAATTTACTTAATGAAATCTGCTGAGGAATGGGAGCGTTTTATGCGGTTTATGGAACGCTATGCAGAAGAAAATGGCTTGGGACTTGATAAGTCTTAAAGAGTCATGAATTATTAGTCATTAGTCATTAATTATTAGTCCTTAGTCATAGGTCAATAATATACAAAAAGGGGAATGGGAAAAATGACTAATGACTGAAATAATTATTTTCTTTTTATTCCCAAAAAGGTTTAACTCATAGCTCATAGCTTAATTTAAAAAACAAGCTGGAGGTGCTTAATAGTTAACTTATGTACGTCAGCCTCCCCCAGACTCGAATTATATAAATGTTACGAATAATTGAGGATTTGAGATTAGAACAGAGCCATCCATGTTATCGTGAATAAAGTTTAATTGAAACTCATTAAAATATGTTCCAACGCCTCAACCCATAAAATTGAAAAACAATCCTTACCACAGAGTTAGGATTGTTTAAGTAAAACCTATTTAATTGTTTTTTTAAGATTTACATCTGAGTAATTGCGAAAGTTACGAAAGCTAGTATTGCAGCGATAATGTAAAATACGCTAACCACTTGCAATTCAGACCAACCAGAAAGTTCCAGATGATGATGTAAAGGTGCCATTTTGAACAAGCGCTTACCTTTACCATCAGGTCCTTTTGTGGCTTTGTAGTAACTTACCTGTGCCATTACAGAAAGTGTTTCTACAAAGAATATACCGCTAATCAGAAACAGGGCTACTAAAGAATTAGATAACAGTCCAACTGCTGCTAAACCCCCTCCCAAAGCCAGGGAACCTGTATCTCCCATGAAAACGCGGGCAGGGTTGCGGTTGTGCGCTAGAAATCCTAGACAAGCACCGCTAAAAGATGCACAAAAAACCATTAATCCAAGTGAAGTAGGAGCAACAATTGCACCTAATGCCAACAGAGCGATCGCTGCAGTACCCGCAGCTAAACCATCAACACCGTCAGTCAAGTTTGTGGCATTACTTTCTGCCAGCATTACGAAACAAGATAAGGGCAAAAATAGCAACCACCCTAAAGGCAAAGAAAAACCCAAGGGAAAGGTAATATTCGTAATTGTAGAAGGCTGACTAATAAATAGCCATACACAAAAAGCCACTGCGAAACTAACCTGTAAAGCCAGCTTCATCTTAGGTGAAATACCTTTATTTGATTTACGGCGAAGAATCTGCCAATCGTCAATCCAGCCGACAAATCCATAGCTTAATGTCAAAGCAGATACTGCGAGAGTTTCTGCCGCAAAGTTAGACAGCACACAAGCAATTATAACCGCAACAGGAACAAAAAATATTCCTCCCATTGTAGGGGTACCAGCTTTCTTCAAATGGGCTTGGGGGCCATCCTCGCGAATGACTTGTCCAGCCTTGAGCGCTTGTAGCCAAGGAACAGCCCAAAAGCCCAATCCGGCAGCGATCGTAGCCGATAATAACAAGGGTAAAGTTAAAGAATTTCCTTGCCAGGGAGAGCGAGTTGCTACTCCATCTAAAACTAGTGCTGCGACACCTAGTCCCATACCTAACAAAGAAACCAAACGAATACCACTGAGGTTCAAACCTTGGTTTGGAGATAATTTAGCGTCCACGGAAATTTCCCTTCACTCCACACTAATAAAAACTAATATTCAGCACCATGTTGTGCCAATTTCCGTTCTTAACAAGTTAGTCCGCATCCGAACTTGTATCATCATCATCATCATCATCATCATCATCATCAAATTCGTAATCTGGGATGCCTTCTTCCATACCCATCAAGGAATTTAAATCTTGCTCTGGCTTTTGCGCTTGCTGTTCTACTGGATCGCGGGATATTAAACGTCCATTTTCTTTTAACCAGTCCAAGAGCGAAGCTTCTTGTTTTAATGGAATTACAGAGGCTCTCCGGCTACGGGGAACTTCATATAAAGGAGAATTCAACATACTAGACAATGATACGAAGAGTATTGAACTAACTTGACATTAAGAGTCTATCACTTGATACAGAATATTTTAGTTATTCATTCAACTCTTTGGTTGATAAATCCGAGAAAAAACTCCTTCTTTAATATTGTTTGAGGTGATAACCACGTATTCCTTGGAATTTGTATGGTGCTATACATCTACACTCCAAATTATCGTTTTAATTCCCAATCCTAATTGAGGTTATGGCACAAATGAGAAAAACAGCTTTATTAGAAATAATCGCAGGAAAAAATCTTGGTATCAATGCGACAGACTTAGACAAGAAAGCTATCTTATCGGCGATCGCTAATTTAGAAGATTTTAATCCTACTCCCCGCCCTCTAGAAGCCAGCGATTTACTAGATGGTAACTGGCGATTACTATACACCACCAGTTCTGAACTATTAAATCTTAACCGCATTCCTTTAGCAAATCTAACTCAAATTTATCAGTGTATTCGCGTAAAAACCAAGAGCGTTTATAACATTGCCGAAATCAATGGTTTACCATTTCTTGAAGGCTTAGTTAGCGTCGCTGCAAAATTTGAACCAGCTTCCCAGTCTCGAGTTCAAGTAAAATTTGAACGCGCAATTATCGGTTTACAACGTTTAATAAACTACAAATATCCAGGAAGTTTTATTGAAGAAATTGAATTGAGTAAGAAATTCCTTGCAATTGATTTTCCCATTCAAAGTAACGAACAACAGGGATGGCTAGACATTACTTACTTAGATGACGATTTACGTATTGGTAGAGGAAATCAAGGAAGTGTCTTTGTATTGACTAAATCATGAAATATTTCTTCATAACTGTTTTCGAGGTAGAACATATTTCAAAAAATGTACTTTGTCAAGAGGGCGAGACACCACAATAACACCGAAATACCATGCTGTTAAGAGAAATTGGGAATCGGCGATTAAATTTTTGAATTCCTAATTCCTAATTTCTGACTACATATGCTTAACTCCCGATTTCGGACAAATAACTTAACAAACCCGCTGGTGGAGACCTTCAAGTTGTACAGTAATGGCAGCAGGCCAAAATAAATAGGCAGTCTTATAATTGAAGAGGGAATAAACTTATGGTTCAACGTGGTTCTAAAGTACGCATTCTCCGTCGCGAATCTTACTGGTATCAGGATGTAGGAACCGTGGCTACTGTTGATAAAAGCGGCATTATATACCCAGTAATTGTCCGTTTTAATAAAGTTAATTACTCCGGCATCAACACCAATAACTTTGCTCCCGATGAGTTAATTGAAATTGAAGCCCCCAAAGCCAAGGCAAAAAAGCCAGCAGCTAAAGCTTCTGAATAAGCCAACCTTAAGAAAAAAGGTACGATCGCATCAACGAATCTAGTCACGTTAAGTTGTGCCCGAACTACCAGAAGTCGAAACATTCCGGCGGGGTTTAAATCAATTAACCCTGAAGCGGAAAATTACTGGGGGCGATGTGTTGCTTCATCGCACAATCGCTTACCCCTTTTCTGCTGAAGAATTTTTGAATGGCATTAAAGGAAGGGAGATAATATCTTGGTATCGTTGCGGTAAATATCTGATTGCAGAACTTACTTGCCCTTTCTTTGAAGATGAAGAGAGAAGAAAGTCAAAAGTCGAAACTTCTCCCCCCTCTTCCCCACGCCATTTGCGACAACGGAGGCAACCTCCCCAAGGCAATGGCTCCTCTGTGCCCTCTCTCTTATCCTCCCTAGGGGTTCATTTAAGAATGACAGGTCAACTGTTGTGGTTGCATCAAGATGAGCCTTTGCACAAGCATACGCGAGTGAGGTTATTCTTTGGTGAAGAATGGGAATTACGTTTTGTAGATCAACGTACCTTTGGTCAAATGTGGTGGGTTCCTCCCCAAATCCCAACACAAAGTATTATCACTGGTTTAGCGAAACTTGCAGCAGATCCTTTTTCAGAGGAATTTACCGTAGAGTACCTTGCAGAGAAACTCAAAAATCGCCGCCGCGCGATCAAGACTGCGCTACTAGATCAATCTATAGTGGCCGGGTTGGGTAATATTTATGCTGATGAAGCTTTGTTTCTGAGTGGCATAAGACCGGAAACTCTGTGTCTAAATTTGCAATTAGAACAAATAGAGCGACTGTATTCGAGCATTATTCAAGTCTTAGAAACTAGCATTGAAGCTGGAGGTACAACCTTCAGTAATTTCCTCAATGTCAAAGGCGTGAATGGAAACTATGCTCATGTTGCCTGGGTTTATAACCGCACTGGAAAACCTTGTCGAGTTTGCAGCCACCCAATTGAGCGGATTAAATTAGCTGGAAGATCCAGTCATTATAGCCCGCTGTGTCAGCAGATGGGTGGTTAGGAGATGGGGAGATGGGGAGAAAGATAATAGGG
>JBHJJJ010000127.1:0-28730 GCA_050042755.1 Rivularia sp. (in: cyanobacteria)
ATAGGAAATAAGATAAAAGCAATCTCCGATTTTGATTCAGCTATCAAAATCAATCCTAAACATACAGAAGCTTATTACGAGCGCGGTAAAACTCGTTACGCACTGAATGAAAAAAATGCCGCAAATAAAGATTTTACTAAAGTAATTGAATTAGATTCAAAATTTGTTGAAGCTTATGTAGCTCGTGCAGATGTTTTCAATGATTTGGGATATCCCAAACAAGCTTATGAAGACTACGAAAAAGCTATAGAAATGAATCCCAAAAATGCCAAGGCTTATATTCATCGCGGTAAATATCGTTTCAAAATTAAAGATATAAAAGGAGCTATTGAAAATTACGATCGAGCAATTAAACTAGATTCTACCCAAGCCATGGCATACAATAATCGCGGTAATGCTTATTTAGAATTAGGGAAAGTAAAACAAGCAATGGCAGATTATTCCAAAGCCATTGAACTTAATATCCAATACGCTCAAGCTTATTATAATCGGGGTTTACTGCGTACAGATATAGGAAGAGTACCTGGTGCAATTGAAGATTTTAAAGCAGCAGCAGATATTTTTCTTAAAAGAGGTGAAGATAATGAGTATAAGGATGCGCTGTCAAGAATTAAAGAATTGACTCGGTAATTGGGAATTGGGAATTGGTAATTGGTAATTGGTAATTGGGGATTGGGAATTGGGAATTGGTAATTGGTAATTGGTAATTGGGGATTGGTAATTGGTAATTGGTAATTGGTAATTGGGAATTGGGAGTTGGGGATTGGGGATTGGGAATTGGGGATTCAATTATTTGGTATTGCCTATTGATTTAAGGTAAGCATTCAGTTTTGGTGATAGTTCATCAATTATTGGTTTAAGTTTAGATACCTGTTCTTTAGTTAAAAGATTTCTAATATAAGCTAATCTTAAAAAACATATAGTTTCATACAAAGAACCTCTAGCAATTCTAACAAACCGGCGATTATCCTGGAAATTAAACCGTCCTCTTCCTTCTGCAATATTCGCACAAACGCTATCTGCCGAACGAACTATTTGTTTCCCAACTGTATCTTTTTCAAATTGCTTCCAAACTTGAACAATATCCCAAATTTCATTAGCCAACTTCTCAGCTAATTGATAAACTTGCAAATCCTCAAAATCTGGTTTTGACAACCTATTTTTTTATAATAACGATTTCTTTTCTATAATTCCCCAAAAATACTAGAAAATTACAATACCTCAAATAATTTCCACATACCATCCCCAATCCCCAATCCCCAATCCCCAATCCCCAATCCCCCATCCCCAATTACCAATTACCAATTACCAATTACCAATCCCCAATCCCCAATTACCAATCACCAATCCCCAATTACCAATTACCAATCCCCAATTACCAATTACCAATTACCAATCCCCAATCATTCACTTTTGCCTGATAATATAAAAAACGCTTCAAATAACTTTACGATTTATATTTACAATGGCGAGAGATTTACGGGGATTTATCAAAATTTTGGAAGAAAAGGGACAATTAAAGCGAATTACCGCTAAAGTTGACCCTGAATTGGAAATTGCGGAGATTTCCAACCGTATGCTGCAAAAAGGTGGTCCTGGCTTAATTTTTGAAAATGTCAAGGGTGCTGATTTTCCTGTAGCGGTAAACCTCATGGGAACCGTAGAAAGGATATGTTGGGCTATGAATATGGAGCATCCCCAGGAGTTGGAGGAGTTGGGGAAAAAGTTGGCGATGCTGCAACAACCAAAGCCACCAAAAAAGATTTCTCAAGCGATAGATTTTGGTAAGGTGCTATTTGATGTTGTTAAAGCCAAACCGGGAAGAGATTTTTTCCCTGCTTGCCAGCAAGTTGTCATCCAAGGTGATGACTTAGATTTAAATAAATTACCCTTGATACGCCCTTATCCCGGCGATGCAGGTAAGATTATCACTTTAGGATTGGTAATTACTAAAGATTGCGAAACGGGAACACCAAATGTGGGGGTATATCGTTTACAACTCCAATCTAAAAACACTATGACAGTACACTGGCTTTCCGTAAGGGGTGGAGCCAGACATTTACGTAAAGCTGCGGAAAATGGCAAGAAATTAGAAGTAGCAATTGCTTTAGGTGTCGATCCTTTAATTATTATGGCGGCGGCGACACCAATTCCAGTAGATTTATCCGAGTGGTTGTTTGCGGGTTTATACGGTGGTTCCGGGGTAAGTTTGGCAAAATGTAAAACTGTGGATTTAGAAGTACCCGCAGATTCAGAATTTGTTCTCGAAGGAACCATTACTCCCGGAGAAGTACTTCCAGATGGTCCATTTGGAGACCATATGGGCTATTACGGCGGTGTAGAAGATTCGCCGTTAGTGCGGTTTCAATGCATGACTCATCGTCAAGAGCCGGTGTATTTAACTACATTTAGCGGTCGTCCACCCAAAGAAGAAGCCATGATGGCAATCGCACTTAACCGGATTTACACGCCAATTCTCCGACAGCAAGTTTCGGAAATTGTCGATTTCTTCCTTCCTATGGAAGCTTTGAGTTATAAAGCGGCGGTTATATCTATAGATAAAGCATACCCCGGACAAGCGCGGAGAGCAGCGTTGGCATTTTGGAGTGCGTTACCGCAGTTTACTTACACCAAATTCGTGATTGTAGTAGATAAGGATATAAATATTCGCGATCCGCGTCAAGTTGTATGGGCAATAAGCTCAAAAGTCGATCCGACGCGAGATGTGTTTATATTGCCGAATACACCTTTTGACACCTTAGATTTCGCCAGTGAAAAATTAGGCTTGGGAGGAAGAATGGGTGTTGATGCAACTACCAAGATTCCCCCAGAAACCGAACATGAATGGGGTGCTCCTTTGGAATCGGATGACGAAGTAGCAGCGATGGTAGAAAGGAGATGGGCAGAATATGGTTTGGATGATTTGAAATTGGGAGAAGTTGACGTGAATTTATTTGGCTACGATATGAAATAGAAGAGAATATTAATCACGGGATATATCGTTAATGTAGAGACGCGATATATCGCGTCTCTACAAGGGTTTTAGTCATATAACAAACCTTCTATCAAAAAAAAATTGTAAAGGTAGAGAAATGAATTCACCATTTCCGGGAATGAATCCTTATTTAGAAAATCCAGCATTATGGCGTGAAGTTCATAGTTTACTGATAGTAGCTATATTTGATTCATTAAACTCCCAAGTACGTCCAAAATATCGAGTTGCGATTGAACAAAGAGTATATAAGGCAAGTGATGAAGATTCACTTTTAGTAGGTGTTGCTGATGTTGCAGTACAGAAGACTCAAGCTGAAAATAAATCAAAGACAGGAAATATTGCTGTTGCTCCTCGGGGAGTTAAACCAGTAACAGTAAATCTTCCCAAGCCGGAAACTGTTAGAGAAAGTTATTTAGAAGTAAGAGATAT
Source organism: Rivularia sp. (in: cyanobacteria) (assembly GCA_050042755.1). Classification (GTDB taxonomy): domain Bacteria; phylum Cyanobacteriota; class Cyanobacteriia; order Cyanobacteriales; family Nostocaceae; genus Rivularia. Next base: position 3,425 of record JBHJJJ010000127.1, read on the forward strand.
AGCCACAAAGGAAGTTGTCACAGTAATTGAAGTTCTTTCTCCTAAAAATAAACGTTCCGGTGAAGGGCGTAGAGCTTATAATAAAAAGCGCTTAAAAGTATTGGGAAGTGCAAGTAATTTAGTAGAAATTGATTTGTTACGAGATGGCAAACCAATGGATATTTTGGATAATCATATTCAAAGCGATTATAGTATTTTAGTTAGTTCTTTTGAAAAGCGTCCTCAAGCTGATTTATATACATTTAATTTAAAAGAAAATATTCCCACATTTCCTATACCTTTACGGGAAGGTGATAGAGAACCCATCGTTGATTTACAAGATTTAATTAATGGTATTTATGAAAGAGCTAGTTATGATTTAGTTATAGATTATAGTCAAGAGTCCGTACCTGAATTGAGTCAAGAAGATAAAATATGGTTAGATGAACTTTTAAAAGAACAAAAAATAAGATAAATTATGTCTTCTCCATTTCCGGGAATGAACCCATATTTAGAACATCCCGAACTATTTCCAGGATTACATCATTGGTTAATTATCGAAATAGCCAGATTTTTATCTCCTCAATTGCGTCCAAAATACAGGGTTGCAGTTGAAGTCAGAACATATGAAACTTCAGATGAAAATTCCTTACAGGTAGGTATTCCTGATGTAACAGTAAAAAGTCGGCAAACTGCAAATGATTCAGCAACAACCAATGTAGTAGTTGCTGAACCAACTGTAGAACCTATAAAAGTCAGAATTCCCGTTCCTTTAACAATTAAAGAAGGTTATTTAGAAGTTCGAGAAGTAGGTACAGAAGCATTAATAACTACAATAGAAATTCTTTCACCTAGCAATAAACGTTTTGGGAAAGGAAGACAAAAATATTTGAAAAAACGAGAAACTATTTTAGAAACTCGCACCAATTTAGTAGAGATTGATTTATTACGAAAAGGTCAACCAATGCCGATAGTTGATAATCATATTCAGAGTCACTATCGGATTTTAGTTTATCGTGGCGATACCCGTCCAATAGCCGATTTATATGCTTTTAATTTGCAAAATGTAATTCCTTCCTTCCGTTTACCTTTGCGTAGTGATGACACAGAACCTGTTATCAACTTACAGGAATTATTAAATGAAATATATGATGTTTCTGGTTATGATTTGGTAGTTGATTATAGTCAAGAAGCTGTACCAAGTTTGAGTGAAGAAGATAAAGTTTGGGCTGATGGAGTTTTGAAAGAGAAAGGATTGAGGAGTTAGGAGTAATAAGTAATGAGTAGGGAGTAATAGCATAAAACGTTCGATTATATAATAGCTACAGCTTATTCTTATCTTCAATATTTCATCATTCGTGATTTAATTCACATAATTTTTGAGAATAGACAAGCTATATAATCGTAAATCTAAAATCTAAAATCTAAAATCGAATGACAATTGGTATCTGGATATTAGGAGATCAACTACATTTAAAACAAGCTGCTTTACAAAGTTGCGATCGCAGTTCACAAGTATCAATTATTCTCATAGAATCTTATGCTCATATCAAAGAACGCTGCTATCACAAGCAAAAGCTGGTTTTAATCTGGTCGGCAATGCGTCATTTTGCGGAAAAATTACGTCAATTGGGCTACTCAGTAACTTATAAAATTGCCGAAGATTTTCAAACTCCCCTTATTGATTGGGTAAACTCACATCAAATTACCGAATTACGGGTGATGACTCCCAATGACAAGCCTTTTTTAAAAACCATAGAAGATTTAAATTTACCTTGCTCCCTAACCTTAATTCCCAACAACCAATTTTTATGGAGTGGAGAAGAATTCAATAATTGGGCAAAAAATCGCAAGCGTTTGTTAATGGAAGATTTTTATCGGGAAGGAAGACGACGCTTTGATATTTTGATGGAAGCTGATAAACCCGTGGGGGGAAAGTGGAATCTTGATAAGGAAAATCGTAAGCCACCCAAAAGTAATTTAAATACTCCCGATGCCAAGTGGTTTGAAGCTGATGAAATTACCCTCGAAGTTATTCAACAAGTTAATTCCCTCGATATCCCAACCTATGGAGAAATAAAAGAATTTCGTTGGGGAGTAACTCGTTCCCAAGCCCTGGAAGTACTAAAATATTTCATAGATATTCGTTTACCATTATTTGGCCCATACCAAGACGCGATGGTAACGGGAGAAGAAACTATGTGGCATGCCATGCTTTCTCCCTATATTAATCTTGGTTTACTCCAACCCTTAGAAATTATTCAAGCAGCAGAAAAAGCTTATTACGAAAATCAACTTGCTTTAAATAGTGTAGAAGGCTTCATTCGCCAGATATTGGGATGGCGAGAATATATGCACGGAATCTACCATCATGTCGATGCAGAATATTCCCAGCAGAATTGGTTTAACCATGATAAACCATTACCCGAATTTTATTGGACTGGTGAAACCAAAATGAACTGTCTGCACCAAATATTAACCCAGGTGATAGATACGGGTTACGCTCATCATATCCAAAGGTTGATGGTATTGAATAACTTTGGTTTAATTGCCGGAATTTCGCCACAGGAATTAGAAAACTGGTTTCATGCAGCATTTATCGACGCTTACGATTGGGTAATGCAAACCAATGTCATCGGTATGGGACAATATGCTGATGGAGGTTTACTCGCATCGAAACCTTATGCCGCTTCTGCTAACTATATTAATAAGATGAGCGATTATTGTAAAAGTTGTTTTTACAAACATTCCCAACGCATTGGAGAAAAAGCTTGTCCGTTTAACTTCTTATATTGGGACTTTTTGAACCGACACCGGGATAAACTGAAATTTCAGGGAAGGATGAATTTTATTTTGAAAAATCTTGATAAGATGACTTCTGATGATTTGGAAATGATTCGTCAGCAAGCGGAAGGAATTTGAGGTTAGGAGTTAGGAGTTAGGAGCAATAGCATAAAACGTTCGACTATATAATAAGTAATTAGCCGGACTTGATATTATAGGTAAGGGGAGTAGAAGAAATTTCAACCGCGGGTTTTCCAAAAAATCATAAATTGCGATGCCATCGCTGCGTTTCAATCCCGGAGGAGGAATAATTTTCAAATATGTTGGTATCGGAATTATATATATTTTTTTGAAACGCAGAGTAGCGCTGAGGAAAGCGCAAAGGAGCGCAGAAGCTCTTTGAGCTAATATTTTTATCATAACTCAATTTTGCAGAGCTACCCATCCGCGCATTCGAGGTAACCCAAAGAAATAATTTTGCCATAATTGAGTAGTAAGTAATTATATAAGATATCAAAGCCAAACTGAAGTAAAGTTAGTACAAAGAGAATTTGATGACACAATCAGAAAACATCCCAAAACCAAAACCGAAACCACCTGTACCAAAGAAATTCCAACCGATTACGGTAGTGGACTGCAATACCGATAGTCCGCGTATTTTCACGCAATGCTATAAATGCGACCAACCCCTGTTAATTCAAACTTACCATGATGGAACTGAACCAATAGACCATCGCATACAATGTCCAAGCTGCGGCGGAATAGCCTTTTTTGCCCACGCACCTAAAATAAGTGCTGTAATGGCATTAGGGGATTCACCTACATCCAGTAGTTAATAATCGAAAATTTTTTAGCCCCGAAAGGGGTTTTTTTGTAACTATTGCGATGCATTGGGAACATAGTTGACTAAAGAATTGCCGCGAAGCGGTTGAAGTTCTGGAGGATTCTTGATTGATTGTACAGTTAATATGATGTTCATTGTTTAAAAAAATTATCAAACTATTAAATTCATTGAGAGATAAATCAATTAATATTTCATCAAGCTACATTCACAATTGGAATCAGTTAAAATCAAAATGTCACTTGAAACAGAAATTATCACTCAACGAAGCAATCGCGAAATATCGCCAAACATTCAACCCCATAGCGAAGTGACGATAATTCAAATTGGTTTAGCAGCCCTTCCCGTGGCTTTTGTCATCATTTTGGCATTCATTTTTATCAAACAAGTCAAAGATCGTAAAAATTTATATAACAAAGTTGCTACTCTCAAGCGTTTGTCTGCTATTCCCTGTCATAAATGTCAATTTTTTGCTAACAATCAAGAGCTTCCCTGTGCAGTACAACCTACACTAGTAATGAGCCTGGAAGCATTTAATTGTGGTGATTACGTGCCAAAAAAGAGCTTGAGTTAAAAAAATTACGGCTAAAAGTTGATTGAATTGATCGGCTATTACGCATCTAAAAAGTACATTATTCTATTCAATAGTGAGGCCTCAAATTTTATTAACTTTTGAATCATGACTTTTGACTTTTGACAAGAGTATTGTGTATTAAAAATACATAACAGCTTATCTTGTACCCTATCAGAAACCCGGTTTTTTGACAACCGGGTTGAAAAAAAACAGGATTTACGTGATTGTCACAAGCAGAAAATAGTGCGTGATATCAAGTCCGGCTAATTATTTACTATATAACCCAGAGCGATTATAATTACTTATTAACCGATTGCTGATTCCGCATTCTTTCGGGGCTACCGGTAGGAATAGATGCAATCAATTTTTGAGTATATTCTTCTTTGGGTTCCCGGTAAATTTGTTCAGCATTGCCACTTTCTACAATTTCACCGCGATTCATAACTAAAATTCTGTCGCTGATAAATTTAACTACGCTCAAATCATGGGAAATAAAGATGTAGGTTAATTCAAATTCTGCTTGCAATTCTTTGAGAAGATTTAATACTTGCGCTTGTACCGATACATCCAAAGCGGAAACGGATTCGTCACAAATGATAAACTTGGGATTTAATGCCAAGGAGCGTGCAATACAAACCCGCTGACGTTGCCCTCCAGAAAATTGATGCGGATAACGATTCATTGCATCAGCACTCAATCCGACTCTTTCTAATAAATAAACTGCTCGTTGTTGTCTTTCTTTTTTATTCTTACCAATAGAGTGAATTACCAAAGGTTCCATCACCGCTCCTCCTACCTTCATGCGCGAGTCTAAGGCGCTAAAGGGATTTTGGAAGACGATTTGCATTTCTCGGCGCAATTGTTGTAACGGTTTTCCTTTAAGTTTGGTGATGTCTCTTCCTTCAAAAATTATTTCACCGCTCAAAGGTTCTACCAATCGCAGCAAACTTCTACCAAGAGTTGTTTTACCGCAACCAGATTCTCCCACCAATCCCAAGGTTTCTCCTTTTTGCACCTCAAAGGAAACCTTATTTACCGCCATAAAATGACGTTTGGTTCCGCCAAACATTCCCTTTACCGGATAACCCACATTCAAGTTACGGATTTGTAAAAGCGGTGGCTGCTGTTTTAGTGTTGCTAATCTTTGAGCAATTGCTTCGGAAGTTACTTCTGGGGCTTCTATTGGATCTTTCTCCTGAATTACTACATCTCCCGTGGGTGTTTCTTCTACACTCATATAGTCGGAAACTGTCAGCAATTTTTGAGGATGACGGTCTAAAGTCGGACGACAAGCCAGCAAACCCTTAGTATAAGGATGTTGGGGATTTGTAAAAATTTGCGCACCGTCACCTTGTTCGACAACTTTCCCTTTGTACATTACCGCTACTTTGTCGGCAATTTCCGCGATTAACCCTAAATCATGGGTAATAAAAATCATCGCCATATCGCGCTTCTGCTGCAACTCACCCATTAAATCGATTATTGTCGCTTGTACCGTTACATCTAAAGCAGTGGTGGGTTCATCAGCTATTAGTAGCAATGGGTTACACGAAATTGCCATAGCAATCATCACCCGCTGTAATTGTCCCCCCGAAAGTTGATGGGGAAAGCGTTCTAATATGGCTTCTTTATGTTGTTTTATTAGCTGTGGAAGCTGTTGCTCGTCTAAAATTTGTGGAGATGTTTCAATTAAATTTTGACGAATTTGGTCATCGCTAGGAATAAGTTTAACTTCTTGTAAACTATCAATTGCTTTCTGACGCGCTTCTGCTTGAGATATATTCTGATGTCGTAAAATTGCTTCTGTTAACTGAAAACCAATGTTATATACTGGGTTGAGCGAACTCATCGGCTCTTGAAATATCATGGCGATATCGCCACCCCGGAAGAGTTGCATTTCTTTGGGTGGTAACTCCGATAAAGAATATGTTTCGCCATTTTCCTGGGGACGAAACAAAATTTCACCGCCAGTAATTTTTCCTGGATTCTGCAATAAACCCATAATCGCTAGGGATGTTACCGATTTACCACTCCCCGACTCCCCTACTATTCCTAAAGTCTCTCCTCTATGCAATTGAAAAGATATTCCGTTTACTGCTTTGACAACGTTGCCATCATCAGAAAATTCAACTTGCAGGTTGCGAACGTCTAGGACTGTTTCTCTCATGGAAGTCAGGTATGATTTTTAACTTTAAATTAACTGGATTTTAACAGTAGGTTCTGATTTGTCTACTAATAAAACTATTTTTTTTGATTTTTACATCTAAAGTACAAAAATTGCTATAAAAATATGCCTAAAAATATAAATATGCACAAACATTAAGTTTTACTATCGGCTCGTCACAAATATTTCAACACATATGGTAAATAAATGTAACAAACTATAAAAAAGACGCGATATATCGCGTCTCTACACCTAGCAAAGCCTAAAATGGGATATCATCTTCGACAATTTCTTCTTCAACCATCGCCGGATAGGTACTAGGTTCGTAACTGGTAGTTTGAGGTGCGGGTTGTGGTTGTGAAAAATTTTGGGCTGGCGCTGGGTTGGCTCTATTTCTTGCAGGAGTAGTAGCAGCTACGGTAGGTACGGTATTCGCTGGAGGTACTTGGGGAGTCGCTACAGGAATTGCTTGAGGTAGTTGTGTCTCCACAAAATTGCCGCTGGAGGCTTCTCCCATGTGCTGAATTTGCTGCACTGTCATTTCTGCACGCTTCTCTTTGAAACCTTCTGGACGTTCGATAGTATTCATACTCAAACGCCCTACCAAAATAACGCGATCGCCAACGTGATAGTTTTGTTGAATTGTCATGGCTAGCTTCCCCCAACCTACCACTTTTAGGTTCGCTGGAGGGTCGTTATCTCGTAATCCTCTAAACTGTACCAGCATTTGTGTAATTTCTAGTTGGCTGTCTGCTGTATAGCGCAATTCCGGTTCCTGAATAATCTCTGCCATCAATACGCAACTGTTCATTTTATTCTCCTAAATATTGGCAATGGGTAAGTAAGTTTTACGCAAATTAAATTATCCTTGCTGTAGTTCACATTTATCTTTACTTAATGGATATTTTTCAAACTTTCTTAACAAAAAAATAGTTGATAATCTGACAGGCACCCATAGCAATCTATTTCTATGATAAAAGCCAAGCAGAAGCTACGAATAGTTGTAATCAACTATTCGGTAACTTTGCCTGACTGCTGATTCTGCAAAAGCAGTACTATTGTATCATTAAGATGAGATTTAAAAGCATTTCGGATAATCTCATCAACAATTCACTCTATTTACAGGCTCCCTGCCAAATTTTTTTAGAAGAAAAAAATTCGGCAGGGTACCCCTTACAAGCAACATATACGGTAGAAACCCTTATCAATTTCCTGTTTTGCAGCCGCAACAGCTTCTTGAGATGATTTACACCCAAATTCATCAACGCACGTCAATTCATAACCTTTCCATATCCGATATCCCCATTGCTTTTCTGTCACTTGATGAGAATGATAATACAGTTGTATGACGTAACCTTTATACCTTGTTACTTCGTCAATGCTATACATAAAGTGCCTTTACAAGAACGCGCAACTGGGCGGGCACCCTTGAATTATCACAGTGTATTTTCAACACTATACATAAAACTTTACATATCTATTTTGGATGTAAAAGACTAATAAAGAAAGCTTCAGAAAGTACAAATCAAAAAATGTTTGTTTAAGATTGAGTAATCAATAGGTTTTTGGCAACAGTAATTTCACTAATATATAATTAGTTTAAACTATGGCAATAATACTTAATGTAGGTCTATTTACTTTTCTGTCAACAGCTAAAACTTATAGAGACTTAAGAAACAAAGTGCGAGAATATTTTTTTCTCACTAATAGAAATCCGGTTTCTACAACTCCACACTGTTCACTGATAACTGTAAATGATTGCGCTCAGTTAACATTGCTTCCCAATTCGGCTCAACAACAATCGTGCTAATCTTCTCCACAATAATCGCAGCACCCTTAATAACATCCCCCGGTTGTAAATCTTCCCTTCGATAAACCGGCGCTTGCCACCACTTATCATCACTAAACATTCTCACCACTTCCACAGCAACCGGAAACTCATCCAACTCACGACTACGCTTAATCAAAGCCTCCTCGGGAGTATCCATCTTCTGAATAACTTCCACCGAAACCGACTCCACAATCAAACCCTTCTCCCCTTGAACAAAACCATATCTCAACTCATGCTCCTGCTCAAACTCCTCCCTCATCACCTCCACATCCCCAACAAAATCAACTCCTAAAACACAATTAGTCCCCTCATACTTCAAATTAACCTTCCTCACCACCTCTTCGCGCTCCTCTGCGTTTACCTCAGCGCTCCTCTGCGTTTCAAAAATCAACTCACCTCTCCCTCTCATCTCCAACCCCTCCATCAACCTTTTCAACTCCTCCACCAACTCACCATCCAAAACCTTCTCCACACCCCCTTCCCTTATTGCCCTCACATCAGCCAAACCCATACCATAAGCAGAAAGTACCCCCGCATAAGGATGTAGAAAAATCTTCTTCATTCCCAAAGTCTCGGCAATTAAACAAGCAACCTGCGCTCCCGCACCACCAAAACAACAAAGTACATAATTCGTAACATCATAACCCCGTTGCAAACTTATCTTCTTAATCGCATTCGCCATACTTTCCACAGCGATCGCAATAAAACCAGCGGCGACTTGTTGTGGTGTACGACTCACTCCAGTAGCAGTTTCGATATCCCGCGCTAGCTGTATAAATTTTTCAGTGACAACATCTCGATCCAGAGGTAAATTCCCATCCTTACCAAACACTGTAGGAAAATACTGGGGGTGAATCTTACCCAACATGACATTAGCATCCGTCACCGCTAATTTACCCCCGCGACGGTAACAAGCAGGACCAGGATTTGAACCGGCAGATTCGGGTCCCACTCGATAACTAGAACCATCAAAGGATAAAATAGAACCGCCACCGGCAGCAATTGTATGTATTGCCAAAACTGGAACTCGCATCCGCGCTCCAGCAATTTCGTTTTCTAACTGTCGCTCATATTCTCCCTTAAAATGGGCAACATCGGTACTAGTTCCACCCATATCAAAAGTAATTATAGAATCATTTCCACCCCTCAAACTAGTTTGTACCGCACCAACAATACCTCCTGCCGGACCGCTTAAAATGCTATCCTTACCTTGGAATTGTTGAGCATTTATTAACCCCCCATCGGACTTCATAAACATTAACTTAACACCGGGTAATTGACTAGCTACAGAGTCAACATAACGACGTAAGATAGGAGTTAAATACGCATCGACAACTGTTGTATCTCCCCGACTAACTAATTTCATCAGCGGACTAACTTGATGAGATACAGATATCTGCGTAAATCCGACCGATTGAGCAATTTTAGCTACTTGTTCCTCATGTTGCGGATAATTGTAACTGTGCATTAAGGCGATCGCACAACTACGAATTCCCCTATTGTAAACAGCTTGTAATTCCTTCCTTACTTCTTCAACATCTACTGCAATTAATTCATTACCCTTAGCATCGTAACGCTCATTGACTTCAACTACTTCTTCGTAAAGCATAGTTGGTAAAACAATGTGACGAGCAAAAATATCGGGACGATTTTGATAACCAATGCGTAAAGCATCTTTGAATCCCTTCGTGATTAAAAGTAAAACGCGATCGCCCTTTCTTTCCAACAGTGCATTTGTGGCGACAGTAGTACCCATTTTTACTACTTCGATTTCTTCGGTAGGAATAGGTTGATTTACTGAAATTCCCATAATGTCGCGAATACCTTGAATAGCTGCATCTTGATAGCATTCGGGATTTTCGGATAATAACTTATAAACGATTACCCATTGTTGATTGGGAAGAGGAACAATTAAAAAGCGTTGCTTTGAGGTAAGTTGGTTAATTATAGATTGATTGTCAGTAACCGCGACAATATCGGTAAAAGTTCCACCCCTGTCTGCAAAGACTTTTAGCATGGTTTTGGTTAGTAGATGTTATTAGATTAGGTTATATCAATTATGTACTTACACGCCCTCAGACTAGAAGTCTAGACGGCAGTTGCTACAACTGGGGGAACCCCCGCAACGCACTGCCTCGGCTAGACAAACAAAGCCCGGCAACCTGGGCTAAGTTACTCGTGTCTTTTTGATGGATGCGAAATGCGAAAATCGGATAAATACAAATTTAGACAACTTTCGTTATTAGACGGGGAATTCCATTCTTTGGGATGAATTTCTAGTATTTAAAATAACTAATAATATATAAAATGAGTATATTTATTGAGAAAAAACCGGTATTATATCAATATTGTATGTACTAAAAATGACAAAATAATTAGCTGCTACACTTTAAAGGTATTAAAAAACCCGGCTTTTTCAAAAACCCGGGTTTCTCAATTTTCATTGAGACATGTCTATTAAACAGTTAAGATGCTCCCTTTTATAGTTAGATGATATTAACAGGAAGCTTGTCCCCACTTCAATTTAGATGTTTCTTCAGATGGTGAAACACATTCAAATTCTTTGATGGAACCATCAATCAAACCATAAACTAGTTTATGATTAGCAACTCGTTCGTCAGCTTCATTTAGTTCAAATTTGACAGAACCAATTTTACCGCAATTATTGATGATATTAGTGGTAACTTCAGTCATTAATTTTGGCGAATAATTCAAAATATTTCTACCACCAGATCCATCAACAGTATATTGATATTGTTCTAAACGTTCTTTTGGTGCATCCTCGTACAAATTGCTGATATCTGATTCTTTAGATTCATTAAAAACGATACCGGGAATATCCGCAATTTTAGATTTAGCTTCACCAATTGCAGCTTTACATAGGAGTGCGGGATTGGGAGTAGTTTGATTTGTAGCGGTAGTTTGTTGAGTTGTATCGGGAGTGGGTTGAGTTGTAGCGGGAGTTGTTTGAGTTGTATCGGGAGTGGTTTGAGTTGTATCGGGAGTGGTAACAGGATCGGTTGCTGTACTTGGCTGACTACAGCCAACTAAGGTTAGACATAATACCAATACTAAGGCAAAGACCTTCTTAATCATGAAATATTCCTTTTAATATCTATTGGGAGAATGAAATACACAATCTGTCGAGATTGGTAATAAGACGGCAAAAACCTTGGTGGGTAAACATCTTGCATTCTCAATTCATGGATTATGAGCTTTGAGATTAAATATAGAATTGAGACAAGGGTTAATGTTTCAATTTCAAAGATGTTTCCAAGTACAAGCTATTTAAAAGTTTTTTAAGTAAACTCATCTTTTGCCAATACCAATTTAAATACATATAAGCCATTAGTTAAAGTGAAAAAGCTACAATAGTTTTATTAGCTTTTGTAGATAAATCAAGATGTTATAGATAAATACTTATCGGTTGAATAACGGAGTTTATAATTTTAATTTTCTTATCTTAAAAAAGTTAAATTAATTTTAAAGTAGAGTTAAAAATGGAATCTTAAATATTTTTTTTATTTTCTATTTTAGGGTATGAGAGCAGTTAATATTTTTAATTATTTCAACAAAAAAATGATGCCGTATTCTCCTAATAACGGCACTCTAAAAAATATACAGAACTTATATCTTTTCTGTATCCACAAAGGTGGGCTTTGTAGCTATAGCCCCAGTAATTTAGCGCTCATAAAGAATAGGCTTGGTGCGTGACACCACAAGTCTTATTATTACCTACAGAATTGCTCGAAGTGTCACACAACGGCACGGCAATAATGCGGGAAGAGTATCTACAACGCATTTTGCCTCCCCTACAAAACATAAAACAAAATTGATTTTTTACTATTCTTTATTCTTCTGTATCTAATTTCCTCGCTGCTAAATATTCATACATCTTCCAACGCTGATTTACTTCTGCTTGCGCTTCTTCCATTAATTGTTTGGCAATTTCGGGTTTACTCTTCTTCAACATTTTGAATCGATTTTCTCTATACATCGATTCCTCTGGAGAATTTTTCGGTTGACGCATATCTAATTGCAAGGGATTTTTACCTTGTTTAACTAAATCGGGATTGTAACGATACAACAACCATCTTCCCGATTCTACTAAGGCTTTTTGATTGCTCATCGCCGTTGTCATATCTATTCCGTGAGCAATACAGTGACTGTAAGCAATGATTAATGATGGCCCTTCATAGGCTTCTGCTTCTAAAAATGCTTTGAGGGTATGTTCATCTCTTGCACCTAATGCTACACTCGCTACGTAAATATTCCCGTAGGTCATGGCAATCATTCCTAAGTCTTTCTTCGCCGCAGGCTTACCACTAGCCGCAAATTTAGCAACTGCTGCTTTAGGTGTCGATTTTGATGATTGACCGCCAGTGTTAGAATACACTTCGGTATCCATTACCAAAACATTAACATTACGGCCGCTAGCAAGTACATGATCGAGTCCACCAAAGTCTATATCATAAGCCCAACCATCGCCACCAACTATCCAAATACTCTTTTTAACTAGGTAATCCGCAAGAGATTTGAGATTGTTGATTTTAGATTTTGGATTGTTAGTTATAGAGTTTTCTTCTAACTGTTGTTTTTAGAGGGCAACCCTTTCTCGTTGCTCCCAAATATCGGCTTCTGTTTTTAGCGATGCATCCAAAATCGATTCAGCTAAATCCTGAGAAATTAAGCCCTTGGAATCCTCTCCATTAACTAAATCTCGCAACAACTCCCCAGCATATTCTGCCTTCTTATCAACCGATAAACGGAACCCAAAGCCGAATTCAGCGTTATCTTCAAATAGACTATTTGCCCACGCGGGGCCTCTTCCTTCGGTATTTTTTGTCCAAGGTGTTGTCGGCAGATTTCCACCGTAAATAGATGAACACCCTGTCGCATTGGCAATAATCGCGCGATCGCCAAATAGTTGACTAAGTAGTTTTAAGTAGGGAGTTTCGCCACATCCAGCACAAGCACCGGAAAATTCAAATAAGGGTTCTTGTAGTTGCTGCTGGCGAATTTGATTTAATTTAAGTTTTGTTCGGTCAGGATTGGGCAAATTCAGAAAATAATCCCAATTTTCTGTTTCTTGCTCTCGTAAAGGCAACTGAGGTTCCATATTAATTGCCTTATGCTCGGGATTTGTCTTATCTTTCGCGGGTCTAATATCAACACAAATATTACATCCGGTACAATCAGATGGCGCTACTTGAATGGTAAATTTCTCTCCTGCAAAGGCTTTATCTTTAACATCAGTAAATTTAAAACTTTTAGGAGCACTACTTAATTCGGCCTCTTGATAAACCTTAGCGCGAATCGCAGCGTGGGGACAAACCATGACGCACTTAGCACACTGTATGCAGACATTCGGTTCCCAAACAGGAATCAAAGCAGCTACATTGCGTTTTTCTAACTTAGAAGTACCAGTAGGAAAAGTACCGTCAGGGCTTAAAGCACTTACAGGTAACTCATCTCCTCGCAAAGTCATCATCATCTCAAGGGTAGACTCTTGAGATGTTGAATTATCTGGGAGACGTAGCAGTGCTACGTCTCTACATTTGTTGACATCGACTTTGTGCAAATTTACCAGGGTATTATCCACCGCTTGTAAATTCATCGCCACGACTTTATCGCCTTTTTTACCGTAAGTCTTTTTAATGGCGTATTTAATCTTCTCTATAGCTTCATCTTCGGGTAATACACCAGCTAGAGCAAAGAAACAGGTTTGCATTATGGTATTAATTCGTCCACCCATGCCGCTGTCGCGAGCAACTTTATTCGCATTAATGACGTAAAACCTCAGTTGCTTATCAATAATCTGCTGCTGAATCTTTCGGGGAAGATGTTCCCATACAGTATCGGCATCATAAGGACTGTTCAATAAAAATGTCGCACCCGATACAGCAGTTTTAAGTACATCTACTCCTTCTAAAAACGTCCATTGATGACAACCGATAAAATTCGCTTCATCGATTAAATATGTAGAACGAATTGGCTGAGAACCAAAACGCAGGTGAGAAATCGTCATCGAACCTGACTTCTTAGAATCATAGACAAAATAGCCTTGAGCATAATTGTCTGTTTCCTCACCAATAATTTTGATCGAGTTCTTATTCGCTCCGACAGTACCATCGGAACCCAAGCCGTAAAACATTGATCGTACAACATTATCGGGTTCGATTGAAAAGCTCGCGTCGTAAGTTAAGGAAGTATTAGTTAAGTCATCATTAATACCGACTGTAAAATTATTATGCGGTTTTTCCCGAGCTAAATTATCATAAATAGCCTTCACCATCGCCGGTGTAAATTCCTTAGAAGAAAGGCCATAACGACCACCAATTATAGAGGGAAAACTTCCTTTGTCCTCCCAAGCCTGATAAATAGCCATCACCACATCCAAATACAGCGGCTCTCCGGCACTACCGGGTTCCTTAGTGCGATCGAGAACAGCGATGGATTTCACCTTATTGGGTAACGCTTTGATAAATTGATCCACGTCGAAAGGACGATACAATCTAACTTTGACAACCCCTAGTTTTTCACCATCAGCATTGAGATAATCGATGGTTTCATGTACCGTCTCGCAACCGGAACCCATTAATACTATTATCCGTTCGGCATCTGGGGCACCATAGTATTCAAATATACGGTAATATCTACCAGTGCGATCGCCAAATTCATCCATTACCTGTTGGAGAATTTCCGGACAAGCATCATAATAAGGGTTGATACCTTCGCGGGCTTGGAAATAGACATCGGGATTTTGTGCAGTACCGCGCAAAACGGGTTTATCGGGAGTTAGAGCGCGGTTTCGATGTGCAAATACTAATTCATCATCAATTAAACCTCTTAAATCAACTTCACGGATGAGTTCTACCTTTTGAATTTCATGGGAAGTGCGGAAGCCGTCGAAAAAGTGAAGAAATGGTACTCTTGCTTTGAGAGTCGCAGCTTGAGAAATCAGAGCGAAATCGTGAGCTTCCTGTACCGAAGCCGAGCACAATAAAGCAAAACCCGTAGCTCGAGCCGCCATTACATCACTTTGATCGCCAAAAATCGACAAAGCATGGGTAGCTAACGAACGAGCTGCAACATGGATAACGGCGCTGGTGAGTTCCCCGGCAATTTTGTAGAGATTGGGAATCATCAACAGCAATCCCTGAGAGGAGGTGAAGGTAGTAGTCAGGGAACCCGTTTGTAAGGCACCATGTACCGCCGCAGCAGCACCACCTTCACTTTGCATCTCAATCACACTGGGAACAGTACCCCAGAGATTGGGATTGCCCCCAGATGTGTAGTTATCAGCCCATTCACCCATTGGCGAAGAGGGAGTAATGGGATAAATGGCAATAACTTCATTCAAACGGTAAGCAATGCGAGCCACCGCTTCATTTCCATCAATAGTTGCAAATTTCTTCATAATCTTTATTTTCTATAAATGAAAAATACCCGATCAAAATTCTAACTCCGGGAATTTTTTCGGTGATTCTAAATTCAAAGTTTTAATTAGTTTAGATAAAATAAACATTGATATACCAATATCTCATCCTGGGTTATGGCAGTTTTCATCCTTATTATGTTATGTACTCATACTAAGAATTGTTGAATATTAAAGGGTTTATATCATTTATCAAAAAAAATAGGGGTATAGGTTCGGGTAATTTTATGGGAATATAAGTAGCAAAAATAATATTTTTAAATTTTAAAATGTTCTATTCAATCTTTTTAGGACTTATACCAATATAGAATCCGGTTTGATTAATGTTCGCGCAGCCTGGCGAAGGCATAATTATTCGTTGAAGTAGAGAAGGGAATAGGGAATAGAAAAAACTCTACCGAGATTTTCCTCACTCCCTCCCTCTATCAGTTAGATAATCATAAAGTCTGGAAGGGCTTAAGTTTTAGCTAAGTCATCCTGTCCTCAATTAATTGTGAATTGGCTGCAAGAACAAATTACATTTAACAACGAGACAAAAGTAGTACCAGAAGTTGTTGTAGATAGTCAAACTGAAAAATCCAAACAACTAGCTTTATCAACAACATCTCAAAGTCAGGAAGTAAAATACCTGCGTTCCCAAGTCAGAGTACTAATCGGCGTTTTAGTTACTGCAATAACCGCCTTTAGTGGTAGTCTATTTTGGATGAGTTTCCAACTAGAACAATCACAACTCCAAGGGATACAAAAACTCGAAACTCAAATCCAAGTACAACAAACAAATGCGAATCGAAATGATTAGGATGGAAAAAAAAATTACGAATTACAAATTACTAGGGTAAAAAAGAGCTAATTCACAATTATTGAACTACAGCAGATTGCAGCTTTATGAGGTACAGTAACAGCAATTTGTCAAGCAGTTTTTTAAATGTTTTGGATTAACCAAATCAAGAGCAGTTGCAATTAAAACATCTACCCTAAATGAATTAGTAGGAGAAAATTGACGTAAAAAGCTTTCAGTTGCGATCGCCAATGCTCAATAGGATTAAAATCAGGAGAGTAAGGAGACCAGGGCAAACGCATCTAAATTTAGAGTATAGGCTGAGTAAGGAGTAAGAAGTAATGAGTAAGAAGTAATGAGTAAGAAGTAATGAGTAAGAAGTAATGAGTAAGAAGTAATGAGTAAGAAGTAATGAATAATGGGAGTATTTCAGACTTTATTGACAATATAGCAGAATTAATGACAGTTCGGCGTTTGCCCTGGTAAGGAGACTGGTAAAGAACATTTGCACCAACCGATTGAATTAATGGTTCAATTTCTGCTGCTTTATGGGCTGGAAGATTATCCATTATGACAACAGCACCCATTACTAACTATAACAGATGCAGATGCTCGCGCCGCCGATCGATCCCGACAGGAATTAGCGAAAAACTACCTTGAAATTATTCAAAAGACAATAACTCAATATCGCATTGAACGCAGTCCAGATTACATTCGTCAAGGAATAATTAATAGCGCGATCGCAACAGTTATTCTGATAGGAACACTAATTCTATTTGCTATAGTCTTTCCTTGGTTTTATAGAAAAGTCAGTAATTTACAAGGTACGCGAATTCCAGCAATCAGAATTCAAAACTTTGAACTATTACCTGCTACTATAATATCTCAACTGTTAATAAATTTGCTCAAATTTCTGAGATTTTTATTAACCTTGAGTGCACTGGTAATATATGTACCCTTAGTAATGAGTTTCTTCCCTTGGACGAGACAAATTAGTTTAAGAGTATATTGAATGGTAGAATTACTCCTTATGGTGGAGGAGGAGTTGCGATTGATTCCGATGGAGATGCAGATTTGATGTTAACTGCGGGAATGGATGTTCGATTAACTCCTAGAATCACAGGCACAGCAGCAGCAAATGTTCTTTTCTTAGGTGACACCGAATTTGATGCAACTCTTGGTGTCGGTTACAATTTCTAATTATTAATAATTAAAAAACCCAGTTTTTTCTGTGTAAATTTAAGCTACTGAATCATATAAGGTTCGCTTAATTACTTATAAATAAAAATATGTTTGTAGTTGCGCTTTAGCGCTTTTCTCGTTGTGTTGAGCGCTAAAGCGCAACTACGAGCCATTTTATAAGTATTTATCCGGACATGATATGAATTTTCAAAAACTTTTATCTATGGCGAACCTTGTTTCAAAGTAACTCCATTAATTATGTTAATTTTCAACCCATTAACTTTATTATCCAAGCCTATCTTGGAGTTATAAGCTTGATTTCCAGCAATATTGAGATTAACATATTGTTGACTTTTTCCATTTAAGGTAATAGCTTTTGTCGCTTTTACAAAAGTATTATTAGTGATGGAAACATTAATTAGCTTTTTGTTTCCTCCCATTCCCATAGCTATACCATTACAACGATCGATAAAATTATTATCAAACTTTAGATTTTGAATCCCATTGCCATTGGGGCCTAAATTCATCGCATTACCGCAATTGTTTAATTTATTATCGTGAATATTGATATTTTTGGTAGGTTTTTTCTTTCCACCCCAACCTTCTATCCAAAAAATACGATGTTTAAATCCACTGAAATTATTATCATATAATTCCGCTCCTTTCATACCTAATTCTACACCAGACATATTATCAGTAACTCCAGGATTGGCGTGCAATTTATTCTTATAGAAAATTAAGTTACCAGTTTCTGCAATTTCTTTGTCTGTTTTCCATTGACTGATAAATGAAACCCAAGCGTTTAAATCATTGTTATAAATCCTGTTTCCTGATTGTAAATCCCAAATTTCCATCGAAGCCGATTTATTGACAGGCTGATTTTTTGTACCTTTGATATTAATTTTATTATTATAAATTTCACTATTCCAGATATCTCTACTAACACTTTTAATCCCACCACCAGAATTTTCTTCTATATAGTTACCATGAATCACCAAGCCATCAGTATTCATAAATCGAATGGCTCCAGAAAAGTTTTTATTGTTCTTACCTTCTCTACCAGAAGCATTTATAAATTTGCAATTACTAACTTCATGGTTTAAACCAGAAATATAAACTCCAGCATTATTTAAATTCTTAAAAGTAATATTTTCAAACAAAGAATGCTCTCTACCCCAAGCACGAAATCCTAATTTAGCTTTATCTTTTCCATCTATATGAAAATTACGAAAAAACTGATATCCATCACCTTTCTCATTTTTAAAATCTTTGGCTTCAAAAAGTACACCTCGATAATTTTTACCCGGTACAATAACCGTTTTCTCTCCAACACCTTCTAAACTAACCCGTGAAGGAACTTTTATCATGCGGTTAACTTCAAACGTACCCGCTCCCATCTTAATTAAAGTATTTCGTTTCGCAACTTTGAAAGCCTTATCTAAACTTCGTAATGGTTTTGCAACACTACCATTACCAGTTTTATCATTCCCGCTGGTAGTAACATTAATTATCTTTGTTGGCTTAGCAAATTTTAAAACTGTCTGGCTTTTATTGGCAGCAAGGCTAACAACTTGTTCTGAAGCGGGAATATTTAATCCTGTCTGATTATCTGTAGCATTTGGCGTGGTAAGTGAGCTTACTTTATATCCAAAACAACCACAAAGCCCCGCCAGGAAAAATACACAAAATAATAACCGACGAAACATGATAAAATCTGTTTTGCTAAATGTACAACACAAATATAGATTTTTCTTGTTAACATCCTCTTAATTAACTATTAAGGTGCTATTATCTTTTTGCAAAAATAAGTTTCTTTAAATAAGTTTTAATTTCTCTTGATACAAATTTTATATCTGGCTGTATATATGATGCAAATATTATTCTGATATTCGTCATATTATTTTCAGTTAAACAGTTATCATATCTGAGTAATAAGTAATAAGAAATAAGTCATTCAACTACTATATTTTATCCAACAATTTATCATTAATTTCTTTATTTTATTTTTGTTTAATAGGTAGTAAATACTAATATATTCCATACCTTTGCGTACAACAATACATACAAGAGTATGGATTATAACTCTTAACAACCCATTTTTACGCATAATTTGTAATACTAGTTATTTTGACGGAGGTCTATAATGTTTTCTATGATTCTTATAAGTAATTAAGATGATTTAAGTCTAGCTTGTAGCAAGCCATTTTAGAGAAATAAAACTTTTGATTTACCCATAATTAATCGTCACTAGTGCATAACTAGAGTGAGTCCCCGCCTATTTATAAAGTAGGAGACTTACTTCAGATAAAAAATGCTAGAACTTACATTTGATTTGTAAAACTAGAGTTTTTTTATACGTCACAAGCTTTTGACATGATTACTTTTATGGCAAAACAATCAAAAAAACGAAGCCGGGGTGTAATTCTCACCCTTAAAGGTTGGGATAAACTTCAAGCAGCTAAAAATCAAGCCGAGTTTAAGGAGAATGGTGGAAATCGCTTTTCTTTAGACGAACTTCGCGATCGCACATACTTAGCCTTGCATACTATCTCTAAAATCTTGGGGCGTTCAAAACCCGTAGATAAAAGTTCGTTACAATACATGTTTGCCACCTTTGGGTTAGAATTATGTAAAGACGATTACACAAAACCGAACTTCCCGATTGAGGATTTAGAAAACCAACGCACTTCTAGACTTTCTGACTGGGGAGAAGCACCGAGTGCATCCATATTTTATGGCCGCTCTGAGGAAATGTTGCAATTACGGAATTGGGTGTTAGAGGAACAGTGCCGTTTAGTAACATTATTAGGAGTTGGTGGTGTTGGTAAAAGTACCCTAGCAGTTAAATTAGGTGCTCAGATTCAAGGTGAATTTGAGGTAGTGGTGTGGCGAAGCCTGCGAAATGCACCAACTGTCGAGGAGAGTTTAACAAACATGCTGCAATTTTTGCTCCCGGCATTGCAAAAAGAGGTACTGATACCCCAAAGTACTCATTTCAAAATATCGAAGTTGATGGAATGTTTGATAAATCACCGTTGTCTGTTGATTTTAGATAATGTCGAGACAATTTTATCTAGTAATGGTCAAGTTGGGGAATGTCAGCCTGGTTACGAGGGATATAGTCAGTTGCTTAAACGTCTTGGGGGAGTACCTCATAATAGTTGTATTCTGCTAACTTCTAGAGAAAAACCAAGAGAAATCGTACCTTTAGAAGGAGAGAAAACAAAAGTTAAATGTTTGAAAGTAAAAGGATTAAATCTTACCGAAGCGCGTCAGTTATTCGAGCAAAAAGGACAATTCACCGCTACAGAAGCAGAATTGCAGAAACTTATCGAGCATTACGGGGGTAATCCCCTGGCGTTGAAAATGGTAGCAGCAGGAACGAAGGAAGTTTTCAACGGTAGAATTGCTTCTGTTTTAGAATCTTTACAACAAGGGATTCATATTTTTGAGGACATCGAAGACTTATTAGAGCAGCAGTTTCAGCGTTTATCGGTGGTAGAAAAGGAGGTAATACATAGGTTAGCAATTAATCGAGAACCAGTATCCCTCGCTGATTTAGCTACTGAAATGTTTACATCTTCTTGCAAGCGTCATTTACTCCAAGCAATTAAATCATTATTACAACGCTCATTGATTGAAAAAAAAGGGGAGGATTTCTTCCTACAACCAATGGTGATGGAATATGCTAAACAATCTTGTAGTAATTACCACGTTTGTTCGGGTTGCATGTCGCGATTATTAAAGATTTTTATTGCTTGATTCACCACAACATCAATTGACGCAGGTGTACTACTAGTTTTTATTAGCAACTGGGAAACGATGTAAACTATTCATACCTAACCATTCCCCAACCTCACACATACCACTTCACTCGCTAATTCAATCGCTGCTTTCATACTTGTAGCATCAGCAATTCCTTTACCTGCTATATCAAATGCGGTTCCATGATCGGGAGATGTTCTAATAAATGGTAATCCAATGGTAGTATTAACCGCTCTATCAAATGCCATCAATTTTACCGGAATCAAACCTTGATCGTGATATAAAGCTAAATATCCATCTGCTATGTTCTGGATGTTGGAATTACCGTACCAAGCTTGCCCAGGTTTTACCCACATTGTATCTGGCGGAATCAATCCTTCTAAGGTTAAAATAGGGCGTTTTTTCTTCTCCTCTTCCAACCAAGATGTTAACCAGTCTGCTTCTTCACGCCCTAATTGCCCCTTTTCTCCGCTGTGGGGATTTAACCCCGCGATCGCAATTTTCCCATTTTTAATCCCAAAGTCTTTCTCCAAACATTCCACCAATAAATCTAATTTCCGCGTCATCAACTCTGGTGTAAGGGTTTGGGAGACTTCAGCTAATGGTATATGCGTAGTCGCAAGTAACGTACGCAGTGTCCAATTTGTGTGTGGCGATCGAGCTACAAACAACATGCCAAACTTCTCCACACCAGCTTTCTCTGCCAAAAGTTCCGTTTGCCCCGGATAATTATAACCCGCAGCCTTCCAAGCAGATTTCGCTATTGGTCCGGTAACAATCCCGTCAAATTCACCTCTAAGGGTAGCAGCGATCGCTGTTTCCATATACGCAAAACTTGCCGCACCACTGGCAGCATTTTCTATTCCGGGAATAATTTCATCTTTTATATCTTGCCCTACAAATACATCTAAAATTGATAATTCGGCAAAATTAGCCAAATATTCTACATTCTCATTTTCTTGTAAATTGGTACAATATTTTAAGAGTAAATCGCGGTTACCAACTACTGTTAAA
The DNA here is from genome assembly GCA_050042755.1 of Rivularia sp. (in: cyanobacteria). Taxonomy (GTDB): domain Bacteria; phylum Cyanobacteriota; class Cyanobacteriia; order Cyanobacteriales; family Nostocaceae; genus Rivularia. The sequence goes on from JBHJJJ010000127.1 coordinate 25,775, forward strand.
TCGCAATTTTTACCAACTTCTGTATCGGCTAAAGCTTTTAATATGACTTCCCCTCCAATCCCTGCCGGATCGCCTAAAGTTAATGCCAAACGAGGGCGATAATTCAATTGTTTTATCTTTTTTTGTTCTGACAATTTATACACGTTCAAAATTAGTTTCAAAAATAATCTTGATTTACATTTTAATCTTTATTTCTCTCAAGGGTTCCCTGCCAAATTTTTTTTATCCTAAAAAAATTTGGCAGGGTGTCCGTCAGCGAGCATACCAAATATAGTATTTTTGCTAAAATCAAAACGAAGTCATTATGATTATGCACTAACTTTTGACTTTTAACTAGCGCTTTGCGGTAGGCTCTTGTTTTTAGAACAACTTAGTGATGTTGAGGCAGTGACTCTGGAAAATATGTAAAAATAGATACTATAAGAGATGTTAATTGTCAAAAATTGAAATATGCGTCCTGAAAACTTAGTAATCAGATGAAAAAAAATGGGGAATGTATTTTTTTTGTAGAAGCTACACTTTTATTATTGAAACAAACTACAGCCATTAAAATTAGCCCCACCTTAAGGCAACAGACAAAGGGTAACTATCTATGAGAAAATTTGAGCAAAAGGTGTTAAAGAGATCGGCCCTCAAGCGTAAAGCTTTTAGTGGGTTAGTAGCAGCCAGTTTGATGTTGTCAGGGGCTTTTGGGGGTACGCCAGCCTTGGCGCAGCAAAAAGAGGAAAGCAATCCCTTTACTTATGGCGATTTGATTGAGAAGATTGAAGCGGGTGAAGTTGAGCGATTAGAGCTTGATGAAGCCGAGCAGGTAGCTACGGTATATTTGGCGGAAGGAGAATCGGATAAGCCGATAAGAGTCAAGCTGTTAGAACAAAACCCGGAGTTAATTAAAAAACTCAAAGATAATAAAGTTGATTTTGAAGAGGTTTCTTCTGAAAACAGCAGAGTAGCTGTAGGGTTGTTGATGAATCTCATGTGGATTTTGCCCTTAGTTGCCTTGATGCTGCTGTTTTTGCGTCGCACTGCCAATACTTCTTCTCAAGCGATGAATTTTGGTAAATCTAAAGCTCGTTTTCAGATAGAAGCAAGAACTGGGGTAAAATTTGATGATGTGGCAGGGATAGAAGAAGCCAAGGAGGAACTTGGTGAAGTTGTCACTTTCCTCAAGCAGCCAGAAAAATTTACTGCTGTCGGCGCACGCATTCCCAAAGGTGTATTATTAGTAGGGCCTCCTGGAACAGGTAAAACTTTACTAGCAAAAGCAATTGCTGGAGAAGCAGGAGTACCTTTCTTTAGTATTTCCGGTTCCGAATTTGTGGAAATGTTTGTGGGTGTAGGTGCTTCGAGGGTTCGCGATTTATTTAAGAAAGCAAAAGAAAATGCACCTTGTTTGATATTCATCGATGAAATAGACGCTGTGGGTAGACAGCGTGGTGCTGGTATCGGTGGTGGTAATGATGAGCGCGAGCAAACCTTGAACCAACTACTTACAGAGATGGATGGTTTTGAAGGTAACAACGGTATTATTATTATTGCGGCGACAAACCGTCCTGACGTACTGGATGCAGCACTTTTACGTCCGGGACGTTTTGACAGACTGGTGATTGTTGATGCACCAGATCGTAAAGGTCGTTTATCGATTTTACAAGTTCACGCTCGCAATAAGAAAGTCGATCCCTCAGTTTCTTTGGAAGTAGTTGCTCGTCGTACCCCCGGTTTTACCGGAGCGGATTTAGCAAACCTTCTTAATGAAGCAGCGATTCTTACTGCGAGAAGGCGTAAGGAAGCTATTACCCAGACAGAAATTGACGATGCGATTGACAGGTTAACTATCGGATTAACTCTTAATCCGTTATTAGATAGTAAGAAAAAGCGGTTAATTGCTTATCATGAAGTCGGACATGCTTTACTAGCGACACTTTTAGAACATGCAGATCCGTTAAATAAAGTGACAATTATTCCTCGGAGTGGTGGAATTGGTGGTTTTTCCCAGCAAACACCCAACGAAGAGATGATTGATAGCGGTCTTTATAGTAGAGCTTGGATGAAAGATAATATTACCATGACTTTGGGAGGAAGGGCATCAGAAGCCGAAGTCTTTGGGGAAAAAGAAGTTACAGGTGGTGCTAGTAACGATTTGAAGATGGTTACTAATCTGGCTCGGAAAATGGTGACGATGTACGGGATGTCAGATTTAGGATTGGTAGCCTTAGAAAGTCAGAATCAAGATGTATTCTTAGGTAGAGATTTGGGGAATCGGAACGATTATTCCGAAGACATGGCGATCAAAATTGATAAAAAAGTCCGAGAAATTGCTCTTTCCTGCTATCAAGAAGCACGTCAAATTATGAGCAAACACCGTCCATTATTAGATCGTCTTGTTGATTTATTGATTGAACAAGAAACAATAGAAGGCGAACAATTTCGTAAAATTGTTGCTGAATATACCCAGTTACCTGCAAATCAAATGGCGGTTTCTTCGTAATTAGTAATTGTGCTGTCGGATCCCAAACCCGGTTTTTTTACAAAACCGGGTTTTTGCAACTACTTATTTAGTCGGCGATTATTCATATTCTCCAATTCATTGTCAGAGAGAGGGGGTAGAGGAGCCACTCCGTTGCGGAGGTTTCCTCCGTTGTAGGAAGTGGCGTGGGGAAGAGGGGGTAGAGGGGGTAGAACAAATAATTCAAAACCACTAACCACCAACAACTAACCACTAACAACTAACCACTAACCACCAACCACTAACCACTAACCACTTACTACTAACCAATTACAACTAAACACCAACCACAACCACTTAACTATGTGGCTATCAATAAACAAATCCAATATTCGAAAACCAAAGATCGATCAACGTAATATCACTATTGCCTAATTACTCTGTCGAGTTGCCAGACCTTACTACCTCCAGTAATTCCCAAACCCCTTATCCTTGTTCCAGCTGTCACTT
>JBHJJJ010000128.1:0-18907 GCA_050042755.1 Rivularia sp. (in: cyanobacteria)
CATCCTTCATGGTCGAAATTTATATGGTTAGATTATCCCAATGCTGCATCTTGGAGAAAGCATCTTCAAGCTAAAAGCCAAGGTAAAATCTCTTGGTTAAATTCCATTGGTGGTGAAGTTGGTATTCATGGGGTACCCGAAGGAAGTGATGGAATGATAGATAAACAACAAAATTGGACTTTGGGTTGTCCCTCGTTAAAGAATAAAGATGTAGATGAATTATACAAAGTTGTAAAAGTAGGTACATTAGTAGAAGTTATTCCTTAAGGCTAACATTTGGGTAATAATACCCTTGTCAAGGGTTCCCTTAAAAGTGTTTTTAAAGAAATAACTTTTTAAGGATGCCCGTCAATCCCATGCCCTATGCTAATTGCTTAATTCCCATTTATCATGAGTCTTTGTATAAATCCCCATTGTTCAAAACCCCAAAATCCTGACAATATCCTGTTTTGTCAAAGCTGTGGTTCGGAATTACTGCTACAAGGAGGTTATAAGGTAGTAAAATATTTGGGAGGTGGAGGTTTTGGTAAGACTTATGAAATTAGGGAACGCGACAACAACCTAAAAGTCCTCAAGGTTCTCCATAATAGTTTTCCTAAGGCAATTGAATTATTTCAACGGGAAGCAGAAGTTTTATCTCAGTTAAATTATCCGGGAATTCCTCACGTTGAAGCTGACGGTTATTTTGTTTATCATCCCCGCAACAGTCATGAAGCTTTGCACTGTTTGGTAATGGAGAAAATTGAGGGGATGGATTTGTATGAGTATATGAAACAGCGCCAATATCGTCCAATTGATGAAAAAATGGCGATGCAGTGGTTGCAAGAATTGACAGTTATTTTACAACAGGTTCACGATCGCAATTTTTTTCATCGCGATATCAAACCTCCTAATATCATGCTACGATCTGATGGTGGTTTAGCACTGGTTGATTTTGGTACAGCGCGAGTAGTTACAGATACTTACTGGCAAGCCCAAGCTCAAGGACAGGTAACGGGGGTAGTTTCCCCTGGATATACGCCACCAGAACAAATTAATGGTCAAGCTATCCAACAATCTGATTTTTTTGCTTTAGGACGCACGTTTGTTTATTTACTTACTGCAAAAGATCCAAATCAATTTTATAATCCCCAAACTACTGAGTTAATTTGGCGGCATGCAGTACCGAGAATGTCGTCGCAATTTGCAGATTTGCTCGACGAGATGATGGCCCATGCGCCCTCTCAACGCCCTGCCAATACTGAAGACATTTTACAACGGTTATCGCAGATGAAGCCAATTTCATATTTACCCACGCTTCAAAGTGCTATACAACTCAATACTAATCAATCTGCGAATTCTACCGTTATTAGTCCACTGCAAACAACTCAAGCCGATCCTCCACTAATTCCACCATCAAGTATTAATGCTGGTTTTTTCTACCAATGGATGTTATCGAATATTGTCAGTATCGGTATTGGTTTATTTATACGTAGTATTTTTATTGGAGCGGCAGAATCTTTTTTTGGTCAGAATGAGGATTATCGCTACGCAATGTTAGCAGGAATTATTACTTTAGTGCCTGTGGAAATTATGCAGTGGTTGGTATTAAAGAGGCGAATCGCGTTTAATTTTTGGTCTTTTATAGAAACTTTACTTGCTTTTCTCTTAGGTTTATTTATAGGAACTTTTGCAGGGAGAATATTGTATCCTGGTTATGAGGGAAGATCCTTAGGTGCTGTAATTGGAGCAATCGCAGGCACATCTATTGTTAAATGGTTAATCATACGTCAACAAATCAAAAATTCTTGGGCATGGTTGATACTATATTTAGTAGGCATTTCTATCGGCATTTTTTCAGGAGCTTTTACAGGTTATATTAGCTATTCTGTGTTAAAAATAGTCTGGAATCCAGAGGATGCTTGGACTGTTAGTTTTGTCATTTCAGTTCTAACAACTAGTATTTTATCAAGTTGTACTAGCGGAATTGGATTATTAAGATTATTTCGGCGAAGAGTTAATTAGATATTTGGAAACAATATTATCTCCAAAGTATTTTGAGTTTCAATTAAAGATATGATGAATAAACGCAAAGGGGCGCAGAGTAAAGCGCAGAGTAACGCAGAGGATTATAAATTTTTCGGTGTTACTGAATCCAGGTATGAATTTAAAATCTTAGCATTATTGAACAACGTTTTTATAGGGTTTTGCGCTTTTAGTTTAGACATATTCATACTTTCAATCAGCAACGCCGAATTATCAATTGCTTACTTTACAATCTAAAATTTTCTTACCAGTCTTGGTAAAGTTTTTCTGCATAAAACATAATTTCTTCATTGGGGAGTTTAATTTTAGGCTTTTGTCGAGGATATAGATTTTCGACAGCGGTTGTATCTTGCTCTACAACGATATCTATAGCTTTGAGTAGGGATTTTTTCAGTAATCCTTTTAAAAATGGATATTGAAATTGAGTAAATACAGCAATAAAAATCTTTGTTTTTTCCTCTGTCTCTGGATAAAGAGATGCTACCTGTACAAAAGTACCAAATCCAGCTTTTCCATATAAGATAATAGTTGAAGGAAAGACGTATTCTACGGTAGTCTTCAAGATTCTGGGTACAGTCATCAAAACAGGATTACCAACGATTTCTTTTAAGCTATTATTTGCTCTTGTTGATTCTTGTTTAACTTTGAGATGATATCCCTCTTTTTCGGAAGCTGTGACTTTATTTGCGACTATTTGGAATAAGTCGCGGTGAGTTCCATTTTGATGATTAAAATCATACATAATCAGGAGATTATTTAAGAAATCACCTCGAATATTCTTTTCCCCTGTAACACCCAAAAAATCATATTCCGAAGCAATTTTTTGATGCAATTCTGGAATTTCTTGTTTTGGCTCAAATCCACCATAAGTCCAAATATAATCACCGATAACTTCCAATTTCAGAGATTCAGCTAAAGGTTGATTGTTAAACTTCCCATCTTGATAAAGTCTACCTTTCCCATCAAATTCTAAAGCATGAAAAGGACAAGCAATCGTATTTCTTTCTTTACAAACCCACCCATTCGATAAAGGAGCTTGCATATGTGGACAAATATTATCTAGCCCAAAGACTTCTCCTTTATGACTTTGCCAAATCACATAATCCTTACCGTTTAAAGTGATTTTATGCGGCTTATTTACTCCCAACATCGACTTGTGAGCTATTAACCAAGGTGCACCTGGTAAAATCGGTTTCATATTTTTACTCCCTACATTGCTGCCTTAAGATGGGGTACTTTTAGAATTCCTCTAAGTACCGAAAAACGGGCGTTGCCTACCTCGATATGAATTATATCTACCTACACTTTGTAGTAAATGTGAAACTTATGTAGAGACGTAGCAATGCTACGTCTTTTTCAATGTGAAATCACGTTTTCATATTTTGATTCAGCAACGCCGAAAAAGGTGATTAATTATTCATGTTTCGCTGAATTAAAAATATGACAAATGTTTCATGTTTGTCAAGGGTTCCCTTAAAAATTTTTTCTTTAAAAAACTTTTAAGGGAACCCGTCGGGTGCCCGTCAAGAGTAAATTAGAAAATAATGACAGACGAAAAACTATCAATGCGCCGTCAACCAAAGCAAAAGCGCAGTCAAGAGCGCGTCAATAAAATATTAGATACAGCAGCAGAAGTATTTTTGGAGATGGGTTTTGATGCTGCCACAACTCATGACATTGCAGCTCGTGCCAATACCGCAATTGGTTCCCTTTATCAATTTTTCCCCGATAAATTAGCGATTTTTCACGCCTTGGAATTACGTCATATCCAACAAGGGCGTATTTTAGGTAGCCAAATGTTTGCTTCAGAAATAGCTCAACTACCTTTAGAAGAGTTTATCGAGCAAATGGTGGAAAAGTGCCTGAAATTCTTTGAAAATCCCGCTCCCAAAGTTATGTTCATTCAATATTTCACAAATTCTACTATTTTTAAATCTATTGACGAAAGCTTTACTCAAGAATTTGTTAAAGGGCTTGCAAAAGTGCTTTCCTTACGCAATCCCAGTTTGACTCCTCAAAAGTGTCATTTAATAGCTGAGGTATGTACGCAATCGGGTAATGCATTATTACTACTTGCTTTACGTAGTGATCATAGCTATCGCTTAAAAATTATTTCTGAAATCAAACACTTATTGAGAGCTTATCTACATCCTCATGTTGGGGATGAAGTTATGCACAATCATCAGATGATGAATATTGCACAAGTAAAGGATGATAGAAAAGAGAGAGAAAACCAAAAATGTCCGCAATGTGGCTCGCAAAACATATCTAAAAATGGTCATCGCGATCGCAAACAGCGGTATATTTGCAAAGAATGTGGAAAACAGTTTTTAGAGACTTATTCGCCAAAAGGTTATCCAGAGGAAGTAAAGCAGCGATGCTTAGATTTGTATAGAGAAGGAATGAGTTTTCGAGGGATTGAGAAAAAAACGGGGATTTCTCATAATACAGTGATTAATTGGGTGAAACAGCTTAGAGATTAAAATCAAACCCTAGAGAAAAGAGTAGGGCGTGTTTTCCAACCCTAAAAGCCCGATTACTAAAGTCTGTGAAGGCAGGCTAAAAAGGTTGATTATCCGTAATCCGCTGTTACGGCGGATTTAGTAGGTGTAGCCGCACCTGTATTTATTGGTGCAGTGGAAACAGTAACGATAGAAGGTGAAGTTATACAAGAGCAGATTTTAGATTTACAAGCAAAATAAGGTGGTGGTTTCCGAAAAATAAATTTAGATTTGTGTATTCCTCAATTGCGGAAGTTGGGAGATATAAGTTTAGATTTAATGGAATTAAGCTGGTGTGCAGCTAAATTATATAAAGCTAAAAAAGAAAGTATTGTAGTGGGAGCATCTTGCTCCCTAGAATTATCCAAATTAAGTGCGTAGCAGCTTATTTAAACCTTTGGAGTATTCGCTTCCATGGGGAGTGTCAAATCCTCAACTCAGCGGTTTAGCTTGGCGTGAATGGAGTTTAGCAATTTTAAGTTTAATAGCAGGAAGTGCACTTACCACTTGTATAGCTAGGGTTATACCAAATATTTATAAAGATGCGCCGGGGTTTAGCCCACCTCCGTGGGCTTAGTAACTGTAGCTCCACTCTTTGAGAGTGAGAGCGATTAAGCGCAGCCTCATACAGAATCGGTATTACAAGTTGGGGAATTGTCAGAATTTGGCAACCGGAAGGATTAATATTTGATTTTGTTCAATTAAGTGTATCTATAATCTGTAGTGCGATCGTTTTTGCCATCGTTTTGGTAATATTGCGCACAAGTGAACTAGGTTTGTTATTTACGCGGTTATACACATAAATACATTTTCAATAGTTAAAAATTATTTTTACGTATTTAAAAATAGAATATAGAATCTACAAAATAAGCTTTTATAAAAATAAAATAATGATATGATGCAATCACAAAGCATTCTGAGATAAACTTAAAAATTAAGAGCTTAATGTCATACAGCGTTAACTAAGCTTCTTCTCCTCATAAAGCAGTGAAGGGAGTATTCCCTGCCTCAACGAATAATTTTATTCATCAAATCGGATTGCTATATGCGCTAATTTTATATCTAGTTCGGATGAATACTTATAAAAAGGCTGGTAGTTGCGCCGTCTTCGCTCAATACAAAGAGAAAAGCCCTAAAGCGCAACTACAAACATATTTTATTTATAAGTAGTTAAGGGAACCTGAGATTAGACAGTATTTAATCGAAAACCACTAGAATTCAACTTGCCCTGAGACTTTAATAGTTATGCAACCGCTACATCAGCCAAACAGTATAATTGCTCAAAGGTATCGTATCATGAAAACTTTGGGAGAAGGTGGAAGTGGAATAACCTATCTCGCTCTCGATTTACAAAACCATCAAACCGTTGCTTTAAAAGCATTATCCCTACATCGAATTAATCATTGGAAAGCAATGGAATTATTTGAGAGAGAAGCGAAAATTCTTTCTCAACTAAATCATCCGGCAATTCCTCGCTATTTACAATACTTCGATACTAATACAAAGAATGAACATAATTTTTATATCGCTCAGCAACTCGCACCAGGTAACTCTTTAGCTTTTCTTGTCAAAAATAATTGGCGCACTAACGAGAAACAAGTGCGAAATATCGCCACACAAATCTTAGAAATTTTAATTTACCTGCACTCCCTCAAGCCTCCAGTTATTCACCGAGATATAAAACCACAAAATATTATTCACAATCGAGACGGAAAAATATTTCTAGTAGACTTTGGTGCGGTAAAAGATACTTACTATAGCACTGCAATCAGTGGTAGTACGGTAGTAGGAACTTACGGTTATATGGCACCAGAGCAATTTCAAGGAAAAGCCGTACCCGCGACAGACTTATATGGTTTAGCAGCAACCTTATTGTTTCTCCTGACACATCGAGAAGCCGCAGACTTCCCTACAGATGGTTTAAAAATCGACTTTCGCTCATGGGTAAGGGTATCAGAGGATTTTGCAGACTGGTTAGAAATAATGCTCTCTCCAGACTTGGATGAACGTTTTTCTTCAGCGAAAATAGCTTTAGAGGTATTGTCTGGTAAACGAAAGATAATTACAGCACCGAAAAAACCCATGTTATTTAAAGCTGTAATAGGTTTCGCTTTCGCAACAGTTTTCACAGTCAGTATTTTTCATCATTACAAATGGACTATTTTAGATAAACTCGGTTTTACCCCTGAGATAAGCATCTGCTCCAATGTTGATGAGATAAGAGATTATATCAACCAAGGAGGCAATCCCAATCTAGATTTTGCTCGAAATTCTCAAGATAAGAATTTCAAGAGTTTATTAGTTTGTGCAATTGAACAGAATTCTCAATCGACAGCAGAATTTCTTATATCTAAAGGAGCGAATCCGGATAGTGCATTACACGGCATAAATTCTGTCGATTGGGCACAATTTTTAATTGCAAAAGGTGCTGACGTTAACAGAATAAATTTTGAAAATCAGACTCCATTACATTATGCAACAATAAATTATCAAAAAGAAATTGTAGGAGTTCTTTTATCTCATCAAGCAAATGTTAATGCTAAAGATAAATTTGGTAACACTCCCTTACATTTGATATCTCAAATTAATCAAAAAAATAGTGATTATTTAGGCATTAAATATTTAATTAATAATAGAATAAAATTTAAATATAAAAATGAAAAAAGGAGGCTTAACATTGTCAAATTGCTAGTTGATAAAGGAGCGAATATTGATATCAAAAATAATCGTGGATATACCCCATTACACTTAGGAGCAAAAGAACATCATAAATATATAGTTGAATATTTAATTCAAAAAGGAGCCAAAATTGATGAAAGAGCCACATCAAATGCTAAAACACCCTTAATGTTAGCAGCGAAAGGATTTAGCAATATATCTATAATTCAATTACTGATTGAGAATGGAGCAAATGTCAACGCTAAAGATAAAGATGGTGAAACACCGCTACATATCGCCGGGATGAATACTAATAAAAATAATGATATTATTCAACTTTTAGTAAAATCTGGAGCAGATATTAACGCGAAAAATAATAATGGTGAAACACCCCTACATAAATCCCTTCGTAGACATAGCAACCAGACACAATTACTTGTTAAGTTAGGAGCAGATATTAATGCTAGAGATAACATCGGTGAGACACCCCTACATACAGCAATATATTGGTACAAAGGAAATCAAGATATCAAAAATAGTGTCAGATATTTAGTGGAATCCGGTGCAAAAATTAATCTTAAAGATAACAACAGTTTAACACCATTACATATAGCAGCAGCAAGTAGTGTCACAGATTTAGTTAAATTGCTCATTGAATTAGGAGCAGATGTAAATGCTCAAGATTCTCACGGTAATACAGTATTAAATATTGCCACAAAAAATCGCGATCGAGAATTAATGGAAACAATACTTCTCAACAATGCCACTAAATAACTAAAAATAAGAATATGGAATTACTACATCAAGCAGGAGAAACAATTAATCGGAAGTATCGTATTTTAGATACCTTAGAACAAGGTGGAATAGGTATTACTTACGTTGCTGTAAACCTAGAAAATGGAAAAACTTTAGCTTTAAAAGTGTTATCTCTACATCGGATGACTGATTGGAAAAAAATAGAACTATTTGAAAGAGAAAGTCAGATTCTCTCTCAATTAAATCACCCGGCAATTCCTGGTTATTTAGACTATTTTCACATAAAACGAGATAATCATACTTCCTTTTATATTGCTCAGCAACTAGCACCAGGTACATCTCTTCTTCAACTTCTGGAAAATGGCTGGCATCCTCATGAGTCAGAAGTTAAACATATAGCGATTCAAATCTTAGATATATTAATCTATTTACATTCATTTTCACCGCCAATTATTCATAGAGATATCAAACCGCAAAATATTATTCGCAGCAATAATTGCAAAGTTTTCTTAGTAGACTTCGGTGCAGTTGCCGATAGCTATCACAATACCATTACAGGAGGAAGTACTGTAGTCGGAACATTCGGCTATATGGCACCAGAACAATTTCGCGGTAAAGCCTTACCAGCCACAGATTTGTACGGTTTAGGAACAACATTACTACATTTACTTACTAGAAAATTTCCCACTGATTTACCGCAAAAAAACTTAAAAATCGATTTTAGTTCTCAAATTAGCTTATCTAAAAGCTTTGCAAATTGGTTAGAAAAAATCCTCCAACCCATCGCACAAGAGAGATTTCCTAATGCTGAAATTGCATTAGCCTCCTTACAGGGTAAAGAATCGCTGCATAACTATCCTACTCAAAAAACCCACAGACCAAAAGACACTCCTATCAACTTGCATTATAATCAAAAAGAATTACATATAGAGATTCCCCCAGGAAAATTTAGTAATTATTACAAGTTAATTTTAGCAACGCTTATCTTGCTCGGGAATGGATTATTATTACTAACATTTATTGCAATATTTCAAAATTTTTATGGCTCAAATATGATACCAGGTTTATTAGGTTTTTTTTGTTTATTTTTCTTTTATGTATTTATAGGATTAAAGATATTAAATACTTCCATAATTACTCCCCTATCGCGCATCAAACTGACTATTTCAAAATATAATTCTCAACAAAAATTTTGTTATCAACGATGGTTATGGTTTCAGCAGTTTCAGAGAATTGAAGGAAAATTATCAGAAAATCTATTCAGAGAAACATTTAATTCCATCAAGTTTAATCTAACCCCTAATGAAGAGAGATGGTTAAAAGCAGAAATCGATACTTTTCTGAACTTTGATAAAAGGAATTGATATTAACCCCATTCTCATAGAGTACCTCTCCCCTCTACTCGTGAGAGACTTTAAAAATAGATCGTTGAAAAACTTCGCGATCCTCCGCGTTTACCTTTGCGCTCCTCTGCGTTAAAGATATTATATAACCCTTGACATTCAGCCTCAAATCCGACATTGAATCATCGGGAATCTTCCATAGAGAAACGATCCCACTTGATACTCAACCTCATACAGAATTACTATTACTCAAAAAATATAAACTCATAAACAAATTTAACCACTGAAAAAGTTTATAAAAGACATTTTTATAATTAATAATTGTTAAAAAAATAGATGATTTTACACTTTTTTTTGTTTATATTAAAGAACTTAAACAAAAGATATTTTCTTGTCAAATCATTTGCATTTTGAACTTGTATTTCATTGTAATTATGTTTAACCAGTATATTTTCTCAGTTGAGAAACTGAATTAGTTTTCACACACTTTCATCATTAATACTGCCATCAAAATAAAGATTAATCTAGGTAAAACTATATGCAGAATAACTTGAGTGATAGTAGTTTATTCCCCGAATCAGGACAGGATATTGCTGCCATCGCCTCGATAGACGAGTTGAATTACAATCAAACACAAAATAATATTAGCCTATTGAATAATAGCAGTTCTTACTCTGATACAGATAATTCAATTGTTAATACTCCTGAATCGAATCCGAATAATTCCAACGTCACTGTTGTAGATAATAATATTCAATTAACTTCTGAAACTACTTCCCAAACAAATTACTCGGCTCAAGATTACTATACTTGGGAAGTAGATAATAACGCGACTTCTAATCAATCATACAATTCAGAAAATGGCTATGGTTTAATAAATGCAGCAGAAGCCGTAGCGAAAGTTATTGGGGAAGACACCTTTGCAGATGTTGCCGATAAAGGAGCTAAATATTCAGGTGCTGACGCTGTAAATGCGCCAGAAGCATGGGCACAAGGATATACCGGCGAAGGTGTTGTAGTGGCGGTATTGGATACTGGTGTCGATTACAATCACAACGATTTAAACAATAATATTTGGACTAATAATGGCGAGATTGCCAATAACGGTATAGATGATGATGGTAATGGTTACACAGACGATTACTATGGTTGGAACTTTGATGGTAATAACAACAATACTATGGATGTAAACGGACATGGTACCCACATTTCTGGTACTATCGCCGGTACGAAAAATGATTTTGGTGTTACTGGTATTGCTTACGATGCTCAAATAATGCCAGTTAAAGTTTTAGATGATTTTGGCTCTGGCTCTAATAATTCCGTTAGTAACGGAATTTACTATGCAGTGGATAATGGAGCAGATGTAATTAATCTCTCCTTAGCTGGCTCATTTCCTAGCCCGAAGATAGAAGCAGCCATAGAATACGCTAGCGATAGAGGAGTAACCGTAGTCATGGCAGCAGGAAATAATGGTGAGGGAAAACCCTCTTATCCAGCTCGTTATGCAGACGAATATGGAATTGCCGTTGGGGCTGTAGATAACAATCAAAATATGGCCGATTTTTCTAACCGTGCAGGCTCAGAATCCCTAACATATGTTACCGCTCCAGGAGTCGATATATATTCTACGCTGCCAGATAATAAATATGATTTTTATAGCGGCACATCTATGGCAACTCCTCACATTTCGGGGGTAGTAGCTTTAATGTTGAGTGCCAATCCTAGCTTTGATAGTAAACTGATACGCCAAACTCTTGAAGAGACATCAAGTAATAGTAAACAAACTGTAACTATAAAATTGAAATTAGTTCCTTCAGTTGAAACTAGTAGTTTTGAATCAAATTATGATGCTGAATATTTAAATCAAAGTTTTAGTACAAGTTTGGATTTTGATAATACTACAACTTTCAATCTAGAGTCAGACATGAACAAGTTTGTAAATCAAGATTCTGAATCATTCTTTAAGCTTCAGCAAAATAATTTAGAAAATCACAAAATCTTTAGTAGCGACATTGAAAGTATGCTTGAAGAGCCGGAAATTTTAATTCAATATAATGCACTAAAACACGGTTGATAAAAAATTAATCCGATTTGTAGAGACGCGATATATCGCGTCTCTACAATTCAAACCAAATCATAAATTTCATAATACGGTAAAGGATTTTCTCCTGCTCCCATCAACCAACGTGCATCAGGTTTCCAAGCACCATTTAATTCTTCACGACGGCGAGTTTTAACTGTTAATTTATTATCCGATAATGTCAACAAATTATATTGTAAAGGATAACCAGGAACCCATTCCCGAATCGGTGCTCCAAATGTCCCCGCACAAATAATATCTAATTTACGTCCCGTTGTACTCAAATCATAACGATAAAGGCTATTTTCGGCTTTATGAATATGTCCGTGAATAGCAAACCGGAAACCAGCTTGTGCTAATCTTTCTATAAAACCAGTATCTTTGATACGATCTTCATAAGGACTATTTAAAGGATGATGCCAAACTGCTATTTTAAGACAATTTTGGTAATTTGGATTTTGACGAATTAGTTTAAGAGCATTAGAAATAGCCCGGGGATGAATTCCAGCCCTAGTTCGATAATGATGATCTAATTGCCAAGCTGAATTTAATCCTAATATGAGTAAATTTTGTTCAGGTAAATGATGTAAAGTTCCTTGTTTTTCGTATTCAATCGGATAAATTTCGCCTTTAATCTCTTGATAAAAATTACTAAAGTGAGTAAAGCGCTGTTGATATTTTTCAGAATTTAAAACTTCAATATCATCACCTTAATCAATAATATGATTTTCGTCAAGTAAGCCTGTATATTCTTTACGTCGTTGTAAACTATAAGCTGTTTCAGAAATTCCCCAATTTAGATCGTGATTTCCAGGAACTATGATAACTTGATGCGGTTCTAATTGAAATTCATTCCCTAAATCATTAATAAATTGTTTTGCAGCAAAGTATTCTTCTGGTGTGGATTTATTTGCTATATCACCCGATAAAATTACAGCTTCGAGTTGATCGCATCGTAATTCGTAATGTAAATCTTGTGCGAGAGTATCGTACCAATTATAAGCATCATCAGTAGTACCGAAATGTAAATCGGAAAGATGGAGAATATTGGTTAAAGGAATAGAAATATTTGCTGTTGTATCTTGTAATTGTTGTGTTTCTCCCGGAGCCTTTTCTAACTGTTCAATTTCAAGCTTTACTTTTTCTACTTCTGCTTGTAATTCTTCTAATTGTGTATCAATACTAAAAATTGCATTTGGATCGATCGCAGTTATTTTAGAATTTCGTAGATACAGTATTTTCCGATTTAATTGGTTATATAATTTTTGTAAACTATCAAGTTTATATTGCCGATCGTTTGTCATCATTTTCTCCTATAAATATAAATTATTTTGAATATAGTCGTACGTACTTAATAGTCTTTTGTCCCATTAATTTTGACGGGTTCGTTTTCTTTCAAACGTCGGGAGACGTAGCATTGCTACGTCTCTACACTCATAATAATTAATGGGACAGACTACTAGTACAATAGGGCATAAATAAAGTTTTCATCTAACTGTGTTTCTTTCTGCTTCAACTTGCCTTTGAAAAAGAAATTCAGGATTCAATTTTCGATGTTTTTTAATTATTTCCGTAAATTCTCCTGGAGCAAACGTTTTATGATAATCCTCTGGAAAACGTAATGGATCTGTTTCATCATGAGTTGGTAATCGCCAAAAACAATACTGACAACTAATAATATCGAATTTACTTTTATTTGATATTTTTAAATTTTGAATATAAGCGCCAGTTAAACAAGCACCAGTTAAATCTGTGGCTTCTAAATAAATATCGATGAGTCTTGCTCGCGATAAATTAGCACCTCGTAAGTTAGCTTGGCTTAAGTTTGCTCCAATAAAACTGACATCTACAAGATTAGCTTCCCGTAAGTTAATACCTTGTAAATTCAAATTATCGAAATTTTGATTTTGTATTTCTCCTGTAATTGCCAACTTTTGCACTTCGGGATACTGAAGATAACTATTTTCAACACAAGCACAACTGAGTTTTTGCGCTTTCAACCAAGATGTGTGAGTCAGGTTTGCTTCTCTAAAATCAGCGCTTTTCAAAATAGCTCCATCGAAATTAGCTTTACTTAAATCGGCATTACGAAAACTTGTACCACCTCTAGCAGCGAAAGAAATCGCAAAAAATCGGATAAAAGCAAACTTTGTATCTTTTTGAATCAGAGCCAACCAAGCAATATAAATACATTGTCCAGTTACTGAAATAAATACAGTAGCTGCACCTATATTTGATAAAATCAAATAATTATCATTACCATCAACAAGGCTTAGAGTCAAGATTATACCCGCACAGCTAGCGATCGCAACAACCCAAATTACAGCAATTGCAAAATTTTGAGCATCAACCCAAACAAATGCGATCGCAACTGCCATCGTTATAATCATTGCCCAAGCCAAAGCCACAAATAAAAATATAGCAAATACACCCGTCAAACCCTCAGCCCAAATAGCGGGTAGAAGTGCTTCTCTTGAAGCCACTGGTGCTAGATATAAAGCCCAAGTAATATACATCGCAACAGTAGTAATCATGGAGCTACGTAAAGCAGCTATTCCTGATAAAATTGAAACTACATTCCCGGGTATAGTAAAAACAGCAACTACCAATAGCCAAGCAAACCTACCACTAGATGGAATACCGATCAACAATAAGAAACCACCTGTAATTAGTGAAATAAATAAAATAAAAGCTACTGAGACAATTAAGGCTTGCTTTAAAGTTTTAGTTTTAGCAGCAAAGCTAATTGATGCTAATGTGGAAACTAATGCGATCGCACTCCAAGATATAGCTATTACTCCCATAGCTCCACCCAAAGTTTGACCAATATTTGGGACGGTTACCAGAGCAATACTTATACTTGTTATCAGTATAAAACGTCGCTGGCTGTTTCGATTTGCAAAACTAATAAACGTTATTACTGCAACTAAAATTACAGCAAGTGCAGCTATCCAAAAGCTATATGTTTGTGCAAATGTTTGTTGAGTGCTTGAGAAATTAGATAAGCTGGTGGATACAGTAAAACCCCAGTAATAAGTGCTACCGATAGCCAGTGCAGCAGTACCCCAAAATGCTCTAATACCTCTACCAAGAGTCAGAAAACATATAACAGCAAATATAATACAACCGATATAACTACTCGCAAAAATGATTAATTCGGTACTAATTCCACTTACAAACAATGACTTTCTTTCCGAATAACTAATAACTATAGGTGCTGTAGCTACACAAGTAGGAGCTAAACACAAGAATGAAGTTATAGATATTAATATTGCCCTTTTTCTTTTACGAATATGAACTAGATATGCAGCAATAAATACAAATAATCCTAAGAAGCATGTGATTAAGGTAAAATAATAAATTCCAAATCGATTATTTGATAATGTAGGTAAACCTGATACTGAAGTAGTAAATAAACCTAAAAATGAACCGATTAGCGAAGAACCAACACCAGCCAATAAAGACAACAAAAAAGCATATAATATCAATACTATTGCCCAGCGACGTTGTTAACCCATCACAGCATTGCTAAAATTAGCTCCAATAAGTTTGGCATCGGAAAAATCTGTACTGCGAATATCCGTATAACTAAAATCAGCCCCAGTTAAATCTTGCCCTTTAAATGACTTTCCTCGTAACTTGTTTCCGCTAAAATCTTGTCCTTTGGGAATACTGGAAATATCAGCGTTTTCTTGAACTGATTCCGGAATAGCTAAATCAACACCAGCTATATGAACTTTGCCATTTTCTGTAACTTTAGCCAATTGCTCCGTAGCATCCTCTAAATCACCACGAGCAAAACTCGCCATACCACGAGCATAAACTAATAGCGGCTCTAATTGCGCTTCTACAAGAGGTTCAACAAATGTTTCTAATAATGAAGCCATACGAATAAATTCGGCTTCATCTGCTGGTGTGGAAGCAACTATTTGTAGGCTTTGAAAATGTTGAGCTATTTGATGAGCAACTTCACTTGGTTGAGTATATGCTAAAGCCGTCCATTTTTGAACTTTGGCGAATTCTCGAATATCGATATCATCGCTTTTAAGTTGTTGCTGTACGTATTGGAGGAGAAAATCCGAGAGTTGAATAATTCTTTCTTGACCAAATTTTGGATCTTGTTTTAATCTTTGTAGTAATTCACCGCGTATTTCTACATCCATTTCATAAAGTTCATTTCCAACCTCTTCACATAAGTTAGAAAGTAAGATATCCCCGACAGCTACCCAGGGAATATCGATCGCTTCACCGTCAATATCTTGTTGAAAATTAGCCCACAAATGATATAAAAGTTCCGGTGTTAGTGCTAGAGGAAAAGCAGCATGATAA
This sequence comes from Rivularia sp. (in: cyanobacteria), assembly GCA_050042755.1. Lineage (GTDB taxonomy): Bacteria > Cyanobacteriota > Cyanobacteriia > Cyanobacteriales > Nostocaceae > Rivularia. The sequence goes on from JBHJJJ010000128.1 coordinate 15,696, forward strand.
GCCAAATATAAATGTGACTTACCAAAACTTTTTTCAAATGAATTTATACGTCGAATCGCAAATCTGTTTCCCATAGGAATATAAGTAAATAGGTTGGCATTGAAAATAGTAATTAGGATAAGAGAATAGGGAATAGGGAATAGGGAATAGTGAGTGGTAATAAGGCTTTAAACTCTGCTTGTAGGGTGCTTGTACAGTGAATATGAACGCAATAATAAGTGAGTGTAGGGCACCAACCAGGATTTTGTAACATAGCCCTTGTTTACTTGTGCCGACTTACTTAGTTATAAAATTCTTTAAATACTTACACCATTTCTTTATAAAAATGCGCCGAATTTAGCCAACGAAGGTTGGCTTCGTAACTGTAGCTCCAGCCTTCTAGGCTGAGAGCGATTAACCGCTTCCCTTTGTCAACAATGACACAAATAATTTGATCCACTTACTTATAATACGAGTAAAAAAACCTCCAAATCGACTTTAAACTTGCTGCATTAACTGCCCCCGTAATACTCCAATTGCCCCATCTAACCCCCTGCGATTCAATTCAAACATCGGCACTAAATTGGCTATTTCGCCAGCGCTTGTACTCCTCCAGCGCGAATTTGGTAAAGGGTTTAGCCAAGCAATATCCCGCACCTTCTGACTGAGATAATTCAAAAAAGCCGCAGTGATTTCCACACGCTCGGGATTCAACGCACCACGAGCAGCACCAGCATCGCTAATAATTAATACTTTGGTATTTTTTGAATTTACTTTTGCAAAAATATCCCGAATCGGTATCGCTTGTTGGTGATTAGGATCCTTATAAAGATATTGACTGGGGCAATTGTGAAAATAGTAAACCCTTGATTTTCCCAAACGCCCTCCATTTAAAGCTGTTTCCGCCAAACGTTGAGATAAAGCATGATATGGAACCATTGAGCCATCGCAATCGATAAGAATTATTAACTCAGTTCGATTTACCCGTCGCGGTACAAATACCGGTTTAAGCAATACACCTTGCCGGGAAATTTCTCTAACAGTTGCATCAATATCAAGTTCAGTTGGTATTCCTTCCCTGACGAATCTCCGCAAATAACGCCAGCTTTGTTTCATTTGCCGACGTGTAAGGGGGAAATACTCGTTACTGGTGCGGAAAGGGCTGAGATAATTATCATTTTCTCTATTAACTTCCTCTCGTACAGCTTTAGCAACTTGCATCTCATCTTTTAATTGGTTAGTTGCTTCGGGAGGTAGTTGTAAATCTGTAGGATTTTCTGTTGCTTTTTGGTTCTTTTCTTTAGCAATCTCTCTATCTTCTTGACGCGAAACGGTATTTCTAAACGTAATATAACCCCCAGATACCACAATTAAAATTACCAATCCTGCAATTGTGAGATAGACAATATTTATTCTCGAAGAAGGGGGTGGCTCTTCCCCTCTGGAAAGACTAATATTAAATTCTTGAGTGCGTTTTTCTCCAGTTGCACTATTGGTGACTTGCAAAACTACATTTTGTGTCGAGCTATTTGATTCAATCGCGATTAGTTGACCATTTGAGCTAAAATAAATTAAATTAGGATAAAATTCAAAGTTTGCAAATTTATCATGTTTAGATAGATCGAATTCTGTTAACTGCTTTTCAGTGAGAATATCCCATAAAATAACTTTATCGGGTGAAGTAGAAGTGGCAAAAATTTTTCTCTCTGGATTCAAAGTGACACTGTGTCCATAAATTTTTCCTTTCTGCAATTTATCTAAATCTAATTTCTTGACTAATTTGCCATTAATGTTCCATAATATAATTTTTTTATTCTGATAATTTCTATCTGTTTCATAAGTAGAAATATACTTACCATCAGAACTCAATCTGAAGCTTCTAACAACCTCATCATGATTTAATTTGGCGATTTGCTTGCCAGAATCAATATTCCATATACTGACAGTTTGTTCATTTGATTTATTAATTAAAAGCTTTCCATCGGCGCTAAAAATAATATTAGACCAATAGTCTTCAGTATTGATAAATATCCGAAGCTTTTGTCTCGTGGAAATATCCCATACAGTTAACTTTTCGTCACTAGATTCAGTAGCAAGTTATCGTCCATCTGGACTGAATTTAGCATCTAAAACTCTAGCTTTATTCCATAAAACTGCTTGCTCAACTCCTTGCAAATTCCACAAACGAACCGTACCATCACCAGAAGCAGTGGCAATCAACTGACCATCTGGGCTAAAACTAACGCTTTCAACTATTCCTTGATGAGCTAAAAATACTGGTTTATCTTTACCTGAAATATCCCTTACAATCACAGTTTTATTATCTAGTATTGCAGCAATATACTGACTATCAGGACTAAAATAAATCTTCTTAACGCGAGCTTGATATTCAAATTTTTGGAGTTGTTTTTGCAAAGAAATATCCCATATCTGAACTATATCCGTAGGTTTGTTTACATAATATGAAGTAGTAGCTAAAAACTTTCTATCTGGACTAAAAGTTGTATTACCAATACCTCCTTTCTGTGAAAAAGTTGCGAGGTATTTACCAGAGGTGTTCCATAAACTGACAATGCCATAACCATAAAATTTTGGCGTACCACCCAATATTGCAGTTCCATCGCCGTTATCTTTTAAATTCAACCAGTCGGGTTTTTTCAAAGACGTGATTTTTATCTTGTCGCGATCGCTATCTCTACAAGTAGCAATATTATATTTATATTCTTGATTGACTTTTGCATATTCAATCGGCTGACTTATGAAATTAGGACATCTTCTATCCATCCACGAATTCACCAAGAATACAATTATTCCCGTAGCTAAAGTGAGACTACTACCTAACACCAAATAGCTAGTCAAATCGGGGATTTTAAATAATTTTTGAGTCCATTTATCAGTTATTATTTTTTCAGAGCTTTGATTAGTTTCTTCTGTATTCGAGGACTTTGCTGCAAAAACAAAAGCACCTTCAGCGATCATCCGCTCAAAATGATAGTCATATAACAGCTTTTCTTCCGATGTTTTAACCCATAAAGTACAACATAAATTTGCTAAAGCTACTTTATTTTCTATCCCGAAACCTGCTTGTAACGCACGTAAAACTAACTTATACTCATCTACACCAAGAGGTAAGCCAGCCTCCCGCAGCCGATTAAAAAGTTCTAAAAGTGGTAATTCATATTCCATCACTTAGCATTTGTACCTTGTGTAAGTAACTTAGTATAATAAAATAC
>JBHJJJ010000129.1:0-6046 GCA_050042755.1 Rivularia sp. (in: cyanobacteria)
GGAATGTTCCGTGCAATTAGGAATAATTCATTATCGCAATCAGCAGAAGTTTCCAGCGAAACTGCTCAGGTTTAAATAATCTGAGTTTGCTTAAATATAAAACCTCACCCTGCCTACGGCTTCCCTCTCCGAAGTCGCGGAGAGGGAAGCATAGAGTTGTTGTTAGTACAAAGACAGCAAAACGATTATGCAAGAAAAGCAGAAGATTATGCATTATTGGGTGTAGCTGAATATTGGATTGTGGATTATCTCGGGGTTGGTGGAAGGGAATATATTGGTAAACCAAAACAGCCAACGATTACAATTTGTAATTTGATTGGAGATGAATATCAACGAACATTGTTTAAAAATGAAGATATTTTAGTTTCTCAAGTATTTCCAGGTTTGAAATTAATTGCAAATCAGATTTTTGAATTTAGCATTGTGGTTTGAAATGAGTTAAATAAAGTAGGACTTATGTAAACGCCACAATAAATAGCAACTGGCACATGCCTTTAAAATTAAAGTGAATGCTTGTAATCAATGATTTATAAAGGTTATAAGCAAATAGCCTATATGTGACAGTTAGCCGATAAATGTGCCAGTTGCGTAAATTCTGTAAAGATTGTTAATATTTTGGGATTGCAAAATGTCCGTGGCAATGACTATTATGACTTTATTCCTGCATAAGTCTTAAATAGAATGAATTTTAAATTATTTGAAAATATCACAGATTGCCGCAACACAAAAGATTTTAGAGATTTAGCTAAAACCAGATTACCTGCTCCGATATTTCATTATATAGATGGAGCCGCAGATGATGAAGTTACTTATAGAAGAAACACCGAAGCTTACGAAAAATGCGATTTGATTCCCAATGTATTGGCAGGAGTTGAAGAAATAGATACTTCTGTAGAAGTAATGGGAATGAAAATTGATATTCCGATGTTTTGTTCCCCAACAGCATTACAAAGATTATTTCATTACGATGGTGAAAGAGCGGTTGCGAAAGCAGCAGAAAACTATGGCACTTTATTTGGTATTTCTAGTTTAGGTACGGTAAGTTTACAAGAGATTGGAAAAACAATTTCCACACCAAAAATGTTTCAATTTTATTGCCATAAAGACAAAGGTCTAAATGATGCAATGATAGAAATGTGTAAACAAGCAGAATTTGATGCGATCGCTTTAACTGTCGATACAATTACTGGTGGAAATCGAGAAAGGGATTTATGGACTGGATTTACAACACCTCCGAAACTCACACCCCAAAGTTTAATTAGTTTTGCTCTACATCCTAATTGGTCATTAAATTATTTATTACGTGAAAAGTTTAGTTTACCGCAATTAGAAGAACACATTAATGAAGGAAGTAATGTCGCGGTATCGGTAGGCGATTATTTCAGTACCATGCTCGATCAATCAATGGATTGGAAAGATGCTGAAGAAATTAATCGCAAATGGGGTAAAAAGTTTTGTCTCAAAGGTGTAGTCAGTGTTGATGACGCAAAAAAAGCAGTCGATATCGGAGCCGATGCAATCATGGTATCAAATCACGGCGGTCGTCAATTAGATGGTAGTATATCGCCATTCGACCAGTTAGCAGAAATAGTCGATGCCGTTGGCGATCGCATTGATGTAATCTGTGATGGTGGTATCAGAAGAGGAACTCATGTTCTTAAAGCGCTCTCAATTGGTGCTAAAGCCTGCTCTGGTGGCAGATGGTATTTGTATGCATTAGCTGCTGGCGGGCAAGCAGGGGTTGAAAAAGCGATCTCGAATATGAAAAATGAAATTGAGAGAGATATGAAACTTATGGGAATAACTAAACTTTCCCAATTGTCCAGAAAGAATATAAAATTTAGATGATTTTAGTTTTAAATAAACCTCACCCTACCTCCGGCTTCCCTCTCCAAAGCATCGGAGAGGGATTGAGGAGCCACTGCGGCGTGCACGGAGGTTCCCTCCGTTGTAGCAAGTGGCGTGGTGAGGTTTGAGCAAATCCGATCGAAACTTGAACATGGATAACAACGAATCTTTGCTTCCTTTAAAAATTGCCGTAATGACTGTTTCCGATACGCGAACAGAAGCTGATGATAAATCTGGTAAAATACTAGTAGATAATTTAAATTCAGTAGGTCATCACTTAGCAGAAAAAGTAATCGTTCCCGATGATATCTATCAGATTCGTGCTTTTATATCTCGCTGGATTGCCGATCAATCCGTTCAAGTAATTTTAACAACTGGCGGTACTGGTGTTACCGGGCGTGACGGCACTCCAGAAGCAATTAAACCTTTATTAGATAAAGAAATTGAGGGATTTGGCGAGATATTTCGGATGATTTCTTATCAGGAAATTAAAACCTCTACTATTCAATCTCGCTGTTTAGCTGGCGTTGCTAACGGTACTTATATCTTTTGTTTACCTGGTTCCTCCGGTGCTTGGAAAACTGGATGGGATATTATTAAAGAACAATTAGATTCTCGCAATCGTCCTAGTAATTTAGCTCAATTGATTCCTAGATTAAAAGAATAAATAAGGAGTTTGGAGTTTGGAGTTTGGAGTTTGGAGTTTGGAGTTTGGAGTTGGGAATTAATATAATTATTATTCGGGATTTTTCTTAGCCATATTTATCATTTTAATAACTAGACTCATCAATCCTGCAAATAAAATCGACCATAAACTATTTCCAGATTCGGGAACTTTAACATTAGATTTTGTATTTTTAAACGCCAACAAAGTGATATTTCTATCGTCTTCAAAAAACCTTTCTACAGAACCCTCATTCATAGAAGTACTAATTGCTCGGCTTTTACCCAAATTGTTAATTACTTCGACACTATAATGACTGAAATCACTGCTAATATCAATATTTTCACTTTTAGTGTGATTGATAATATCGGTTCTACCCAAAGCATCAATACTTGCTGCAAGGGTAAAATATTCTAATATCTTATTTTGGCTAATCTGATTGGGATCTAATTGTGTTGAGTTAAGCAAATCAAACCGATTTTCTGGAGAAGTACCAGTTGTATCTAAAAGATAAAAAGCAATATCTCCAGCAGCACTTGCAGTCTCAACTCCTGGTTTATCTATCGAAGCCTCCAAATCAATAATAGTTGTAAAGTCAAATGATAAAGTATCGTTACGACTTACATCAAAATTAGCAAAAAATCTTGGCATAGTTTCCGCCAAAGCTTCATAACTTGAACCTTCACCCAATACTATACTTTCTGCAACATTAAATATTTCTTCCCCAGAAGCTTCAGCGTTGGTTGTAGAAGAGTTCTGAAAATCTGCTATACTATCATCGCTATTAGTGATAGCTGAAGTATTAGCATCATTAATCGCTTCAAATGCTGTGTTTTCTCGATTAAAATTTGTAAACGCTAACTCCCCGAATGATGCAGCAAAAGTTGCCGCTGAAGCAGGTGAGCTTGCCATAATCCAAGTAGTCATAAATGGAGTTACTCGTAAAATTAACTTTTTTCCCAATACTGAATATGACTTCATGTCAATTTCGATCGCGATCTAATTAATAAGGTATATGATATCCGGCAAATTAACTATAATCAGCCAGTAATTTTAGAATACAAACAGAATAGTTAAATTACGGAGAAAATCAACTTTAATTATGAAAATTTTATAACGTGCTATTATTTTAATCATGAGAAATTTAGGACATACCCTATAAACCAGTTTATCTATTACTCAACGGTTTGGGTTTATTGTGGATGTTAGTCACCGGTACAACAATGTTGTTGCAAAACTTCAATATTTTTAATAAATCTCATAAATAAGTAGAATATTCTGCTGTTGATAGTAGTATTGAAATGTCGGATAGATTGTAGATATAAGATTAAAAATTAAAAATCAATTTTAGTCAAAACCAGACATCAAAAAAGTATTACAAATCTCTCAACTATCCAGCCAACTAACAAAGCCGAAAAAGATAAACCACTCAAAATTATAAAACTTTTGACTTTACACAGAAAATCCTTCAGCAGGTAGAGCATCACAGATGTATTTATAGCCGCTGATAAACCTATAGTTAAACTCAGGTATATCTTTAATTCTGGCTTGCAAACTAATAGCAACTCCGAAATTGCAATTGCTATACCCATCAAACAACCAGTAATGAGCAAAGCTTTGAAAGCTATTTGAAAATCCTCGGTAAAGAGACTAATTAAATTGAAATTATACAGCAAAATAGCTGCAACCCAAAACCAGAAATCAACATCTACTGAACTCACGTTATAGCCTATTACCGAACAAGTAAATAGATTAATAAAAATTAATGTAAAGAAACGAGAAGGAAAGTTACTAATAGGAACGTATTCAGTTATTATTTCTTGAATAGAGTTTTTTTGTTGTTTTTCTTGCATAATATAAATAGACCTAAGATAAACCCCAAAAATCATTCCAGCAAAAATTGTTTGAGCAAAAACCGCAGTTGCTCCAATTAAATTTACTATTTCTTTGTTAGACATAGATAGATGACTGCGCTTGCGAGCGCAATTAGTATTTACTATTATTATTCATTAATTACAAAAAACACCCTCACTTAAAGCTACTGAATTAATACAGTAGATAAGTATAAAGAATAAACACCATTCTGCCACATCTTTAATATCCATAAAAATTCTGATTTGTAAGTATTCTCCATTACTTTGTATATTTGAGGCGTGATTTTCATAATTATTTCATTTTTTACTCAAGTATTGTAGGATAAAAATGAGAAGATTATGAAAAAACTTTTTTAGGGAACTAGATGTCTATAATTTTCAGTAAGCGGGCTGATGTCGGAAAACTGGCCATCGCATCGATAGGAATAGTGTGTGGGCTGTGGTTAAGTGGTTGTAGTCCCAGTGCAGATGTGTCAGATAATACAGCGCAAGAGGTTAGTAATACTGTACAAAATCCGAATGCGAAAGATAAAAAGGTAATTCTGACAACATTTACGGTGCTTGCTGATATGGCTAGTAACGTTGCGGGAGACAAAGCGATTGTTCAATCTTTAACCAAACCAGGTTCGGAGATTCACGGTTACGAGCCGACTCCTAGCGATATAGTCAAAGCCCAGGATGCAGATTTAATTTTGGATAATGGTTTGGGTTTAGAGCGCTGTGCGCAAAAGTTTTAAGGGAATCTGAAAGATGTGCCTCATGTTACCTTAACTGAAGGTATTACACCGATAGATATCGCCGAGGATGCTTATGCGGGAAAACCCAATCCTCATGCTTGGATGTCACCGAAACTGGCTTTGAAGTATGTAGAGAATATTCGCAATGCTTTGGTAAATTTAGATCCAGCTAATGCAGAGACTTATACTGCTAATGCTCAAGCTTATAGCGAACAAATAAAGCAAATCGATAAAAAATTAGAAAATACGGTTAAACAAATACCCGCAAATAGACGTTTTATGGTGACTTGTGAAGGAGCATTTTCTTATTTAGCCAAGGATTATGGATTAAAAGAAGAGTATTTGTGGGCAGTAAATGCTGACAACCAAGCGACTCCAAAACAAGTACAAAAAGTCATCTAGAAGGTGCGAGATAATCAAGTTCCCGTAGTATTTTGTGAAAGTACCGTTAGTGCAGATGCTCAAAAACAAGTAGCCAAAGAAAGCAATGCGGAATTTGGCGGAGTATTTTATGTTGATTCGCTTACCGACAAAGATGGTGTTGCACCTACTTATTTTAAATTGTTAGAGTACAACATTAATACTTTAGTTAGTGGTTTGAAAAAGTAAAAAATTGGGCGTTGCACAATCATGGGATGGTTTAACTATATTTTGAAGGAATTATTAATAGTTTTAAGCGCTACTTCATCCCGGATTTATGCAGCGCCAAAAATTGATCGAGCATTCAACCAAATTAGATAATTAATTAGATAATTAATAAATATTATGTCTAAAATTACGGTTAGCGTAGAAGACACTACAGTTGCTTATAACGGTAAAGTAGCTTTACATGAAGCTAATTTAAAACTAAATCGCGGTTCTATCAGCGGCTTAGTGGGAATGAATGGTTCGGGAAAATCGACTTTGTTTAAAGCAATTATGGG
>JBHJJJ010000130.1:0-34521 GCA_050042755.1 Rivularia sp. (in: cyanobacteria)
TAACTAAAAGATTCGGATCGTAGTCACCAAATTTCCAGCCCCTTTGAAAGATAGAGTATACAACATCGAGAGGATGGCGAAAGATCATAATGTATTGAGTTTTTGTACCAAAAATCTCTTCAATTTCAGGTAAAATTCCAACATACTGAGGTGTCTTATCAGCCCATCTCTTTTTTCCTTGAGCCATTCTAAATGCTTCGTGGTGACGACTCGCCCAAAGTCTAATTTCATTTAAGGCTTCTGATTTCTCAATACCTAAACCTCTGAATCCTGCAAATGTATGCTGAGTACGCACCATTGCTGCAAAGTGTTCAAGAAAAAATGTTTCAGGAGGACAAGCAATATTGCTATGGCTATTAACTATCCGCCTAACTAAACTTGTTCCAGAACGATGAATTCCTATTAAAAAAATTGGATTATTAGTTTGATTTTCATCAGAAATAATCACAGGCTTAGTTTGAACAACAAGCTTTGGTCTACCTAAATAACTTCTAAACCGTTTATAAGTTTGAAATAGTTTGCTATTAGATTTTATCAGCATAATTTGATATATAATTAGTGGCTATGTTTATTCATACTAGATCATCTTTTCGCGAAGCCAATAACTTCTCATAAATTCGACTTCTTGTTCCGAATAAAAATGATTTACAAATTTAGAACTGTACATTTTTTCTAGATAGTCTAGAGGAATGTGGAGGTTTTTTTTAAATTCATTATAGAGGCGACTATAATCGTATGTATCATCAGAGGTTACATTCGTTTTAATCAGCTTGAATCTATTATTCCCAACAAATTCAGATATCTGTTCCTCTTTAATAGCGTCACTTGATTCCAATTTCAATACAAGTAGTTCTATATTGTCTTTATAAATTCTAAGATAACCTTTATCTTTAGGAAAATTATAGGAAAATAAATCGATTCCTAGATTTTTATTGATATGTTCATCTAGCCATGATAAAGGCAAATCGTGGTAAGGATAATTTTTGAGAAATAACTCACGGATTTCATCTAACTCCATATTTTGCTTTAAAAATTTCTCTGATGATGGAAATGTCAAAGGGTACACTAAACCATTACAATGAAACTTTTGACCCATTTTTAGTATTTGGAATAAATCTGACACGTTACGAGCAATAGGATCTCGTACACAAGTAATGACTTTAAATTTTGTATTTGTATTATTAACTTTATGATTTAATAAAGCCGAAAGTTTTTGAGAATATTTAAAGGGGTAATTATCATTTGGATCTAGTTTATGGATATGAAACACATTATGAAATCCGATTTTTTTTAAAGAAGCTGCTATCGATGCTGAACCAGTTTTAGGCATCTGATATACAATAATTGGATTTCCCCAAGTAGCCATACTTAAACGATGATTATAAATAGAGAAAAAATCTCTTAAATATAATTTAAGCTTTAGAAGGTTAATGATTTTGCTCATAATTTTTTCTATTTTCCTATAGTATTTATGTTTAATTTTTTCAGGTAATATTTGATAAAGTAATTAATTTAATTGGGAATCAAGAGAATGATTGCTTTTATTAACCATGACTTTGATTTGAGTATATTGATTAATTAAAAATATTAATAGGCAAAGAATAACTATATCTCTCAAAAATCTTTGAGTTCCATGGGTTACAACGAGCATAGATGAGGTAATTAAAATAGAATATGCAATTTGAGTAAGAGGATTATTTTTAGTAATAGCTATATACCATAAATTTTTATAGAAGTAGGCTAAAGCAAAGAAGAAAAAACAGCCGAAGAAGTCAAATTCGACAAAACTATCTGCGATTCCAGTAAATGTTTGCCCCGTATTATAATCATAATTATATTTTTCTTCAATCACTAATTTATCTGTCAAATTAAATTTAAGCGCTTCTTTTAAGTTTTTTCAAACTATCTGAGCAGGTACATAGTATATAATCACTGCATCCCAATATCCTGTCCCAAAACCATAATTACGATCTTGGAGGGTGGCATCCATGAGCAATGCACCATTTCTTACTTCTAATAAATCAATTTGATTGGTTTCATGATAGTGGATGTAATAATTATAGGCATTCTCTACTGGATTCAACTCTAGAAATTTTCCCCAATCACCCGAACTCAGAATACCTCGGATACTTACGATCATTTGATTAATGAACAGGATAGCAATTACTAGAGAAATAGGTATTAAACGAGGCAAAACTACACCCCGCTTAAAATAGAGCAGGGAACCTAATACAAGTAGAAATGCCATAGTAGGTTCACGTCTTCCAGCTAAAATAATGTCTAAGATTAAAAATAGTGCAGCTAATAGAAATATTAAACCTCTATTAAATTTTATGCCTTTACTTAATGTACAAACTAACAAAGTAGCAAAACCATAAAAAACCCAACGTCTAAAAAATATAGCTATTGTTGCTGGGCCAGTTAGCAAACGACCAGTTGGTACTATGGTTAAAATAAAACTGGCTACATAGGCAACTATCACAAATACTATGCCAATTGAGACAAGTTTTTCATATGAAAAAGATGTTTTAGTTTGTTTAATTTTCTGAGGGATAACTGGAACTTGGTAACCGAGCCATGACATAAAAAGACACAAACAAGCCATAAAAAAATATCTTTCTATCATTATCGGAGTAACAGAAGCCCCTGGAGATAGATAGATCGAAAGACATTGTGGAATAATAAAAGCAAAAAAGATAGCATTAATAGTGAATGGAAATTGGTAGATTCGCTCTGGCTTCTGTAGTCCCCATAAGAAGATACCTAAAGAGATAAGAAGTAAACAATAAAAATATATTTCAGCAACCAACATAAATATTAATAGTTTTACTATTAGCCGTATTTTTGAAATTTATATACAGATAGAATCGAATATTTGTTTTGCAAATATATCACTGGAATTTTGTTGTGCAAATCTTTGCATTTTATCAAAATCAATTAGATTAGACTTCGGTGTTTTTAAAGCTTCTTGCATACATTGAGAAATTGATAGTGGTGAAGCTGAATTACAAGTTAATCCTAACTTATGCTCTATTACTAATTGCCCAATCAGTCCATAGTTTGAAGCCAAGATAGGCTTTTTCGCGGCAGCAGCCTGTATAACAAGTCCGCTCATGCCAACATGTTTTTGATAAGGAGCTAAGACATAGTCAGCAGAATTAAAGTAATATGGTACTTCTTCTTCAGATACGAACTCGTTACACCTTATTATTTGCACGGGTGATGATTGGCTTAACTTTGCTAGCTCAAACTCAATTTTAGATTTTTCAGACTCAACCGCTTTACCAACCAATAAAAAACAAACTTGATTACCGATTTCATTTGGTAGCAAATGAATCGCCTCTAAGAGTTGGTAAATTCCCTTACGAAAATTTAAACTTCCGAATTGAAGAAAAATCTTTCTAGAGCCTTCAACCCCTAGATTATCTCTAAATTCTTGTAATTTTTGAGAATCAATTATTCCAAGCTTAACTGGATCTGCGAGTTGCTTAATATTAGTATTTGCCACCAGTTGCTGGATATAAGGTACTGAGAATCTATCTAGCACAAATAGATTTTGAATACAGCTATTTCTCAATGCTCGATCAAGAAGTCGCTTTTGGGCATAGTGTTTAAGGCGCTCTTTCCAATTAAAAGACTGCTCCTGAAAGTGTGAATAATGAAAAGCTGGACGAAAATAAATACCTGAAATAGGACAAAATGCTTTTAAGCCAAACGCTAATGGTACTTGAAAGTGATCGAAATACATAAGCATACAATGACTCGCATCCAGTTTTTTTGTATACTTATATACTAAATTAAACTCATACCAGACTCTTTTCAAAAATTGCTTGTTTACTTTACAGGCACAATATCTGGAATATTCAGATAACTCAATTGATTGAATAGCGATATTAGTATTTTTAGCCCTAGCTGCTAATTTTAAGATATCAGGATAACGTTTGAGAAACTCTGGCGAAACTACTAAATGTAAGTTTTCCGACTTTTTCTGCTGAATCCAATATTCAATCAAATATCTAATATATGTTGAGTGATGCCCGGTAAATGCTAAGTCAAATATTACTAAATTTGAAATATTTTGCATCATTTTAAAGATAAAATATAGCTGATATAAATACTCATAAAATTTCATGTAGTTTATTAGCTTTACTTTTTCTATAAACTGCTACATAAAATAAATATAAGTAATTTTTAATGGCGGCTTTACATATTTGGAAGTATGAATTAGCACTATCGCCATAGAATATCCAGAGTGTGCATAAACTTATACATGCAAAAATGTGAAAAATATGGTATACTTCACCAGTGCCTAAAGGACAATCGCGTAATTGATACTTGGATTCAGCAACGCCAGAATTGGGGGTACAATTCAAGCTGTACTTTAAAAACCGACTAATCTTTGAAAGTCGTGCTTAGATATTTCTGATTTTCAAAAAAACCATCTACTTGTAACTGGATCCCAGATTTATCCGTCAGTGGACTGGAAAGGCCTGTAAGTTGGAAACCTAAGTCACACATTAAGCGATAAATATCATCAAAAAGAGGGCTTCCTACGTGAACAGGATGTAAGCTCATCTCTAAAACACAGTATTTTGCTTGACAAATTGTGTTTACACCACCAAGAATAACATTTTTTTCAAAACCTTGAACGTCAATCTTTATTAGACTAGGCACTGGCAAATTATTTTGCTTCACATACTCATCAAGAGGTACAACAGTAACCTGTATTTCTTTATGAACTTCTCTTCCAGGATTTTCAGCTTGATGCAATTGTCTTATAGGAAGTAAAGAACTAGTATCAGTTCGCTTGTTTACCTGCATGGTTACTAAGCCTGGGGTGTCGCCTAAAGCTACATTATGGCAGTTTACTTTTCTTGAAGATCGTGTGTTGTGTCTAAGTTCTTTGTAAACATCAGGAATAGGCTCGAATGCTTGAACTGAAGCTACGTTAGAAAGCTTTGCAAGAAGGCAAGATACAACTCCCTTAGCTGCACCTATATCGTAAATCACCAAGTTTTGTTCTTGCAAACCAGGTTGCAACTTCAGATAAAAGTTTCGCTCTTGCCATGTTAATGGAGTTTTCGTAGATATATTACTTTTGCGTATTTTGTAATATGAGTAAGCTTTTGAGTGTTGCTTGTGAAGCCATAAAGCCGACTTAGATAGTAAAGCATTCATAAGATAATGATGTCCAGAATTCAATATTTTAGATAATTTGAGTATGCTCGATCTATAGGATTTAGCACAATTACGATCAATTTTGCATTTGGAATAAAGAGTCAGGATAACGAGCTATATCTAGTGCAGAGCGTCTACCCCCAAATTTAGCTGAGTGTCTCAGTAAATCTCCATTAGCTGCACCTATATCTAGTAGATCGTAAGAGCTACGATCGCTAAACAAGTCATTAATAAGTTGAATCTCATCTTCGTATTTGTATTGATAAGACCATATTCTATTGCTTTGACTGCTAATCAGTTGAGATATGAATTCTGGCGAGGGTACTTTATTTTTGTAGAGAAGTCCACATTTCTTACATTCCCATACTGCAATGTGCTTTGCTCGAATAACAATCTTTTTTCCAGAAAAATAATAAAAATCTAAAGGTACCTCACCCCGATTTATTGCCTCTTGCGATTTACAAGACGGGCACCGATCCACAAAGAGCCAATTAGCTGATTCGCTCTCAAAGTCTAATTTTTCTTTTACAGATATAGTCATAGTATTAATTTTAACTATAATTACTACAAGTATCCTAATTTCTTCATGAGACTACCCCATGATTCTTCTATTGTTTCAGCCAAAGATAAAGGGAGTTGATTTTGCCAATTTCCAGACTTTGCCGATCTTACAAATGCAATATCTTTACGACTATTTTTTGTAGTTGCCCAATTATTATTCTGTTCTCTTTCTAATTTTTTCATGTTTTTAGCAGAACAAAATTCTATCGCTTTGGATATTGATTCGTCATCAACCTGAATATTTATAAAATTAGCTATATTTGAAAGTTGTAGTTCAATATTTTCTAACAAATCTTCATAACGTACTAGTAAAAAATGTTTACTGGTTTCCCTAGCTCCTATCCAACTACCAACATTTTCTTCCCAAGAACCATAGCGATCTAAGTTCCCATCGACAAACTTTTCAACATATTTTTCAATGGGATAATTCTGCTCAATAGAACCAACTTTCTGATGAAAACTGTAGTATGAAAGCACTACATCTCTAGGATCGCGGACAATATAAATGACATTTTTATATCTATGGTCGAAATATTCGTGGCTCTTTAGAATTCTTGGCCGATTAACCTTTAGAAGCTGATATTCTTTATTAACATAGATATCGGGTATTTTTTCTTCTATGTTATTGAATCCAGTGAATGTATTTCCATGCACCAAATAACCAATTAAAAACCGCAACCAGGTATTTCCAGATTTAGGATAAGAAGTAATAAATATATCATCATCAAATACTGAAGCATATCTCCCGCGTTTTCTGTCTGAAAGAGTTAGCAAAGCATCCTGAAACTTTGTGGGTATCAAATTTTTTATTTTATTGATTGTCATAACTGATTCTTATATTTGTAATGTTAAGCCTTAGACTTTCCTACAACTGTTGGATTAATACCTAAGCGCTTTATAACGAATATCATACTTGCTAAATTCCACACGATCGTGCTGATTGCGGTTGCAAGGGCAGCCCCTTCAACATCATAACCAGGTATCAAATAATAGTTCAGAGCGATATTCGTAACTGCACTTAAAGAGAAAGCGATTAAAGATAACTTTTCATTACCAGACATATTAAGCAACAAACCTACTGGTCCTACAAAAGCATTTACTAACTGCCCGATCATCAATATAACTAAAACATTTTGACTTTCTAAGAATTCCTTTCCAAATAGCCCTAGTAGGGTATTTTTAAAGAGAAATATAGATATAGCTATTATGCAAGAAAAAAATAAAACAACCTTAGAAGCCTTTGAAATAATCCGTTCTAACTCAGCTAGTTTACCTACAGCATATAAACTTGCAATATTAGGTCCTAAAGCCGAGTTACTAGCAGTTAAAATAAATATAACTAGTGAACTTATTTTATTCGCCACTACATATAAACCAACAGATTCTGCACCTTTAATAGCGCCTAACATTATGACATCCGTTTGAGAGTTAACCATATATAGAGCGCCAAACACCATAAATGGAACCGCAGTCTGAATCCAGCGCCAGGTTGTATAGTGAGGTTCCATAGTAAACATCTCGCTAGGTAAAGCGCGACTAAGCTGATTTAATCCAATCAAAACTGTAATCACTGCAACCCCAACATAAAAAGTAATCACCAACTCAGGTGCTATCTTATTGTCTACTATTGCATAACTACTTAGTGTCAATAACAACATTAGTAAGGGTGCGATCAAGTTTTCTGGTAGCTGCCCCTGTACCACTTTGTGTAGTCCACTCATCACAGATTGATTGAGAACTCTAAATGAGTTAAGAGGTAAAGCAATCAAACCAACTAACAGAGTCAAAAATATTTGAGAATCTTTCCCCCATAGCCAAGCTAATACTGCTACAACTATGGCTAACGCTAACGAAAGGGCAGCCGTTATTTGATAAGCTCGACGTATCAGGCCTCTTAATAAATCCCACTTGGCTTGAGAAGAGTATATAGCTACATTCCGAACTAGCAGTTGAGGAAAACCTAACTTCGCAGGAAGCCCCAATAACCCTATCCAGGTAATGACAAGAGCATAAGTACCTAAACCCTCACTTCCAAGAGACCTAGCTAATAATAAATTTAATAAGAATGCTAACCCCGTTGAGATAATTTTAAGCCCAAAAGAACCAACTGCTCCTCGAATCAAGCGCTGTTTTAAGCTTTGACTGTGTTTCACATCGGCTCCATCACACTGTTTTGTTACATAGTTCTATTCAATTAAATTTATTAAGACTTTTGCACGAGCGATAAAAAGCTAGGGTTTGAGATTGCTGTGTTATCGCTGGCAATGACTTAATTGCTGTTGTTTATGTGTCATATTAAGCAAAAAAACTTAAGTTAAATTACTTAAAAAAGATGAAAGATACAAACCTTTACTAGGTATATTTTTCTTTCTCCATTAGACTAACATTCTCAAATAAATTAACAAGTGTTTTAAGATACTTTTAATTTTTTTTAGACTTACACAAAAATAATGTAATTACCTCGAGGGAAGGGCGATTAAGCACACCCTATAGGTGAAAGCGACAATCCCTTCCCAAATGTTGAAATTGCCTGCCTGAAATAGGTTTCGATCGCAATTACTAGTAAGCGTAAGTCCTATTTTATTCTTTCTTGAGTAATTTCCCCAGAGGAGCAGGGCAGCGATATAACTACTTTTTTCCCGTAAATACCTACTCCACAACTTTACGCAACACCTTCAAATACTCGTTAGCAATGACTTCAGGCGTAAAATTTAACTGCATATACTTACGAGCTGACTTACCCAAACTTTCGCATAACTGACGATTTTTACTCAATAGATAAATAAACTTAGCTAAACCCTGACTATCTCCATTGTCAAAGGTTTGACCGCATTTACCCTCTACAATTAGCTGTTTGAGATATGAATCCTGGGGACAAATTACAGCTACAGGTCTCCCGGTAGCTAAAGCTGGGTAAAGTTTACTGGGAGCAACTAAACTTTCAAAACCCTTATCCATACTGACTAAAGATAGATCGCAAGCCGTCAGGGAATAAGGTAAATTGCACTTTTCTTGGTAGGGAACAAATTGGAAGTTATTCAAATTCAATATTTTGATTTCTTCAACCAACATTTTCCGCTTAGCTCCACCGCCAATGCATAAAAACTGAATTGGCTCGTCTTTGAGTAGTTTGGCAGTTTCTAAAATCGTGTCAATATCGTGACACCTACCCATATTCCCTGAATAGAGTACGGTGAATTTATCAACGGTATTATATTCTCGGGCAAACCAGTTGTCTTTTTTAAGGATAGGGACTATTTTCTTTGCGTCTCCCCAACTGTGAATAACGGATATTTTATCGGCAGCTTGAGGACAGATACCTGCCACCCGTTGTTTCATCTGTGGACTGAGAACGATAATCTGAGAAGCTTCTTGCCAAACCTTGCAGTTAACCATTTGCCAAAATCGAGCTAGCCAGTGATGTTTTGGAATTACATCTAAGGCTATAGCTATATCTGGATAGAGATCGTAAAGTATACAAACGTAAGTAAGTTTAAATAATTTATGAGCCAGATATCCCAAAACGGGTAAAAAAGGAGGGGCTGTACTCACCAACAAAACATTGTGGTGACGGGCGTGTCTGAGTATGTGAAGTGCGGCACGCAGGGTAAATAGTACGCCACTAAGGGCTTTACCGCGAATTCTCTGATACCAAACTTGAGTAGCACGGGTACGTTGGATTCTTACTTGTTCCGATTGTTCTCGTGCTGGAGCATTCTTTGTCCCAAAGGCGTAACCAGGTTGCCCTGTAAATACCTCAATATCTACTCCCAGATGTCCTAAATGTCTAGCAAGTTCTTCGAGTAACTGTCCGGTTGCGGCGTAATCTGGTGGAAAAAATTGGGTGATTAAGGATAATTTGATTAACTTTTCTGTTCCTGCAGAATTCAGGTTTTTAATCTTGGAAGATAAAGAACGATTAGGGATTTTGTTTTCAATTTCAACATCTTTATTTTTCCTCTGTTCAAAAATATTTTCAGAGGTTTTTTTATCTCTTCTACTGAGTATCATGTGCACAATATTCCTAAATAAACGTTTTGGAATACACCTCGAACTTGTCTATAAGCAATACACTTTCAAAAGAGTGACTTCCGTTTAGAGCACAAAAAGTTTTGAATTTATGTAAGGCTTTTTACTATGACTCATATCATGTTCGGTTAAACTAACATTCTATGAGGGCTGGTAATGGGTAAGCCGGTAAAAACAATTTTTTTGCTCTGAGCTATATGGTAGATAATTAACCGGACTTCATCTCAAATTCACCGATACCCTCTTGAAGATGAATGTGACACATCAGAGTAGCATCTTTTCCAGCGCCTCAGGAAAGTAAGTCTAGCCAGGGTAGAGTTATATCTCGCAAAAATTTTGAATTGGTATTACAACATAAATTTTAGGGCACTAAAGGGTACCCTAGTGGTCCACCTGCGTAAACTTTGCCTGGTACTATGAATTCTATTCACTACTTACTACTCACTGGGCTCCACCCGTCAATTTTGGCTTGTGAGAGTACTAGCTTGATGGTTTGCCTTCGGCGATACGCCTCCGGTGTCGGCTTAGCTGCACCTGCGGTGAATGCCTATCGCAAATCCTATATCTACGTTTTTGTCCTTTACCTTAGTATATAAAAGCCATTCTGAATATAACTTGGGATAAGACTTTTACTAACTAAAGTCTGGATAAGGGATTGCTATATTCAGGTGGGATAAAGTTGCTATCATTGTCAATTACCTCACAAAGAGTCTTATTCAGTATGAATTATAAAATTCCGATCGTAATTAAAATAGAATACAATTTGAAAAAAAGTTATTTATTTATCAAGAGTAAATATCAAAAGTAAACTTATGATTAAAAATGATACTCTCTTGAGTTAATCATATATCATACTATTTATACAAATATCAATAGAAATGTGTTCTTTTTATATCTATTTGCTTAGGTAAAAATACTTTTATCTCATGAAAAATGTAGAGCAAAATACATATATGCAAAATATGCGATCTAGTTTGAAAAAATGTAATAATTATCATTGAATGTCCGTGTTAAGGTAGTTAAAATCTACGAACAATAAAAAACAGTAATAATACCGCATACCACCGAGGTTTTTAAAATTTCTGTTATAAAACTAGTAATCCTGCCTGGATTAATTAATTAAATCAGCAATTTCTGCGGCTCTACCATTACAAAATCAATATGACGGGCACCCATAAGAATTTTTTTAGAAGAAAAAATTCTTATGGGAACCCTTGACACCTATGACAATAGTAATCTCATCGAAATCAACCTAAAGAATCCCTAATTAGCAAATCTGAGGAAATGATGCAGAATAGTTCTTCTCAATCTGTAAATAATAAACAGAATGGACATAACGGACATTCTCCACCTCTATTTCTTCCCTCCGAACCTTTTCCATTGGTTCAGATGGAAGATAATGATTGGGATTTAAGTCAATTCTTAGGGCTTCTGAAGCGACGAGCATTTGTTATTGCCAGTGTTGCGACTACCGTGATGGCTGGTGCTACTTACACAACACTAACTCAGCAACCAGAATACGAAAGTAACTTTCGCTTGTTGGTGGAGCCAGTAGATGAAAACGATGACAGCAGTTTATCAAAGCTTACTTCTGCTGTAGACTCAAATTTCGGAAAATCTGGATTGGATTACCAAACTCAGATTGAGGTTCTTAAAAGTCCGGAATTGATGAATAATATTGTTAGGGATCTAAAAAGTAAGTATCCGGATATTACTTATGAAAATCTGATTAAACAAGATTCTCTAAATATTATTCGTTTGGGTGAAACCAAAATCATAGAAATTCGTTATCGAAGCGACGATCCAACTCAAGTCAAAGAAGTATTAGATATAGTTGCGAGCAACTATTTAAAATACAGTTTAGAAAAGCGACAAACGCAGTTAAATCAAGGAATTCGTTTTGTTGAGAAGGAACTGCCACCAATTAAAAAACAAGTTGATACCCTACAAAAACAATTAGAAGCTTTCCGCCAACAATACGATTTTTTCGATCCCAACACTCAATCAAGCCAGGTTAGCGAGCAACTTCAACTACTAGCTGAACAAAGACAAGGGGTAGAACAGCAGTTAGCAAAGGCTAAGGCTAATTTCGCCATTCTCCAACAAGAAAAGGGAGCATTAGCTATTCTCAAAAATGCACCCGTTTATCAAGAGTTAGTCGTTCAATTGCGACAGTTGGAAACCCAAATAGCAGAGGAATCAACTCGCTTTCAAGATAACGCTCCTGTTATCCAAAGATTAAAGGAGAAGCGACAAAAGTTATTGCCTTTATTACAGCAAGAAGGGCGAAGAATTTTAAGTATTACTCTTTCAGAAGCAGCAAATCAAGTTAAGACATTAGAAGTACAGAGTCAACAGCTTACCGCAGCGGAACAAAAGCTCAGTCAAAATATTAAGCAACTTCCTGCTTTAGCACGTAGATACACGGAATTACAACAGAATTTACAGATTGCGAATGAAAGTTTAAATCGTTTTCTGACAACTCGCCAAAATCTGCGAATTGAAGCTGCACAAACAGAGCTTCCTTGGGAGATGATTAAAGCGCCAGTGAAGCCAGAAAATCCAGTATCTCCTAATATTCAACGCAACTTGATTTTAGGGTTTGTCGGTAGTGCTCTTTTGGGTATTGGTGCAGCTTTACTTAGAGAAAAGCTGGATAACACTTACCATAATGTGGATACGCTCAAAAAAGATCTGAAATTACCTTTACTTGGCGCTCTTCCAATAGATAAGCATTTGAAGAATAATCAAAAGCGTACTTCAAAAGCTAAATCTCCCCAAGATACAAAATCAATAGATGGTACTCCCGAATTTTCTCCCATCTTCCATCCCGAATCTAGAGTCGCCAGTTACTTCCAAGAATCCGGACAATTTGTGGAAGCTTTAAGAGTAGTCCAAACAAATCTACAACTGCTTAGTAGCGATCGCCAAATTCGCTCCATAGTTATCAGTTCAGCTCTATCTGAGGATGGAAAATCAACCGTTGCATACAATCTTGCTCGAGTAGCTGCATCAATGGGGCAAAAAGTACTACTTGTAGATACCGATTTACGCCGTCCCCAAATTCATGCTTTAGCGGGTTTACCCAACCTGGGGGGATTGACTAACTTAATATCTGGAAATATGCCAGCATCCGAGGTAATGCAAGAGTTACCTGACATTCCCGGATGCTCCGTAATTACTTCCGGTGCAATACCACCTGATGCTGCAAGATTGCTTTCTTCCCTCAAAATGAAACAATTGGTAGCACAATTCCATCAAAAATTCGACTTAGTAATTTACGACGCTCCACCATTAATTGGATTAGCAGACGCTACACTACTCGCACCTCATACTGATGGAGTTATGCTTATAGTGAGGATGGATAAAACAGAAAGGGATCTAGTCAAAAAAGCCATAGATAGCCTGAAAACATCTCGAACTAATGTCTTAGGAGTTGTCGCTAACGGAGATAAAAGTATGTTTCACAAGTATTATCACAAATATTATCATTCTTAGTACTCTACTAACCCAAAATTGAGGGGGGAGAGGGGGGAGAGGGGGTAGAGGGGGTAGAAAAAAAATTTCTGATTATTAACCCGGAATATTCCCTTGGTGGACTATTCTGGGGTAAGAGTAATGAGTAATTAAATGTACCAATTATTCATGAACTTACAATTACTTTTTAAATATAATCGCTATGTTTTTGCTGGCATTTTAGCAATTATCGGTTTATTCTTAATAAGTGCTTTTATACCTAGGAAATGGGGCAATTACTCAAAAGAAAACTGTAATTATCGAGTTTGTGTTTCTAATACGGGTATTCACTCTAATATTTTAGTTTCAACTGAGAATAATGCTCATAACTGGCACCCATATATATCTGTCGATCAAATTGGTATCGATGCGGCGAAAAATTATGAATATCTGAGTTTTGGTTGGGGAGATAAAGATTTTTATATGTCGGTTTCTGATTTTTCTGACCTAAATTTTTCTACTACTTTCAAAGCCGTATTTCTTCCAACTCCTTCTGTAATGTATGTCAAAGGTTATCATGCATTACCGAGAAATCTAGAAGTGAAATGTGTTCGTATTAATAAAGCTAATTATTTAAGATTAATCAAGTTTATTAAAGCGAGTTTTCAATTGGACAAAAATGGTGAAAAAATTCGTATAGGTAACGGCCATACTTCCAATGCAGGTTTTTATGCTGCAAAAGGTAATTATTCGATATTAAGAAATTGTAATGCATGGACTGGGGAAGGTTTAAGGAAAGCTGATATTAATACTCCTGTATGGGATGGTTTATCTTCTCCAATTATTTTTCATTTAAGAAGCGGCTGCGAAAGGGAATTGAATTAAAAGCCCTCAGGCTAAAGCCTGGGGCTAGACAAACAAAGCCTGCCCTCTGGCAGGCTAAAAAGCTACTAGCCTGCCAGAGGGCAGGCTTTGTAAATGTACCAATACCCTTATAGGGTATTGGGTAGTTGATATTGTGTTACCATGCTCAACCAAGTAACAAGAAATACATTTGGTCGCGATCGAGATCATGGATTTGCATAATATAGATAATTATTTACGTCCTACGGATATTAATCAAGTTAGTGATTGGGGTGAAAGTTGGAGTTGGTTAGCTGGAGGTACTTGGGTATTTTCCGAACCGCAACCCCAGATAAAAACTTTAGTAGATATACAGTCTTAGGGATGGGACGAAATTGAGTTTTTCAATCCCCCCAATTCTCATCAAGAGAGACTATTAGCTATTGGTGCAACTTGTGCTTTAACTAAGTTATTACAGCATCCATGGGCTTCTGAATACACGGCGGTGGATGGGTTTATAGGTGCCATATCTGCACTTTCTGCTTCCTTGAAGGTAGTGAATGTGGCAACTGTGGGAGGTAATATTTGCCTTGCATTATCGGTGGGTACTCTTGCACCTATTATGGTGGCTTTGGATGCAAGTTATGAGATTTGGAATATGGCGGGGAAATCGCGAATCATTGCAGCGAAAGATTTTCAAATAGCTTCTCGTCAAACGATTTTACAATCTGGGGAATTGTTGCGGCGAGTTTTGATCCCTGTAAAAAATATGAAGTGGCAAGTTGATTATAAACGTTTTGGCATTGCAGCGAGCGATCCTGCTTTAGCGATCGCTGTGGGTGCTTATAATCAAGTTGCGAAAAAGTTGCGATTAGTTATTGGTGCGAGTGTTGCTGCACCCGTGTTGTTGGAGTTGGATGGTGATGTGGAGACGGGTTTTAGCTACGACGCGTTTCTGGAAAATATGGATTTTATTGAAGATGCCAGGGCTAAAGCCGTTTATCGCCGAGAAATCACCCAGGTTTTAATTCGGCGGTGTTTAGAGTCTTTAGGATTTTAGATTTTGAATTAAGTAAGTTGGCACAAATAAACCGAGCTATGTTAAAGAATGTTTTTTACCCTCCTTCCCCTTACTCCTATTCCCTATTCCCTATTCCTGCATTACTATTTTCAACGCCAACCTACTTAGTGAGTAATAATAGTAATTTAAATTACAGCAATCCAAAACTTAGCTGATACATGCAACCTGTAAATTTCAGCGTTAACAACCAAACTCATACCGTAACCACTCACCCAGGAAGCAGTCTGCTTTCCCTACTTCGTCAACTCAATTATTTTGGCGTACATCGCGTTTGTGAAACAGGCGATTGTGGTGCTTGTACAGTCTGGGTTAACGATACAGCAGTGCATAGCTGCATTTACCCGGCGATGGGAATTAACGAAAAATCTGTAACTACCATTGAAGGATTATCGCCAAATCAGAACGAAATTACACCGATACAGCAAGCATTTTTACAAGCGCAAGGGTTTCAATGTGGGTTTTGCACTCCGGGAATGATTATGAGTGCCGCCAAGTTTCCCAAAGCATCACCCGAAGAGTTACGCGCTTGTATGAAAGGGAACCTCTGTCGCTGCACTGGCTACCAAGCAATAATTGAAAGTATTTTACTCGATCAAAAATTAAATGGGCGCGACATCCTTGCCGCACCCGCTTTTCTCACACCACACTCCGTCGGTAAAAGCGTTCCGAAACAAGATGGAACCGCAATAGTTACAGGTAAAGCATACTATACTGCTGATAAATTGCAATCGGAATTATTACATTTAAAAATTTTGCGATACACCGGAGGTGTCGCCCCTGGGGCATCGCCATTTCCCCATGCCAGAATTCGCTTTCTTAATACCGAGAAAGCTAAAGCACTCCGGGGGGTGGTAGAAATCTTTACTTACGAGGATGTTCCAAGAATACCTTACACCACCGCCGGACACGCAGAACCCGTACCCGATCCTTTAGATCATTATTTGTTAGATAATAAAGTGCGTTTCATAGGGGATAGAGTTGCTGCCGTGGTGGCTGAGTCGGTTGCGATCGCAGAAAAAGCCTGTGAGTTAATTGAGGTTGATTACGAAATTTTACCCCATGTTACCAATCCAGTGGAAGCGATGAAAGATGGTAGCATTATCATTCATGATGAAGTGGAATCTCAGCAAATTCCTGTTCGCAATCGCAATATTGCTGGTGAGATTTTCTTGTCATCGGGAGATGTAGAAAAAGCTTTTACAGAAGCGGACTTTATAGTAGAAAATACTTATATTTTACCCGCAGTACAACACGTTCATCTGGAACCTCATGTAACGATTACTTCTTTAGAATCAGATGGTACATTAGTTGTTCGCAGTAGTACTCAAGTACCGTTTCACTGTCAAAGATTATTATCCCAACTTTTTGATATACCTAAAGAGAAAATTCGCGTTTATAAACCACAACTCGGTGGTGGTTTTGGTAATAAGCAAGAAATCTTAACTGAAGATTTGTGTGCTTTGGCAACTTTGCGTACTGGTAAACCCGTGCAGTGGGAGATGACAAGAAATGAAGAATTTACCGCTACAAATAGTCGTCATGCAATGACAATTAAGCTGAAAACTGGAGTTAAAGCAGATGGTACAATTATTGCTCAAGATTTAGAAGTTATTGCAAATACTGGTGCTTATGGCAATCACGGGAAAACGGTGGTATTTTTATCTGGTTACATTCCTTTAGGTTTATACCGTTGCGAGAATAAAAGATTTAGAGGATACGCTGTTTATACTAATACTATGCCTGGAGGTGCATTTCGCGGTTATGGTGCAACTCAAGGCGCTTTTGCAATGGAATCTCAAATCGATGAAATTGCTCAAAAATTAGGTATTGATGTTATAGAAATTAGACAGAAAAATTTAATTCATCCGGGAGATGTAGTTAGTATAGGAAACAGCGGTGAGCATTTTAATTTAATTGGTAGTTATGCAGTTGATGAATGTTTTGCCAAGGTAATTGAAGCATTCAATTATATTCCCGGTCAACCCCCAATAATCAATGGTAATTATCATCGTGGAGTTGGTTTTGCTGTTTCTATGCAAGGAAGCGGTTTATGTAAAATCCACACTGCTTGCGTTAAATTATCGCGGTTAACTAATGGGAAATATGAATTAAGAACGGGTTCGGTTGATGTTGGTACGGGTTCCGATACCACTTTACGACAAATTGCGGCGGAAGTTTTGGGAGTTACAGTTACTGATATAACAATTATTTCTGGGGATACTCAATTAACACCTTTTGATGCCGGATCTTATGCTTCGGCAACGATGTATATTTCCGGACAAGCTGTTAAGTTAGCAGCGGAAAAATTAAAGGATGAAATAGCAAGCAAGCAAGGCATAAAAGAGATAATAGAAGTAGAAGAAAGTTATACAGCCGATGAAGCAACTTTAACTTTTGCCGTTCAAGGTGTAGAAATAGAAGTTGATATTGAGACGGGGAAAGTGGATGTTTTAAGATGCGTACAAGCAATTGATATTGGTAAAGCAATTAATCCCAAAATTTGTGAAGGGCAAGCTACCGGGGGAATTGCTATGGGAATTGGTTATGCTCTAATGGAAGAATTATTATTTGACGAGCAAGGAAGAATAATTAATCCCAAATTGCGGGAATATCGCATCCCCACAGCGGCAGATATGCCACCAATGGAAGTCTTTCTGATCGAAAAAACAGATCCATATGGACCATTTGGTGCTAAAGGTGTAGGAGAAATTACTACTAATTGTACCGCACCAGCTATTGCAAATGCGATCGCTCATGCTACGGGTGTAAGATTGCGACAATTACCAATGACACCACAAAGAGTTTGGAAAAAGTTGATAGTTGATGGGTGATGGTTGTTAGTTGATAATTGATCATTGATCATTGATCATTGATCAAACAATCTCAAACTCCAATTGATGACTTTTCAAAAAACTATGAGTGAAATGATCTACTTCATTTGTGTTGCTTAATTCTAAGTTATAAAAATCAACAAAGTCATGTTCAAAATGAGGTCCCGCATGCCAAGTTCCCACATGTAATTTAATAAAACAATTACCGGGAATGCGAAAAGCTGCAATGTCTTCTAATACCGGTTCATCTATATTATTATTAGGTGGACAAACCGCCATTAACCAATCTTTCCCAGCTAAAGAACCCAGGCATTGCGTGCATTTTGCGTGACGAGTAATATTGTGAAATTTGCAACTGCGATCGTGCAATTGCATAATGTAAAATCGAGGAATACCGTTATCAAGAACTAATTGAGCATCTTCTTCATCAAAGAGTTTGCCATCTTTGCTGGGAAAAATAACTTGTCCGTAAGGTTGAAAGTTTTCTGGGGTTATAGTTTGGGCTGGTAATTGTTTTACTGTTTTTGTAGTAGCCATATTCTAGTTATATTAAATTACTAAAGTACCCTGAATATTTTACCTAATAAATAACGCAATTAATCCCCACGCAGGAGGTAAGTATTAAATGAGACAACCGCTTGCCTTCGTCAAAAGTATCAAGGAGTACCTCCCATCCTTCCCATGAATGAAACAAGGATAATATTTTTTTCTTTCTACGGATAAATCAGAGGGCTATTAAGCGAGTCTTATCAGCATTAAATTTCCGTAAACCATTTGTCAATGAAAATATAAAGATTTTCATCTCGAATGTGCTGATGTTGCCATAATTGGGAATACTAACTCCAGAAGGATTAAGGGTAAAGATAGTATGGTTAGTATTTGCGGATATTCCATCAAAGAGCAACTCTATAATGGTTCAGCCAAAATTGACGGGTGGGGGTAAGCAGGGGGAGCAGGGGAGGCAGAGGGAGAAAATTCTCTATTAAGTGATTATACTAAACAATATTCGATTTTTTGTGAATAATTTATTACAAGTATTCTGATTAAGGAACAGGGAAAATAAAATATTTAAATATAATCAATCATAGGTAAATTATGCCAAACAAGAGGCATCAACAACCGATAGAAGGAGTAGGAAAATTTCAACGTTTACTGATACTAAACTCAACATTAGGCATTTTTTTTATTAGTTTGGTTGTGGCAAGCGTTAGTGTCTTACCTTTTTATCAGCAACTACGAAAACAAGAAGAAAAAAATCTCCGTTTTGCACTACATACTAGGGCTTTGGCGATTCAGGAATTCTCATCCAGAGCCAAAGATGTGGCTAAACAAATTGCCAGTCGTAGCTATGCTCGCAAAACACTCTTAGATTACAACCAGGGTAGGATTAGTAAAGAAATTGCCTCCCAAAACATAGCTAGACTGCTAATGGATGCTTTGGATGAATCCCAAGATGTTGTTGGGATTACCCGCATTGCTGAGAATAATGAGTTGGTTGCGACTGTTGGATTACCTATTCCATCTCAATTTCAACCACAGCTACCAATTAACTCGAAAGATGCAGAAGTTAGCGCTCCCATTCAGTTAGGGGGACAATCTTACTTGATAGTGACGAAGCCTATTTTGAACTCGGTTGGCAAGGAAGCCGGAGCTGACATAATTTTATTCAAAACTTCTAATTTACAAAA
Source organism: Rivularia sp. (in: cyanobacteria) (assembly GCA_050042755.1). Lineage (GTDB taxonomy): Bacteria > Cyanobacteriota > Cyanobacteriia > Cyanobacteriales > Nostocaceae > Rivularia. The sequence continues at coordinate 19,668 of JBHJJJ010000130.1, forward strand.
TATAGTACAAGACAATGTAGGTCTGGGCAAAACTGCTGAGATAATTATCGGCACGGTAGCCGGCGCGCGAGTAGAGTTGTTTTTTTCACGCTCAACTACAGAGTACCAATCATCGCATCTGATTTTGCAGGGTATATCCTCAGCAGTATCGGGAAACAGTGGTTTGCTAATTGGTTCAGAATCACTATTCAACTCAAAAATCGTGGCATTTGAAGCTCTTCCCAACAACTGGGGATTGGTAACTCAGATAGATAGTGGAGAACTTTATGCATCAGTTCATCAGAAACTAATAATAATCGCGATTACCATAGTGTTACTGAGTGGATTCGCTGCTGCTGGAATGGTATTGTTGCTACGTCCACTTTCAGGTAAAGTACTGATTCACACATATGAAATAGAGCAGCAAGAGCAATTTTTACGTACTGTTTATGATGGTGTTGAACATTTAATCTTTGTAGTCAATGTTTTAGAAGATAGTACATTTCGTTACGCTGGTTGGAATACACCGACAGCAAAAGCTAAATGTATCAGCAATCAAGATGTCATCGATAAATCTCCCCAGGAACTCTTTGGAGATATACAAGGTAAATTAATACATCAAAAATATCAAAGCTGTATCGAAGCTGGTAAAGCTATAACCTATGAAGAATGCCGGAATTTTGATGGTACTGACACTTGGTGGTTAACTACCATTAATCCCCTCAAGGATAGTCAAGGTTGTATTTATCGTTTAGTTGGTACAACTTTCAATATTACTTCTCGCAAGCAAGCAGAATTAGCTCTCAAGGAACAAACACGACTATCCGCTTTTCGTGCAGCGATTAATTCTACACTTGTTGTCAATGATAGTTTACGGGATATTCTGCATACTTGTACCCAAATTATGGTTGATTATCTGGATGCTGCTTTTGCTCGTATTTGGATTCTCAACTCCCAAGAAAATGTGTTGGAGTTACAAGCTAGTGCGGGGATGTATACCCACATTGACGGATCTCACTCAAGGGTAGCTGTAGGTAAATATAAAATTGGTTTAATTGCCCAAGAGCGTCAACCATATCTGACGAATTCTGTAGAAACTGATCCCCGTGTTAGGGATAAAGAATGGGCAAAACGAGAAGGAATGGTAGGTTTTGCAGGTTATCCATTGATTTTTGACGATCGGTTGTTGGGTGTAATTACTATGTTTAGTCGTCAAGAATTATCCACGTCTATTCTCCAAGAATTATCCTTTGTTGCGAATGAGATATCCCTGGGTATTAGCCGCAAACAAGCAGCGGTAGAAATACAACAACAAAAAGAAGAACTCAAACAAGCCCTTGAAAAATTAAAATCTACCCAAGCTCAACTGATCCAAACTGAAAAAATGTCAGGTTTGGGAGAAATGGTAGCTGGTGTGGCTCACGAAATTAACAATCCTGTCAACTTCATTCACGCTAATCTTACACCTGCAAATGAATATACCCAAGATTTAATGGGATTGTTGGAACTTTATCAACAAAACTATCCCCATCCCCCGGAAGAAATTACAGAAGAAATTGCAGCAATTGACCTCGATTTTCTCAGAGAAGATTTACCTAAACTTCTGCATTCTATGGAAGAAGGTACTCGACGTATTCGAGAAATTGTCCTATCCCTACGTAATTTTTCTCGTCTAGATGAAGCTGAATTGAAAAAGGTTGATATACACGAAGGTATTGACAGTACGTTAATGATTTTACATCATCGCTTAAAAGCGAAGATAGACCAACCAGAAATCCAGGTTTTCAAAGAGTACAATCAACTTCCTTTAATTGAATGTTATCCCAGTCAACTAAATCAAGTCTTGATGAATATTTTGGTTAATGCTATTGATGTTTTAGAGATAATAATAAATCCTTGTATTCATATTAGTACGCAATTAATTAACGATAACTGGATTGCAATTTGCATTATAGATAATGGACCAGGAATTGATAAAGAAAATTTGATAAAAATATTTGACCCTTTTTTTACAACTAAAGATGTAGGGAAAGGTACTGGATTGGGTTTATCTATTAGTTATCAAATTGTAGTAGATAAACATGGTGGAAAATTGTTGTGTGAATCAGTGAAGGGACAAGGAACAGAGTTTATAATTCAATTACCCATTCTCAGGTATTAAATGGCAGATAAACTCATTTTATGTAAACCAAAAAGTAGCTTTTTTTGAAATAAAATTTAAATATAAATCGCGTTTTAATTGTAAGAATTTGGTATATAAAAAAACCTGGTTTTTTTCAACAAACCAGGTTTCTTAGTTGTTAATTAAGGATTAAATATTACGAATTACTGATCATCGATTCAAGGTTAAGAAAACCATTTTGAAGCAAGTAGGCTGAATAAGTAGCAAATAATTCTGCATTAATTGGGGCACAAGCTACACCACTTCCCGCAAGAGCATTTAAGGTTGCATCACAACTAATAATTGGTCTATTTGATGTTAAGTATAAATCGGGAATGGTAAGTTGTTTTTCAGACCAACGTTCGAGCAAGAATGGACGCAGAGTGTATAAGGGATTTTCCTCTGATGTGACGTTGTTTACTAACTGGTGTTGCCATTCTTCGTAAGGAATCATTTTGATGGGGAAGCCGAAGCTATTTAACCAGTCAACTAATTTGGTTAAGGGTGCGGGTTCTGGATGTTGTAAGTGGAAAGCGTTACCAAGAGATTCTTCTTGTCTGGATAGATATGCGATCGCCTTGCTGACATAGTCAACTGGTGACATATCCAACATATAATCCACATCTGGGAAAGCTCCCATCTGCAGACAGCCTTTGGTCATTAAATTTACAAAGTCGTCAGTATTTCCAACACCAGTTTCGCTATGTCCGGAAATTAAAGGTGGCCTGTAGATAGTGACGGGAAGCCCTCTTTGAGAGGCTATTTTCACCAGTTTTTCTGCTACCCATTTGGTTTGAGAGTATCCTAAGAAAATACCTTCCCAGTGGTTGAAGTTATCATCTTCTTTGACTACTTTTCCAGCGTAATAAGGTGATTCAAATACAGCGACACTGGAGACATAATGTAGGGGTTTAACTTTGATTTGACAAGCTAAACGTAAGATTTCCTGAGTTCCCAAAACATTGGCTGCTTTTAGTGCTGAGTAGGGAAATACGTAGTTAAGCATGGCAGCACTGTGATAGATGGCATCTATATTAGTTGCCAGCATTTCAAATCCTTCAGTACTTATACCCAACTGCGGTTGAGATAAATCACCAACCATCGGGATAATTCGAGGGCTAAACTGTTCGTTCCAAATTCCATAAGCTTCTAGGTTCTTTTTCAGTTTTTCCTTACCCGATGTTGCATCTGTTGCACGTACCAAACAGTAGATATCTGCATCGGTTTGCTGCAAAAGTTCGTGGATTACAAATGCTCCTAAAAAGCCGGTACCGCCAGTTAAAAAGATATTTTGGGGAGTGGGATAAAATTTAAAAGAGTTTGATACGGGACGAATATTTTCATCTAGAACGGCTTCTGCTGCTAAGTTGGGAGTACTGTTACCATTGGCGAGTACTTTGTTATCCTGTTGAGATTCCTCAGCTTCTTCAGCCAAACGTCCCGAAAGTGCTTCAATTGTAGGATAATGCCAAAGCAACATGGGAGACAATTCAAAGCCCAACATTTTCTGTGCTTTGGTAACAATTACCATCGCTTGAGTTGAATCTAAACCGTAGCTATCTAAAGGTTGAGTTATGTCAAGTTCTTCCGCTGACATGTTAAGTAATTCAGCCAAATTAGATACTAACCATGCTTGAATTTCTGTAGCGTTCATAGATTCTTTTGTAACCATTTTTTTATATTTCCAAAGTAGATTTAACTGGGTGATACTGAGAATAAAAATTAGGGACTTGTAGACCTTGCATTTTTAAACTTTGGATGCGGTATAAATAAGATGTTCCTATCATCATGTGATTGGCAATATCAACTACCCGACGATTATTTGGTTCTGATAAATAAGAACCGCGCACCCAGTCGTTAAAGCTACCCATCGCGGGACCACACCATATTTGATAATCTACTTCTCTGCCTTTTTCACCGCAATTAGACCATCTTGAAGATAATCCTAAATACCAACGAAAAATCAGCGCCATTTTGTATTTAGAATTTTTTGCTGCTTTACTAAGTTTATGAGGATTACTTTGAGATTGATAAGCAACAGTTTCTTGCCAAATTTCTTCAATACTTTTGCGGAAAACTTGTTTTTCTAATCTTTCTTTTTCCGCACTTGGAAGTTCCTCAAGAGAGTTATAGTTTCGGTAGATTTCGTATAATTTTTGTGCTTTGAGGGGAAACATAGTTCCGCGTTTGAGAACTTGTAGTTTTACTCCCATTTCAAACATATCAGCTGCTGGTGCCATCATCACGTCAGCAATGTCAGCTTGTGCTAATAATTTTTTGGTATGAGTAGAAGTTCCTGCTTCAACACAAGACTGATTTATGGAACCAGTAACTACATATGCAGCACCCATCATAAAGGCAGCTAAAGCCGATTGAGGAGTAGAAATTCCTCCTGCAACTCCGACTCTAACGGGTTTCTCGTAACTATATTTTGCCTGTATTTCGTCCTTCAAAGCAATTATAGAAGGTAACACACAAACCAGAGGACGATTATCTGTATGACCTCCAGAATCTGCTTCTACGGTAATATCATCTGCAATAGGAACTTGTGCTGCGAGAGTTGCTTGTAATTCGGTAATTAATCCTTTCTCAACTAATTCCTTGAGCATTTTTAAAGGTGCTGGCTGCATAAATTTACTCGCAACTTCTCGGCGAGAAATTTTAGCAATCACCTTATTATTGATTTGAATTTTGTTCGCTGAATTTAAACTTAATCCAGCCGCACGATAGTAAACAATGTTAGGAGTTAAATCTAAAAATGCTGAAGCTTCTACAGTTTCTACGCCATATTTGAGATATAAATCTACAGCACCTCTTTCAATTGCTGGTTCGTTGGGACTATGAATTAAATTGAATGCATATGGTCCATTTGGTAAAGATGCTTGAATAACTTTGATCGCTTCTTCTAAGCGAGTTAAACTTAAACCACCTGCACCAAAAGAACTCAAAATATTCTCTTTTCCGAGTGCAATTACCATTTCTTCGGAGGCTATACCCCCTGCCATGGCACCAGTTATATAAGCATTTTTGACATTATGGAAAAAGATAAAATTAGGATCTCCGAAAGTGTTGGTAAAAATAGGTGGAGCTGCAATCAACAATTCTATTTCTGCTGGTTGACTATTATCGAGTGGACAATAGCCATAATTAGTTACACCAATTTTGTCTTCTACTCGGACTATATAACAAGGTTTATCTGTTTCGAGTAATTGCTCTTTGATTCCATCTGGATCGAATGAAATACAACTTACTGAACCTTTCCAAACCCGATTTCTAACCGAAGAAGATCCATGAAATATAAGTTCGTTATTTTCTTTGTTTAGCACGTTATCAGTTATCAGTACCATGACAGTTATCAGTGAATAGTCATCAGATATACTTTTCACTCCATGAGTGAAGTATATCAATGAAAAAATCAACAGTTATAATTGATTTTTATTTGCCAAACAAGTGTTCGGCACAAGCGATTTGAAGTTGAATTATTTCGCTGAGTTGTTGACTAAAATCTTGCCGAGATTCTAAGAATGTAGCGTGGGTTTTATGAACCATTAAGTTGTTAGTGCTTAGTTTTTGATAGTCAGATTTTCTAGAGTGATACACACTCTGGGTTGAAGCTAATTTTTCTGTTACGGTAGATGGTGAGGATATTTGGGGAGAGCTAAGATATGAAGTAATATTTGCTGGAGTAGTTTGTAAGTTTTTGCTGTTTTCTATCTTGGGTACGGCAATATCTTTCATCGGACTTGTTTCTGGCTTTTTCGGCGATGCTGTAGAGATATTTGGCTTTATTTCTTTCTGGGGTGCAGGCTCAGGTATTGCCGATAAATCTTCTTTTTCAATAAATTGAGGCTTAGAATTAACTTTTGCGACAACATCTGCTTTTTCAACAGAGATTTTACTAACTTCTGGTTGATTTTGAAATAGCTTTTTGTTTTCTGATGTTAAGATACTTTCGGCAAAATCATTACCACCTAATATAACTTTTTTCTGGCTAAGTTTGGCTTTTTTATTGCTTTCGTCTATCTGAGAATATAGCGGCGATAAATCTAAATTAACTTGATGGCTAACAAGCTTTGCTAATGCTTTTACAATACTACTATGGTCGTCTACACCTCTTCGATTAAGAGAAATTGTCATGTGTTCTTTATTGCTTAAATTTTGGTCGATCCATCGAGAACAAACGCCACCAGCACCGGTTTCAATAAATATTTTTGCACCATCATCATAAACTCGATTAACTAGTCGGGGAAAATCAAGTTCTTTACAAAGTCCCGTAGCAATACCTCCAGCAATGGTTTTACTTTCTAACTTAATTGGTGCATATTCTGAAGCAGAATAAAGTGTTAGGTTATCCCGATTTTCTTGAACTGGTAAAGTGTTTACCCTCTTCATTTCTTCATGTTCAGAAGCCATTGCTTCGCAGTGAATTACATGATCGAAAGGCGCGCGAAATGCATTACAACCCAATTTTTCAATTACTCTTTCACAAGCTGTAGGTTCACCTGCAATTACTACTTCCTCTGGTGTATTAATTTGAGTTAAGTAAACGCGATTTTCTCCTGCGAGGCTTTCCCTAACTCGGGATGGTGTAGCAATAAGAACGTAATTACACCAGAAATTATTGTCCGGTAACTCTTCTTGCGATGGTAGTTGCCAAAATTCGCGCACGGCGTTTTTTGCACCCGATAATCTGTCTCCAAATAAGGTTGATGAATTTAAAGCGTTGCTTACTTGGCTAAATTTATTCCATACTCCAATAGCAGACATCATACTCACTTCACCTAAGCTGTAACCAAAAGCGAATTTTGGTTTTACTTGGAAGTCATCTTGGAGTACTACTGAAAGCAGTCTGGCAATGACTATTTCATTTTCAAACATCGCCGCCGAATCATCCAGCAGCTGTTTTTCGAGTGCTTCTAACTGTCTGCTTGATAGTTTGTTCAAGCTTCTGGGATATACTAACTTCTCGACATGGCTGACGCGATTGTCTAAATTTTGCAGTATGATGTCGTCGTGAACTTGAGGAAATAAACGGAAGAGGTTTTTACCAATGGTGAGATAAGAATTGACAGCAGCAGGATAGACAAATGCAACTTCTCCTTTTTTACCCAAGGGTTTGGCTGTAAAATAACTGCCTAATGGAGTTTGCCATTCTTCACCTTTTTCAAATGCGTTATTTACACCTTTGATAGCTGCTTGGCTTTCTCTTGCTAATTCTTTTTTATTACGTGCCAAAATTGCTAAGGTGTAATTTTCTTGGCTGCGTTTTTGGTAATTAGCGAAAGATACGCTGGCAGATGTGGCAAGAGAAGTTCCGCTATTAACTTGGTTTTGCAAATTATCAATTTGCTGTAGTAAATCATCACGCCCCTTACCAGCGATTGGGAACAAATGAAAAGGCATTTGTTGTAAAAATCTGCTGCTGCGCTCTTGTTGACTTGGTTCTTCTGATATTATTAAGTGAGCGTAAGTCCCATCTATACCCATACTATTAATGGCTGCTGTTCTTTTATTAGTTTCAGGGCTAAGAAACCAAGGTTTTGATTCTGGAACAACATAGAAAGGACTGTTTTCCCACTTTTTAATATCTTTGACACCAGTCCATTTTGGTGTTGCAGGAATATATCTATAGTAAAGACATAAAGCTGTTTTAATTAAACTCGCAATTCCCGAAGCAACATAGGTGTGACCGATATTAGCTTTAACGCTGCCTAGAGCACAGGTTAATTTGTTTGCACCACTTGGATAAGCCCGAAGTAAACCATCAATTTCTGCTTCATCTTCTTGGGAATTACCGCTACCGAAAACTTCCAGATAAGATATTTCTGAAGGTTTGATTTCTGCTTTCTCAAAAGCTTGTTGAGAAACAGAATTAACGGTGTTAGCATCGGTGCTTCCCAAACGCAAAAGCAAATCATTCTTGGTAGCATTTTTTTGCGTGAGACTAATTGCATCGATAACCGCGTAAATGCACTTGTTTTCTTGTTGTGCTACTTCATGCCGCTTTAAAACTACTGCTCCTGCACCTTCGCCAACCTTCCATCCGTTAGCTTTTTGGTCATAGGAAAGAGTATCTACACCTGTATTAACTGTTGCTACTTTACTTCGTAATAAAACATTTTCCATACCGCCTGCTAAATCCACAGCACCCACTAATACGGCATCTGCTTCCCCAGTGGTTAATAAATTTTGCGCTACTTCTAAAACTTTAAAAGTGGAATTTTCGCCAGCGGAAATGGTAAATACAGGAGCAGTGAAATTCCACAGCGAGGATATGCGACTCGCCATAATATTGGTGATGTAGCTGATAAACTCGCTGCTATCAATGGGTCCGGGATGAATTCCGTCTTTAACTATTTTTTCTAGCTTATTAAGTTTATCAGATGATAAAGATATTTCGCTAGTACTTAATCCTTCTTTAATTTCCCAAGATAAATTCCATCTTTGTTGAATTTTATGAACAGAAAGTTCGGCTTCGGTGGCAATTAAAACTGCTACATTACTGCCTTCTTTTATATCCGCATCTTGCAAAGCACGTTCTGCTACTTTGAGCATCAACAGTTGTTGTTTATTAAGTTTTTCTAGTTCGTTGGGGGGAATTTTACTAGATACGGTATCAATATCAAACTCGCTAATATAAGCCCCTGTTGGTGCTTTTCCATCGGGTAATTTATACTTTTTAAGTAGTTCTGTAATATTCTCTACACCATGCCATCTTTGGGAAGGTAAAGGTATAAAATGTTGTTTCCCTTGATAAATACTCCTTTCAAAAGCATCTAAACCATCGCAATCGCCGAAAAAGGTATCCATACCCACAATTGCCATTTTTACTGGTTTGAGGGGTTGGCTTTTTTCTTCTGCTTGGGTATTCTTATTTTGTTCTAAAATCGTATGAGCATTAGTTCCACCTAAACCAAATGCACTAACGGCAGCGCGTTTTACAGATGCGCTTTTAGAGCGCCAATTAGTAGGACTAGTTACAATTCTACTAGGTGATATTACGTTATCTTCAGAACCGATGGGGTCCGTAATATTGATAGTCGTCGGAATGATACCCTTGTTCATACTTAAGAGTACTTTAATCAGGCTAGCACTAGCGGCACCAGTCAACAAATGTCCGAGATTTGATTTTACTGAACCCGACAGTGGAGTTGCTTGATATTTACCAAAGAAAGTTTCGACAGAGTTAAATTCAGTACTGTCTCCTAATAAAGTTCCAGTAGCATGACACTCAATATAGTCAATAGCTTTCGGGTTAACTTGTGCTTCTTCGTAAGCTTTTTCAAAAGCCAAGGTTTGTCCTTTGGGATTGGGGCTGAGTAAATATTTACCCCTGCCATCGTTAGAAAGTCCGTTACCCGTGATACTCGCATAAATGCGATCGCCATCTCTAACTGCATCGCTATAGCGTTTAAGAACTACCATTCCTACGCCTGCTGAGGTGATTAATCCTCGTGAGGATTTATCCAAAGGGCGACTGATATCAGTATTTTCTGGATATCCTTGGATACCGGAAAATAACATCCGGATAAATATAGGATCGGAACAACTTATACCCCCCGCTAACATCAAATCAGCTTCATGAGTCCACAGATAATGAGATGCTAATCTTGTGGCGTACAATGGTGAGGAACAAGCAGCATCAAGGCAAAAATGGATGTGGGAGAGAGATAAAGCTTGAGAAACGATCGCGGCAGGTAAACCCGATATCATCGCATTGTAAAATGAAGTCTCCTCAAAGTTTGTTAAAGTTGCTAAATCAAACTCCTCTTGCTGCAAAAGTTCTCTTATGGCTGGTTTTAATGCCTCTTGATAAATCGGTTCAAACAGTTTATTTGATGATTTCGTAGGTAACGAGAGAGTGCCCAACAGTACTCCACATTTGGAAAGAACGGATTCGTTTTCCAAATAACCACTATTTTGTAATGCTTGCTTTGCAGCATAAAGTGACCATTTAAATGTATTATCCAGGTTTTGTAGAAATGGAGCAGGAAGATTGTATCCCGATCCATCAAATTTAAAATTACGAACGAATCCTCCTTTTAAGGAGTAAACTTTATCTTCTTTTCCTTTTACTGGGTCGTAAAATATAGCTGGTTCAATACCAATTTCATCGATACTCAGAGATGAAGTAGAATCTTTTTGTTCAATTAAGTTATGCCAAAATTCTTCCGCATTTTTAGCATCGGGGAATAGACATGAAAACCCAATTATTGCTATCTTTTCCATATTTAAAAGATTTATAAGTAGTGAGTAGTTAGTTGTTGGTTGTTAGGTGTTAGTGGTTAAGTGTTAGTTGTTGGTGGTTAGTGATTAGTTGTTGGTGGTTAGTTGTTAGTAGCGAACACTTACCTTAAATAATTACTGTATATCAATCAACAACTATCAACTATCAATCATCAACTACGACTTTAAAGACTGTGTTGGAATAATGATTCCTTTTCCACCTAATAAACGGGAATAAATTTTACCTTGGTTATCGTGTATTATAAAATCGGCAGTAACGCTACTGGCAGTTTTGTTTTGGACTTCACAAGAGACGTAAAAAGGTTCATTGCAGGGAGTTGCTGCAAATTGTTCGTGTTTTTTTATTTCTGCAGGTAAACAAATTTCTTGATGGTAATGCTGTAACCAAACCCACAAAGGATGAGTACTCAAATCAACAGAATAAGGATTTACCCATAGGAGAGGAAACTGCCCTTGTTGTTTTCGATCGATTTCGTTCCAAAGGCATTCAATAGTAATTTTTTCAGGACTAATATTTAATACTTTTGTCAGCCCTTTAAAAGAATCTCCGTGAAATAAAGGAAATATTGATGAATTTTTTTGATAAAAGTCATTACCCGTGATGGTGATGACATTATCCTCTGCCATATTCAATTTTTCGTAAATCGGACTGGGTGTATATCTTGGTAACAGATGAATGTCATCAATACTGTAATGATAATTAATCTTTCCGTTCTTATTCCTACTCCATATTTTTGCTTTAAAAATTATTTCTTGTTGCTCATTTTTAGCAATTTCTTCTAAATCTAGAATAAATTCCGAAGCTAGGTTTTCATTAAAAATTAGTCCCTTCAATACTTTAAAATTGTTGTAGTAAAAAAACCTATATCCTGGATAAAGCTGCTCGCAAGCATTAATCATCCATTGTGTTCCACAGGTAGCAGGTAAAACAGGCTTACCACCTACTATATGATCTTGCAAAAAAGGATTCGCTGATTCTTTTAATCGTCGATGAATGCGATAGCTTCTCAACTGAGAATTTAAAGGTGCTGCTGGTGGAGAAATTGGACTGCCAATTACAACTTGTGTAGAATCGCGGTAAGAGTCATGAAGTTCGTTGACTAACATTTTCGTTCCCGCTTCTACCGGAATAATTTCGATACCCCGGCGTGCAAATTCCTTTTTCAATTCCGGTGTTACCATACCGCTATCCCAACCACCCCAATTGATGGCTACAACATGACATTGAGGATACTGTTGTTTAAGTAGATGAGCCGACTTGTTGAGAATCTCGTTAGATAATGCGTAATCAGATTGACCAATATTGCCGTAAAAACCGGCAACAGATGAGTATAAAACTAAATGTTCTAATTCAGAAAGATTAACGCAAGCAAGTAAATTTTCTAATCCTTGGATTTTGGCACTGTAAACTTTTTCAAAATCATCTTCGGTCTTTTTTTCAATTAACTTATCAGCTAAATTACCCGCACCATGAATAATACCAGTTATCTTACCCATACTTTCTGTAACAGCAGTTATCTTTTGCTGTAAATTATGAATATTTGTGATATCAGCGCTAATATATTTGGCTTCACCTCCCGTTTGTTTAATTGTTTCCAAAGTTTGTTTTATTTCTCGATCGGAAATAATTTGATTATAAATCTTTTTCACCTGGATGGGAGTAGGTTTTTCTCCTTGAATCAGCAAGTCTTCCATAATACGTTTTTTTAAAATTGCTTCATCAAAGCAATCTTTTGCAAATAAGGGTTCAGATTCTAAAAGTTCCGAACGACCTAGTAAAATAAATTTACACGGATACTGTTGTGCTAATTCGATCGTGCATTTTGCAGTAATTCCTTTAGCACCACCACTAACAAGAAAAACTGATTCTGGGTGAATTGAATTTGCTGTTTCCATAATTTTTTTTGACTTTATGGTAATTGGTAAATTTACTCGTGATTTTTGTTCGTAGTAAGGCTTATGTTAAATCTATAAGAATAAGGAATAGGTTGTTGCACTCTGAGCTTGCCTATTCCTAGTATTCAAACAAGCTAACATTGTTGGGTGAAGGCAAGGATGGGGAAGAGGGGGAAAGAAAAAAATATTTTTCTTTCATGCTTAGCACCTTAACCCTCCCAGTAAAGGGCGAAGGAACAAGACTTTTTACTGATTCTTAAACCCCGAACTCAATAAAACTGAAAAAACTGGGGTTATTATCAAGCAATCCGGTTATTAATAAGAATGTAAAATATGAGTTTACTTACTCAATTGAGTATTAAAGTTTAAATTTTAACTTTGGACCTGATTAATTGGTAATTGATAGAAATTAATATAGTTATTGCGTCTATTAAAACGCTCTCTTCTTATAGAAGATACAATGGCGAATGTTGTAAATGTAAAAAAAACTGCCATTAATACTAGTAAGATTGGAATTAATTTCTCAGTTTCGGTATTATTCCCATTATTCCCATTATTATTACTACTGCTGGTAGCTGTACTACTACTACTGCTGCTGCTAGTAGTACTACTATTACTACTACTAGTAGTACTTGTACTGGATGTATCTTTTACATTTTCTGTATCGGTTGTATTATCCCCTCTAACAAGTATAATATCTCCTAAATCTTTTTTATCTGCTGGTGATGTTATTTCAGATTTGTAGGTTTGATAACTGTTCGCTTCTATTGTTATTTGCCCCTGAAGAATTCCGTTATTATCGGGTTTTGCCGAAAATCGATAAATTCCTTCTAAATCAGTATAAGAAACTATTGAATTACCATCCAGTTCTAATGTTACCTTTGCGGCTCTAATCGGTGCTTGTTTACTGCGATCGATAACGCGACCAATATAATTAACTTTTTGACTTTGAGACATGATATATTAATTCGTAATTCAAAACTCCTAACTTTAAAAACAGAGTTTAAGGGATTTCAAGGAAGTTATTTAACTTGTTCCCGTCCTACAGACGTAGCGATGCTACGTCTGTAATATTCCCTTACAGACGTAGCATTACCACGTCTGTAAAACTCCTAACTCTCAACTGTAATTGTTGTTCTTCCTTGATTTCCGTAAGCAACTTCGGCGATTAAACGATTAGAGTCATGTAATTCTGCTTGAATATACTTGACGCAATTTTGAGTGTCGATTTCGGGGTTGATGTCAATTACTCGACAAAAGACTTTTCCCCATTCCCAAATGAGTGTTTTGGTTAATCCAAATAATCCACCACCAATAGCGCCAAAGTTTATTTTCTTTTCTAATCCAAAAGCACCATCAAGTCGCGTAACTATACAAAAGCAACTACGCCCATTCTCTGCTGCTGCGTTTAGAGACTTTTTGAGATGTTTGGCGATAAAGAAAACTTGTTTGACTATTGCTTTTTCTTCTGGGAAGTAGTTTACAGAGTCATGGGCGGCACCGTTAAATATTGGGTGAATATGGATAAAAGCGCCTATAGGACCAATATTAGCTACAATTGCACTCAACTGTTGTTGGAGATGCTCTTCAAGAATATCTTCTAAAATTATATTTTTGATATTGCTTGGTAGTACGGAATTTCGGGGAATTATTGATTCGGGAAAGCTCAAAACTACGACTTTCCAACCGCGTTGAGTTAATGATTCCGCTAATTGGGAAGTAGTGAGGGAACCATCGTCGGTAATTAAAGCGATATGTCCCTCTGGTAGTGTAAATTCTAGAAAATCCGGTTCTGGAAGGGGTTGCAGTTTAGCCGGATATCTCACAACCCCCCCAATTTCATTTAATGGCTGCTGGCTTAAGTCAGGCTGTAACTTTTTTTTTTCACCTCCAGATAGTTTCTGGAGATACTCTACTATTTGTCCGATTGTGCGTAATTCGCCGATTTCTTCTAAATTATCGGGTTTAGGTAAGTCTGGGTAAGCTTCTTGTAATGCACCCATGATTTCCACCCGTTTAATAGAGTCAATACCCAAATCCGCTTCCATATCCATGTCCATTTCCAGCATTTCGACAGGATAACCTGTTTTCTCGCTGGTTATATCCAACATGCTTTGACCAAGGTTGCTGGTATCAACGGAAACGACAGTTTCTGTAGGAATTGCAATGTCGTTATTACTAACTTCAGCTACTTCCGTTTCAACTTCTGGAGTTTCTAGCGTTGTTTCTGGTGCAGGAACTGTATCAATTATCGGTCGATCGACTTCTTTCTCTTTCGTTTCTACTATAGTGCTAGCAGAAGACTTAGAAGACATAGATTGCAAATACTCTACTATTTGACCGATAGTACGCAGTTCACCTAATTCTTCTAAATTATCAGACTTGGGTAAGTCAGGATACATTTCTTGCAATGCACCCATAATTTCTACTCGTTTGATGGAATCGATTCCCAAATCGGCTTCCATATCCATATCCATCTCCAGCATTTCTACCGGATACCCCGTCTTTTCACTGGTTATAGCCAAGAGGTTTGTAGCCAAATCAGATAAATCTAATTTATCAGTGGGAGAT
>JBHJJJ010000131.1:0-57942 GCA_050042755.1 Rivularia sp. (in: cyanobacteria)
TTTTTTTCTCATCCTTTACATAATCCAAAACTACTAGGTTCCCGGTAAAAGATTACTGGTGTTAAGTGAGGGGGAAGAGAAACGGAGATGGGAGTAATTTAATTAATGAGCCTTTAGGAGCTTTACTGATTTATATACTTAGATAAAAGGCAAATAGCACGCTTGTCAAGAAATATTTGTTCTCCCGGCAAGGGTGTTATTTATGTTCTGGTTTCGCCGTATATCCAGTTCAAGCAAGCTTTTTATCTATGACATTTGGTTTTTGATATTACTATTCAGAAGCTCTTGTGAGCATTACAGAGTTTTTCTTGTATTTGTAATTTAACAGACTTGTATCTCCAAAAATACGGAGTTAATATATCCAAGAGAAGAGGATAAAGAAGGATTTCCGAGAAAAGAAAGGGCTATGCATCTTCTTTGATTCCGAAAAGAACTGACAACAAATTTCATAAATTTATAGAGGTAATTAATTATGCAACGGTTTATTAAGTCTGCTGCTAAAGTTTCCGCTGCATCTGCGATCGCTTTTGCTTTGGCTTTTGTTGGAACAAATTCTGCAAACGCTGAACCCAAAGGAATGCCTGAAGGTTATCTTGGCATCGCTGGGGGTAGTGCTGAAGATATAGGAGCAGTTGGTGGTTTGAGTGGACGTATTTCTTTTCCGAGGGCTAAAGTCTCTTTGCGGGCCTCTCTTTTAGGAGGTACGGTTGATTGCATTCCGGATGATTGTGCAGTTGGCATATTTATACCTACAGTAACCTACGATATTCCAGTAGCTAAAAATACTAATATTTATGTAGGTGCTGGCTATTATAGTATTGCTGTTGATGATTCTGCCGATACTAAAGACAGCGGAGGGATACTGCAAGTAGGAGCTGAAACAGGAATAGGTAAAAAATTTGTTGTTTACGGTGACGGGAATTTTACTGACGATGGTAGCCTCTGGAAACTTGGACTTGGTTATCGCTTATAAGTTATACCCAGCAGAATTAATGGGATAAAGCACTAGTACTCTTATTCATTAAAATTGACGGGTTAGGGCAAGCAGGGGGAGCGGGGGGAGCAGGGGGAGCAGGGGGAGAAAAGAATTTTGAGTAAAAATACACCCGTCATAATTAATGATTTGCACTACTAGCTTTAAAATCGATTAAAAATTGGTCGTTGCTTCCATATTCTCTTAACGCCTTTACCATTTCTTTTTAAATCTTCCCTAATTATTAAGAGTCATTCAGAGCAACTTAAAAAAACTATATAAGTTATTTTCTACACGGACACTAGCAAAATTACTGAGCTATTATTCTAAACACTCGCAATCAAAAAGATTTGTGGCAAAGACATTGCCCAAATCTTACCAATTCCCCATCGGTTATCTTAATAGCCAGTATTTATACTTGCAAATATAATGAAACAGTTGATAAAGTCTGCTGTAAAAGTTTCTGCTGTATCTGCAATTGCTTGTGCCTTGACTTTCCTATCTACACTGTCTGCAAACGCACAATCCAAAGAAGGTTTGAAAGGAAGTTACGTTGGTGGTAGTTTTACTACTGGAAGCGGAATAACTAGCCTTAATATTTACGGACGATATGACTATCCTAAGTTACCCATCTCCGTGCGAGGTAGCGTGGCTGTGATAGACGGTAGTGGTGATACTGACACCTTTTTCCAACCAGCAGTTACCTATGATTTGCCCATCGGCGATAAAGCAAATGCTTATGCTGGTGCTGGCTTAGCTTATGGCAGTGGTGATTCTACAGCATTTTTAAATGCTGGTGCAGAAACAGAAATTGCTACCAATGTAGTGGTTTTCGGCGATCTAATCGTTCCTTTAGAAGATGATACTGATGCAGGTTTCGGTATTGGACTTGGCTACCGTTTCTAAATCGTATGCACGCATGTTGATTTCGACTCAAAGGGCTATTAGTGTGTTCTAAAAATAAAATAACGTATAAATTACCACGCGGGGGAGAGTATAGACTTTTCCCCGCATTTTTTAGTTAAGATGAAAATAACAGAGTTATTCAGAGTTTTACGGAATTTTAATCTAAAATGTCTTTTAGATAGCTGCCAACCGCATAATTACGGAGTTATATTGTACAATAAGCAGAGCCTAAAAGAGGATGAAGAAAGAATAATACATTATCAGGGCAAGTGATGGGGTACGCTTATTGATTCCAAAATGTTGGATACAACAGGAGTTAACTTGTTTTAGAGCCACTGTCACTAAATTAAAGTTCCAAGGAGCGGGTTTTTCTCAAATGCTACTACCAATTAAATACAGATAGGTACTCACGTATTTATCTAGGAAAAAAAATCAGTAGACAAATTATAAGAATTTGAGGAACTAATTATGAGCCAAAGTTTACAAAAAAGAATATCGCCTAAAATTTTGTTGGTTGATAGCTACGAGATATTTTTGAGTGGCACAATCAAGATATTGCGTTCTTGTTACCCAAATGCTACAATCGGCATTGCTACAACTGTAGAAAACGCTTTACATCAAGCTGCTTCCTTTAAACCAGATTTAGTTATCTTAGATATTTGTATTGCACAAAATATTGGGGGTGCAGCCCAAATTAGTAATGGCATGCAGCTACTTAAAAAGTTA
This sequence comes from Rivularia sp. (in: cyanobacteria), assembly GCA_050042755.1. Taxonomy (GTDB): domain Bacteria; phylum Cyanobacteriota; class Cyanobacteriia; order Cyanobacteriales; family Nostocaceae; genus Rivularia. The sequence goes on from JBHJJJ010000131.1 coordinate 2,606, forward strand.
TTAAGTAACTATCCGTCTATTAATATTCTCGTACAAAGCACCTGTATCAAAACTTTAGTGCGAATAAAATCGAAAATTGATAATCATCCATCAGGCTTTGTAGCTGTGGATAAATCCCTTTCTAGTCAGGAAATGTTGAATCGAGTAAACTGGGCTTTGCAGGGATTTACTCATACAAAAGATATCAAAGGAATTAATTCTGGATTTGAACTTAAACCAGAGTGGTTAAGGCTGCTTAATTTAGCATTTGAAGAGGGATTGCAAGATAAAGCAATTGCTGCAAATATCTGTGTTTCCGAGCGTATGGTGCGTCATTATTGGTATAAACTACAAGAAGTTTTAGAGATTAATGTTGAAGAATTAAAAAATCAAGGAAAAAATCTTCGAGTTATTACTCATATAAGAGCAAGGGAAGAAGGTTTGATTGATTAGCTTTTCTTGAAAATTACTGGCAAGTATGATAGGTAAATAGGGATAATTATTGTAATTTAATAATTGTAGTAATGCTTATAAATTAAGAAAATATATAAGTGTATTTATCCCTTAATTATTCTAGGATTAAATTAAACTTGTTCTATTCAAGATTGTAATGCTTTTAAGTAGGTGGGTGAGAAAAATTATCGTTATGATGGGCACCCATGATATCTTTTCCGTTTACGTCGGAATGATAAAAAGTATGTGTGAAAAAAAACTCTGTGTCCCTCCGCGTTTACCTTGGCGTAACTTTGCGTTAAAAAATATATAATTCCGATGCAGACGGATTTGATATGACAAGGGAATAGTAAGTAGTGAGTAGCTCTTTTGGAATCAGCCTTGGAAGCTAATTTACATTCTTGTATTTGCAGGTTTATTTATGCCTACCTACTTATTACTAGCAATGCTATCTAGTCTATAAGTCAATGCAACTAATACACTACGGCGGAAATAAACCAACCATTCGTGAAACCTCAAAGCTAAAGAGAATAATACTTCTACAAGGAAGTATGCCAGTCGCGTAAGTCATAATTAAGTTTACCGATAAAATATCATCATAAGACTAAGACGAATTATTAATTTAGTTCGGGATAATTTTTACTTTATTTTTTGTGATATGCGTGATGTTAATATTCCAATTTTGGCTGGATTATAATCTGACAAAAATCAAGAGGGAGTATTAATAGTCTAAAAACAGCAAAATACGTAAATCTATTGTTGCTATATATTTTTTTGTCATCAAAAGATAAAGAGAAGCATTACATGAAGTAATTTATCATTTGCCCCAAGCAAGCAGTGGGCATATTCTTTGATTTCAACTATTATAAATGCTATAGAAGCACAGTCAAGGGTTCCCATGAGATTTTTTTCTCCTTTAAAAAAAAACTCATGGGTGCCCGTCAAATTACTGAATGTTTTTCGTAAAAATCCAACATTATGCTGATATATGAATAGAAAATAATTTATATGAGTTTATATAATCGTAGTGATTTTAATTGATTTTCGCTGTATAAAGGTTAGTGCCCAAGTATTTTCCCAGTATGACGGGCACCCATAGGAATTTTTTTAGAATAAAAAATTCCTATGGGAACCCTTGACAAGAGACACTAATATGAAAAGATTATCAGTAAACGTTGCAATGCTTGGATTAGGAGTAATGGCATATACTCCAAAAGTTGATGCAAAAATGGCTTTTTCTGCTAAACAATTATTTACAACACAAGTTCAAGCTGAATTTATCTCGCTTTTGACTCAAGTCAATACAGATAATTCCATATTAGCAACTTCAGGATGGAAAGAGTTTTATTCAAATGAGGGAAAATTTTCGGTTTTCGTGCCCGATACCTCTGTTACTAATTTAAATTCCAAAAGTGAAGATTATTCTATAAATATTTACTATGCCGATACTAAAAAAAGTTCTTATATTGTTGGTTATGTTGATTATAGTATAGATCTAAGTAATTTACCACTGAATGAAGTGTATAATAAATTCTTAAAAGAATTTTTAGGAACTGATATTAAGTTATTAGAACGGCAAAATATCACATTAAGTAAATATCCTGGTATAGAAGTAGAATATCAAAATAAAAACGAAGAAATAACTGCTAAAAGTCGTTTATTTTTAGTAGGTCAAAGATTATATATTCTCGATATTTCTAATTCCAAAGCTGGAGATGCTTCCCAATTTTTTAATTCTTTTAAGTTAGAGAATGGAAATATTGAAAATCCAAGTGAAATTGCTATTAATCGATAAATGTTTAAGATGATTTATGATACTTGTTACTTTATATAGTCTTCCCTAATAATTTGTAATAATCAAGAAACCCAGTTTGTTCAAAAAACCGGGTTTCTAAATTATTTATCTTTGTAATTCTTAAACTGTTTCTATCTCCCGTTACGGAAACTTGATGATTTATTCGTCTAACCCAAAGCAGGAAAATTTACAGCTATCAATCAGTTACTTGAAAAGAACTAATCGCCATATCGGAATCAGATTCGTTGACAACAATTTCCCCTAATTTATTAATTTTTACCTGCTTATTCGGAAACGCTTTGCGATTCAAATAACGCAATAATCCCACAGTCCGAAAACTTTGGTCAATATAAGGTATACCTTGCTCACTCATCCGCACAGGTATAATTTTACTGCCAACTAAATTACCCCACCGATTGAGCTTGACCTCTAAAATCATAGAATAACCAGCTTGTGCCCTTGTAGATAAAGTCCGATATCCTAAAAAATTTCCCAAAGAATAAGCAATGAGTTTGTCACGATAAATTTCCATTGCTCTCGGTACATGGGGCCCATGGCCAAGGACTAAATCTGCTCCTGCATCGATGGCAGCCCTGGCAAACTGAATACTGTTACCTCGGTTTTCCCCATAAAAATATTCCGTCCGATTTTTCACGTACAGCGCTTTCGTTCCTTCTGCCCCTGCATGCATGGATACCACTACAATATCTGCCCTGCTTTTTGCTTCTTTTATCAAGGCTGCTGCGGTTTGTAAATCGTGGATGGTATTGTACATGGAATAAGGAGCAAAACCGATCGTGGCAACGGTTATATTTTTCTTATCTAAGTAAAGAATTTGATTTTTATGACCGACTGTTTGAATACCAACATTGTCAAGGTGACTCATTGTATCCTGAAATCCGACATTACCAAAGTCTAAAGCATGATTGTTAGCTATATTGAATACATCAAAACCCACATCAGCAAATAATTGGGCGTAGCTTGGTGGAGAACGAAAAGCAAATACTTGACCCCTACTGGTATCTTTAGGAGTGTAGGGATGGGTAGTCAGAGTGCTTTCAAAGTTACCAAATAAGAGATCGGCTCTTTGTAAGTATGCTCTCACTGAAGGTGGAATTAAGCTATCTTTATTACTGGGTAGTCTATTAAAAGGATAATTAGTTCCAGGAATAACATCTCCAACTGCTTGAATAGTAATGGTTTCGGAAAAAATCGATTCGGGAATTATAGGCGGTAAATTATTGAACTCTGGTAATAATTTAGTATCCGTAGCAACTTCAGTTGGGGTAGTGGCTGCATCGGATGGTTGTAACTGAGCTAAACGGATAACCACTCCGATGCCAATACCCACACAAAAGCAACAACTGACAAAACTAAAAGATAATAGTCGTCTTAATCGTTGATGAATCATTGATCCGCTCCTCACACTCTATAATTAGTCTATACTAGAAAACATCCCTATTTTTACTGTTTTCGCAGTTCCTTGGGAAAACTTAACTATCGTTAAATATAGAGAAAACAGAGGGTTCTTTCCTGACTAGAGATTTTGAGCCTCCACCTGAATATTTTGATCGATTTGCCTCTTTAATCAATTACTTAAGCAAACCTTTTTCTCTGGCATAAATTTGGGTTGATACCCAGAGATTTTTTCCTTATTGTGGATCAATTTCCAATACATCCTGAATTTTAGACCAATAACGACCAATTATGTGTTCTAACTTATACATTGATTGGGCGATACCCGGGCGCGAGCTTCCCTTAACGCCCTAGTACTCCACCAACCCCCTTCATTGACGAGTGAGGGCACTCCAGGAGGAAGAGGGGAAAAAAGAGCTTTTTCTTCTTCTTCATATTATCCACATCGGCTAAGTTTGTGCAGACCGGATGCCAGTAAAATAGGAGCTAATAAATTCCCGAGATTAATAAGTTATTAAAAGATTAAAACCTGGAAAAAGGCTTTCGTGCTATTTCGGCAATTAAATTAGTTTTTCAAGGAAAAAATAGGAGCGCAGTTGATTTAATATATGCTAAATTTTCTCAAAGATGAAAAGGTCTCGCCAAGCATTGGCGCGAATATAGCAACGCCCCAGGAGAAAACGGGGGCTGAATTGATTCTCAATAAGGATGCAAAAGTTTAGATCTTATTGCAAATAAGAGGCTTTTTTAAAAATATCGTAAAATCATACAGAGCGTATAGATTAAAGGTTTTAGACTTTTCTACCCTCCTCTCAGGCTTTTTTGGACTCTGTGATTTGCTCTTCATGCCTTATACTTATCAATGTAATAATTTTTTTGTAGAGTGTTCCATCAATTAGATTATTAATTTTGGTCATGAATTATTTTCGCTGTCGATTTTCACGCACCGGAGAAAAACTTTAATGGAAAATCCCTCGAATCATTACCTGAATTAATGTTCAAAGATAATCGAGTATAGGACTCGACTATTGTTGTAGTATAGTTGACTAGCAATTAGGATATCTAAAGTGAATAAAAATTTGAATACAATCGACTCTTCCCAGAGTTTCAATGCTATAAAGGAAGCTCACCAATTAAGTTGCGAACCAGAGAAACTGGAGAAATACTATGACAAATGGTCTAGTAAGTACGATAGTGACGTATCCGATGAAAATTATTCTGGTCCAGAATATGTTGCCAATTACTTGGCTAAGGTATTGCAAAATAAATTAAATATTGACCCTAAAAAGAATACAGAGATTGAGATTCTTGATGCTGGCTGTGGAACGGGTTTGGTTGGTATTGCTTTGAAGGATAAAGGGTTCCAAAATATTGATGGTTTTGACCTTTCCCATCAAATGATTGAGATTGCTAAACAGTCTGAGAAGTATCGCTCCTTGATAGGTGGGTGCGATATGACAAGCAGAATTGAAGCCTACGAAGACAACCAGTATCCAGTTACTGTTTGTTGCGGCGTTTTTACTTTAGGACACGTTTCCCCCACAGCTTTAGAAGAGTTAATTAGAATCACAAAACAAGGAGGATTACTCTTAGTTAGTACTAGAAAAAGCTATTACGATTCCACTGATTTCCAGATTGTCTGCGATCGCTTGCAAGAGGAAGGCAAATTCAGCCTGATTGATTCCGTGATGGATGGTCCCTACATTGCCGAAGAAGGAGCTCATTATTGGGCTTTTGTAATCTCCTAAGGAATTAATCTTTTTGGCTTAGAAAATTATCATTAGTTAGGTTGGGTTGTTAGTATCAGTTTTGTTCCGGGGCGATTTACCAGTTTACTTCAGCCCTGATCTAAGCCAAGACGCTTGCAGCGTTTATTCAACAGATACTAAAAGACGCGCCGGAGTACCTCCAAAAACAAGGAGCAGTTTCGAGTAGATCGGGACTTAGTGCGGTGATGGGCGTTAGGTTTCTCAACCCAGCCTAAAATTCAGATTTTTCAAAGCCATTTGAGTTAAAAAAGTCAGGATTTTTATAATAGTGGGACCAGCTTCCCCTGGACCTCTTGATGTAGAATCAGAAAAAGTCTTACATCAATTTGTATATTTAGCTACATTAGGTAAGGTAAAAACGATGACAGAATTAATGAATGCCATTGTTCTCACAGGACATGGGGGACTAGAAAAATTAATCTATACCCAGGTTCCTAAACCCAAACCTCAGAAAGGAGAAATCTTAATTAAGGTAGGAGCTTGTTCTCTAAACAATGCAGATTTGAATCTCAGAAATAGTTGGTATGCTTCAGAGACAGGGTTTCCAGAAATTACGGGAAGGTCTAAAAGTGCTGCTTGGAACCAAAATAAGCTTACATTTCCTCGGATTCAAGGTTCGGATCCAGTGGGGAAAGTTGTAGAAATTGGTGACGGTGTAGAATCAGAAATACTTAATCAAAGAGTACTTGTCGATCCATTGATTCGTGCCGATAAATTAGGAGAATATGGATATATTGGTAGTGAAATTGATGGAGGCTTTGCAGAATATGCTGTAGTTCCTGCTAGCAATAGTTACCCGATTAATTCACCCCTTTCTGATGTTGAATTAGCGACGCTTCCCTGCTCATACTCTACTGCAGAAAATCTGTTGACGAAAGGGCGAGTATCAGCAGAAGATACGGTATTAATTATGGGAGCTTCCGGCGGTGTAGGTAGTGCCGCAGTCAAATTGGCTAAAATTAGGGGAGCAACAATTATTGCAATCGCCGGAGCGAGCAAACAGAATATTGTTCGGGAATTAGGAGCTGATTATGTTTATGACAAAGATGAGCAATTAGCCGCTAATTTAGCAAACCATCAAATTACTGTTGCCGTGGATGTAGTGGGAGGAAAATATTTTAATATTTTGATTGAAAGCCTAGAAGTTGCAGGGAGATATGTCTGTTCGGGAGCGATCGCAGGCCCCATGGTTGAATTAAATTTGCGAGATTTAATCTACAAAGATTTAGAAATGATTGGAGCAACGCGCTTTGATGCAGAAGTATTTAAAAGATTAGTGAGTTATGTGGAACTTGGTCAATTGATGCCAACAGTTGCTAAAGTGTTTCCTCTCGATCAAATTAAGGAGGCTCAAAAGTTCTTTCAAAGTAAAAGTTATTGTGGAAAAGTTGTGATTACACCTGAATCAAATATTAATAAATGAAAACTAAAGTCACTTTCGACGAGAAAGTGATATATGCTACATTTAACAATTGTTACTAAAAAATAAACAGGATACAAGCAACCGGATTTTTCCGTGGAACGGAAAAAGTATTTTCCACAATAATGGTTCCTCTATTTATCCATGACTAAACAGAAAATTGCTTACATTGGTACGGGTGCTATGGGCAAACAGCACATCTACAAATTGCTAAATGATGGGTATGAAGTGCAAGTTCATGATAAGTATCCAGAAGCAGCAAAAACAGTCATTGCCAAAGGGGCAATTTGGAAAGATAGTCCCAAGGAAGCTGCTAAAGGCGCAGATCTGGTGATTACCAATTTACCCTTACCCCATCATGTATTAGAAAATATGTTGGGGGAAACTGGTGCAGTCGAAGGTATGAGACCTGGTACAACTTGGATGGATTTTTCCACAACTGACTACCATAACACTCAAAATATAGCACAAGAAGCAGCTAAAAAAGGACTATTCAGTTTAGAATCTCCTGTGAGCAATCTCTCTCACATGGGAGAGGATTTTTGTAATGTTAGTAACTATGTAAGTGGAGATCGAAAAGGCTACGATATCAGCAAAGAAAGCCTCGATGCGATCGGTAAAATTGCCTTTTTTGTGAGTAATACGATCGGCGAAGCTCAAACAGTAAAACTCCTAACCAACTTGTTATTTTATACACAAATGTTGACATTAGGGGAAGTATTGATGATATGTAAAATCAATAATATACCTCTGCTATGGATGTGGGATTATATCCGAGCGTCCCAAGGGAATAGTGTGGTGACAGAGCAAGTAACCCCCTTTATTTTTGATGGTAGTTACGACTATTCCTGTTCTTTGGAAATTACGGTAAAAGATACCGATTTAACTGTAAAATTGGCTGATGAATTGAAGGTTCCTATGCCTTTGGGGCGTATTGTGGAAGAGCGATATCGAGAAGCAGGGCAAAAATATGATGCTCATGATAACCATGTTAAGGTAACTAAATTAATTGAAGAAGACAATAATTTAGATTTGAGAATTGCTGATTTTACAGCGCCATCTCCTTATGGTTTAGATCGTAGTTACGTTCATTCTAAAGAAAGAGTAAAGGATAGTTTTGGGCGAATTAAACCTCTTCCCTATCAATTAGAATATGCACCGCCGGAACCATTAGAAGATGAGAAGTTAATGGATATTGCTAAATCTCTCACAGATTTTACGGCTTATATCAATTACTTAATCTTAGGAGAAGCTAATCACCTAGGAAAAAATATGGGATTGACTGATGAGTTATTAGTTGATGTAATTCGTTGGAGTGTTGGAACCTGTTGGGTATCTGATAATATTGATACTTATCAACCCAATCCAGAGATTGTGGAGAAGATTAAATCTTTTGATTTTGGCAGTAAAGTGAAACTTCCAGTATTCACTAAATTTTTGGCACATCTGAGTCGTTAAAAAAAAGGCGTTGCTGAATCATGGGATGATTTCACTCTCCATAGGAACGAATTATTAATAGTTTCAGACACTACTTCATCTCCCATTTATGCAGCGCCAAAAAAAATTCTCCAAAACTTTTGGATTATGATTAGCTAATTCAATAATAAGTGGTAGGACAAAAATCAATTTATATTTTTATTTAGCAAATTGTTGGGATAATAAATATTAGCCTTGGCAATATGATATTAAAGGATTAAAGGTTTTCCTTTTACCGACTTACTCTCCTCATCTAAATATCATCGAAAATATTTTTATACAGTTAAATAGAAAGATTTATAATCGACTACGGAGTCAACAGAAACATGAAATACTAAAAATATGAGTTCGTTAATCAATCAAATTACTTTATCCCAAAAAGACAAACAGTTTTTTGCTGAGAATGGATTTATCAAACTAAAAAAACTTTTGACTCTTGAAGCTATTGATAGATTACGAAAGCTAACCTCCCGTTCCAATCAAATGAAAAACCCTCCTCAATTCTACTCTGGAGAACTTTCAAAAATTGGCTATGATGTTGAGGAAGAAGTAACACACGATATATATACTTCAAATAATTTTAAATCTCTTTTCAAAGAATTAACCGTTCAGGGAGTGGCTTTCATCCAAGGAATCGGATTTGAACTAGAACCTTTGCACAAGGGATTCCCTTGGCATCACGATATTCTCTCATTTTGCTACATTATGCCAGAGGATTTAGGATATACTCTCTGGATTCCACTAGATCCAATTAAGACAAAAGAACAACACGGGGGCTTGGCTTATGTTTCTCGCAAAGTTCATTCTGCCCGTGAGTATTTTAACCTTGTTTACCAGTTAGTACAACAAGAGAAATTTTCTGATTTTTTACAGACTGAAGATTTTAAGAGTTTTGATTTGTATTATGCTTCTAAGGCGGAAAGTTTTATTTTAGATAATAATAAAGTCGAAGATGATTTTGAAGTTGGTGATGCACTTTTGCTGGACAAATTTGTTTGGCACAAAAGTTGTCTCTTGAAAGAGGGAGCATTGTCATCGAGAATGGCTTATGTGATGCGTTTTGTTGATAAACAAGCTCGCTACTCAAAAACTTTAATTGAGGGAACATACTCATTGTTCAAAGCTGGAGGTAGCGATTTGCAAAGTGATGTTGGTTATCGACTGGCTAAACATCTTAAAGATGGTGATATGATTTCTGAGAAACTGATTAATTTCAAGCGTAACTAAAAAAATTATGAAAATATCTCGAATTACTGTCTATCAAGTAACTTTACCCCTAGAGCATCCTTACCGACTCTCAGGAGGTAGGTTGTATTTTGATAAATTGGATTCGACAATAGTTGCAATTGATACAGATGAAGGGATCAGAGGTTGGGGGGAAGGATGTCCTTGGGGCTCCACTTATTTACCAGCTTTTCCAAGGGGTGTCAGGGCTGGAATTGAGGAATTAGCACCACAATTAATAGGATTAGACCCTAGACGGACTGATTTTATCTATAGAACCATGGATACTGCTCTTCCGGGTCATCCTTATATTAAATCAGCTTTGGATATGGCTTGTTGGGATATTCTAGGTAAAGCTACGGGACTACCATTGTGCGAATTATTTGGCGGTCGTTTAGATCAAGCGATAACCATCCAAAATTCCGTTCCTACTGGTACCCCAGAAGAAATGATTGAATCTATTAAAAGAGGCCAAGAAAAAGGGGAAACTATCCATACCTGTAAAATTGGAGCGGATGTAGCTTTAGATATTGAGAGAATAAAAGCTATCGGTGCTTATTTACCTGCGAATGAAAGCGCGACTTTCGATGTGAATCGAGCATGGTTGGTGGATGAAGCGATTCGAGTCATGAATGCTGTTACCGAGAATATCAGTTATTTTGAACAACCCTGTGAAACCTATGAGGAGTGTTTACAAGTGCGTCAACTTACTTCTCATCCTATTATTCTCGATGAATGTATTCAGGGTTATGGCCATATTGTGCGCGCTCAAGGCGATCGCGCTTGTGAAGCTATTGGGCTGAAAATTGGTCGAGTTGGAGGTTTAACCAAAGCCAAGCGCATCCGCGATTTTTGTGTGGAAACCGGTATTCGGATGAATATTGAAGTAACCGGTGGTAGTGTCATAGGAGATAGCGGAGCCGTACATTTGGCGGCTAGTACGCCATTAACTCACTTGCGGGCAACTTGGTTATGCCATGAAATGTTAACTGTTGACACGGCTACAGGTGGTGCTCGCAATCAAGGAGGTAAGACTTATGCTCCTGAAGCTCCTGGATTAGGTGTGGAACCGAAACTTGATGTCTTGGGTGAGGCGATCGCTGTTTATCAATAGCTCTGGATTTTGATTACCGTAATTAAAGCAGAGGATTATGAAAAACAACAAAATATTAGCATTGTGGGCAACACCACGATCAACTTCTACTGCATTTGAGCGCATGATGCGGGAAAGAGGAGATTTTCTCGTATTTGACGAACCTTTTGGGTTATCTTTTTTTTACAGTGAAGAGCGTCGCAATACTACGCGTTATCCAGATATAGAACTAAACCCCAAATATAATTTTGGCTCTATCTTGGAACAATTAAAGCAAGAAACACAAAAGCAACCGGTATTTATTAAAGACATGGGTCGTTTTGTTACACATATAGCCGATCAATATTTTTTATCTCATTTTACGAATACTTTTCTAATTAGAAATCCAGCAAAAAGTCTCCCATCTCTTTTTGCAATATGGCCCGATTTTACCTTACAAGAAGCGGGATATGCTGAACTATATCAAATATTCCAAAAGACTCAGGAAATCACCGGTAAACTGCCAATAGTAATTGATTCGGATGATTTAGTACAAAAACCTGAAGCAACTGTCAAAACTTATTGTAATGCTGTGGGTATCCCATTTATTAAAGAAGCTTTGGAATGGGATTCTATTGTTCAACCCGAAATTAATCAATGGGAAGGTACATGGCATAGTGATGTACAGTCTAGTCAAGGATTTAAAGAAAGGAAGAACAAAAAATATGTGAGTATTGAAGACAATGAATACTTAAAGCAAGCCTATGAGTCTTGTTTACCTTATTACCAAAAACTCTACGAACATCGGCTGGTTATTGGGTAGATATTGCATTGATAAATTAATTATTTAAGATGATATCAGCCCTTTATTCATTACCTCCGAATCATTTTATCTTTGTTAATTATAGAATTTTTTAATAAAATAAAAACAATTTACGGATTCAATTTACAGTTTATTCATTATCATTTGATTAGCGACTTAATGATATGAAAAAATATCAAGGACAAGCTAAAGGTAATGAATAATCTCCGAAAAATTGCTTACATTGGTACGGGATCAATGGGAAAACCCATGATTTTTAAACTGTTAAAATTAGGGTATACCGTACAGGTGTATGATAAGTATCCAGAAGCAGCTAAAACTGTAATTGAAAAGGGTGCTATTTGGTTTGATAGTCCAAAAGAAGTTGCTAAAAATGCGGATATTGTTGTTACAAATCTTCCTTTACCCCATCACGTTACGGAAAATATGTTAGGGGAAAATGGAGCTTTAGCTGGCATGAAAGCCGGTTCAACTTGGATTGATTTTTCCACCACCGATTATCACAATACTCAAAATATTGCTGATGAAGCTAAGAAGAAAGGAGTTTATAGTCTAGAGTCTCCGGTTAGTAATTTATCCCATATGGGAGTAGATTTTGCTAATATCAGTTTTTATGTTAGTGGAGATAAAGAAGGTTTTGATCTCAGCGAGCAAGCTCTCAATGATATGGGCAAAATCTCCTTTTTTGTTAGCAATAATATTGGTAAAGCACAAACAGTTAAGTTGCTGACTAATATACTGTTTTATACAGGTACTGTTGTATTAGGCGAAGTTTTAGTTATTGCGAAAACTAATGGTATTCCCCTAGATTGGATGTGGGATTTTATTAAAGCATCCCGAGGAATAAGTTTTGTTGCAGAACAAGTTACTCCATTTATATTTGATGGTAGTTATGATTATTCTTGTAGTTTAGAAATTACGGTTAAGGATACCGATTTAACGGTAAAATTAGCTTCGGAATTAAATGTTCCTTTGCCATTGGGGAGAATCATTGAAGAGAGATATCGACAAGCAGGAGAGAAATATAAACCCCATGATAATCATGTACTAGTTACCAAGTTAATTGAAGAAGAGAATAATTTAGAGTTAAGAGTACCGGGGTTTGTAGCACCTTCTCCCTATGGTGTTAATCGCAGTTATATTCATTCGGATGAATTAGTTACAGATACTTTTGGTAGAGTTAAACCATTACCCTATAAACTAACCTATGAGCGGCCACAACAGAAATTAGAAGGAAATTTAGAAGAAATTGCTCTAGCTCTGACGGAGTTTATGGCATATATCAATTACCTGATTTTACAGGAAGCCTATATGTTAGGAAAAAATATGGGCTTAACTAAGGATTTATTGGTAGATGTAATCCGATGGAGTTGTGGAACAAGTTGGGTGTTTGATAACGAAGATTCATATAAGCCTGATAGCAGTATTGTCAGTAAAATCAAAAAATATGATTTTGGCAGTAAAGCCAAGATTCCTACTATTGTTAAATTAGTTTCAATTTTAGAGAAATAATGAAAATTAATAAATAGTGGGAAATTCAATTGTTAAAATCTAAGTTACTCGATTGTAAATTTTAGAGATAAACCAGATGGAGCGTCTACCAGTTATTTCCCTATCCAAGTTAATTAACTTAGATAATCAAGAAATCAAGCGATTATACAACACCTGCTATGAATACGGTTTTTTCTATTTAAATGACCACGGTGTTTCCACATCTCTGATTGAGCAAACTATTGAATCTTCGAGGAATTTTTTTCATCTTCCAGAAGAGATAAAATCCAATTATGGACACGGTAAACAAAAGGTTTATCCCCCGACTTCGCGAGGTTATGCTCCTTTATATGGAGAAGTTCTGAATGGAGAATTTGGTTGTGATCCCAAAGAAATTTTTGATTTAGGTTTTGATAAACCTATTTCAAATAAACCCTTTACTGGCGCTAATGTCATCCCAGACGATTCTGTTGCACCTAATTTTGCTGCATCCCACTATCATTTACAGCAAGAAATAATGACCAAAGTTTTTCCTCCTTTGTTAAGAGGAATTGCGCTGGCTTTAGGATTAGAAAAAAATTACTTTGATAGTTATTTTACCGAGCCTACCTTAATTCAACGTACAATTTATTATCCACCCAAAAATGGTCAAGCTGGGAAGCATACAGATAACGGAATATTAACTGTTTTAATTCAAGAATATTTTCCCGTTCCTTCTTTGAGGGTTTATACCAAAGAACGATGGATTGATGTTCCCTGTCTTGAAAATACTTTTGTTGTCAACTTGGGTGATATTTTACAAAAGTGGACTGATGGCTTATTTGTGAGTACACCCCATGAAGTTATTCATGAACTTGATGTCAGCCGTATCTCTATTCCATTATTTATTTATCCTAATATTGATGCTAGTTTTAATACCTTGGGAGACAAAGAAAATATTAGTGTTAAACAAGAAATGTTGAAAAACTTTGAAGCCATTTGGGTGAAACATGAAGGAGCGGGAAGAGCTAAAGAATTGATTTAAATTTAAAGCTAGTGAATGAGTAAAAAGTAGTTAAGGGTTCCCTTAGGAAATTTTTTTATTCTAAAAAAATCTTATGGGTGCCCGTGAAGACAAATTAATCGATAATTAATTACTTGAAAAAATAATCTGTGTTAAAAATCATTGAATCGGAATAAATCCGGCTTCGTTAATTATTTTTTTACCTTCATCAGTTTGCAGTAGTTTGACATAAGCTTTACCCGCTTTTGTTGCTTTTGCTTCTTCTCCTGAATTTGTTTGTTTGTAAATCACGTAAAGTGTACGAGTTAAGTTGCTAGGATAAATTGTTTTTAACTTTTCTACATTTACGTGATTGTAATTACCACGTTTTTTCTCTGATTCGCAATTTTTTTGAGAAGTAAATTTTTTTGTATCAAGAGAAACATAATTATTGGAGATTTGTGATATAGGTAATGTTTTAACACTGCATTGCGTTACTACTTCTGGTGCAGATGCATAATAAATAGCACCTGGTTGTTGGTTTACCTGTCTCAAATTTTGTGTTGTTTCGTCAATAAACTGAATATTCTGAGCAAATTCTTCATTGTCTAAAACTTCTTGGACAAAAAATTCAGGGGTACCTCCTCTGGTTGGTTTGCGAGAGAATGGTACAATTTCTAAATTAGGTCCACCTATTTGTTGCCAATTAGTAACTTTGCCGGTATAAATATCTTTGAGATTCTGGATAGTTAAACCTTTGATCTGAAGTTGATGATTAACTGCAATGGCAATTCCGTCTATGGCTACCGGTATTTCTCGAAGTTTAAAATTATCTTGCTTTGACTGCCTTTCTGATTCTTTTAACTGCCGAGAAGATAAAGCAAAATCTAACTTGCCGTTTTCGAGTTTATCATTTAATAGTCTTTTGATGCCTTCTCCGGAACCGATAGCGCCTTGATGCATCAATTCAAATTGCGGATGGGTTTTGCTAATTTTTCGTTCTATTTTTTCACGCAGTGCTTCCCAAGTGGTGCTACCTCCGTAGCGAAATGTTCCTGAAGGAACGTTTACAGAAGTAAATTTTGTAAATGTTAATCCTTTAGAAAATGTTTCTATTGAATCTTGCCCAGAGTTTGAAAATAGATTCCAACTCACAGCAGCAATACAACTTATAAATAAACCAATTAAACCGAATGAAACTAATAGCTTGATATTTGATATTTTCTCAGGTTGTGGCTCAACTGGCTGAGGGATATTCCCAGAATTAAGAGATTTCCAAGTTAATGGTTTGACATTAGATGCAACGCAAATTGTCGGTAACCAAATTGCACCAGGAAAATCTAAATTAAAATGTTCTAACCGTTTACGTGCCCTATTTAAAGCTTTGGAAAGAGATCGATCGCTAGTAAATTCTTCAAAAAAGTACTTTAAAAATTCTACCGCTATTTTATCCGGTACTGGCTCCCGCATGACAATACAGCGGGGTAGATGCAACTGTGCTAATTGCGAAGCTAACCCCAAACCATCGCAGGAATTAAAAATTGCTAACTGCAACCCTTGATTAATCGAATGTTTTAAAGCTTCTTTAAATTCCTCAATGCTCAAACTGTCATTATCGTTGAGTTCAATCCAACCAATACCCCCATCTTCTTGACTTCCACTGTGTCCTGTAAATATAAAAATATGATATCCTTTTTCATCCCACAGGGCATTACATAATTCTCTACGGTTGGGTTGCATTAAACAAACAACTTCTGCACCGTGTTGTTCTAACTCTTTAATTACTTCTAAATCATTTTCAGTATTTATACCGTCGCTTCTACCGACAGTAACCAAAACTCTAATTTTTGAACTTTTCGGAATTACGGAACTTGAATATTTATATGTACTTTTTGCTGCAATCAGTGCTATTTCAACTTGGGGATAATATTCCTCAAATAATTTCCATTCTTGCCAAGGAAGACGACGTAAATTAACATCTCTAGCATCAATTATGACGCGAATTTCCTCATTTCTTTGATGCAACTGCTGCGCTATGGCAATTAATCTATCCCGCACGGGTAGCCATCTGCTATCGCCGGAATTAAGCCATTGATTGAGACATTCTTTAACCGAAGTTGTATACTCAGCGCTGGAATATTTGGTAACACCTTTGGGAGAAAGACGTACTTGATGGGAAGTAAAAACGGAACGCACTGCATCAATTTGACGGTATGCTAATTGCCAGTTATTGAAAGATGACTCCAATTGTAGTGGTAATGGAGGTAAAAATCCTTCTGTTTCAATATCTAGTTCCTTAGCCGTTAAATCTACCTGAAATCCTTGCTTACTTTCTCTGAGTTTAAGTTTAACAATCGCCATAATATTCTACCTTTTGTTCGATGCATTTAAACAACAAACTCTTCGGTAATACAAGTTTCTCCTAACTCTAATTCTACGCTAAATTTCTCTTCATGTTGACAGCTAAATTCAAGCTGTATCCAATCATTAGCGGTTTCTGCTTGAGTTTTCATACAAGCATTTCCCGATTCATCAAAGATAGTTAGTTGCAAATCTTGGGGTAAATGAACGGTATTTTCCGCAGGATAAACCCGTAACCTAATGTCAAAAACCGCACTATTTGTTGGCGTTAATTCCATTAACAAAACTATTTGTCTGCCAACATTAATTACCTTGGCGCGACTAATAGAATTTGTTTGAGACTCGGTATCTTGGCGGGTAATAGTCGCAGCACTTCTGAAATTTCCAGCTAAAGCTAACTCTGGAGATTGCCAACCTCGATCGAATACTCCTTCCAACCATTGACACAAGTTTACCAAAGTTTTACGTCGATTTATAGTATCAATTAGAACATCAAGGGATTGCAATCGGTTGATTTCAATTATTTCTGGCTGCCCAATTATCGCTCTTGCAGGGACAAATCCTAATATTTCTACAAAATCTAACTGCTCTTTTAACCGAACAGCTACATAACCAATTCGTTCTCTGGTTACCTCTTGGGGTAATACTAGAGCATCTTCCCATGGTAACACTGCACGACATTCTATTCTACCAACCGACGGCAGCATTAAATCGGCAACATCAAAAAATGTTCTGATGCTCCAATTCCAGCTATCGCTTTGATGTAATGCCGTTTCTACATTCAGCCATTTGAGATAATTATCAACGGCATAAACCGCTAAAGTATTTAGATAAACTTGTTTGCCCTTCTCGGGAGTATCTTGCTCCGCAGCAAATTCTTCTGCTTTTTGATGAGCATCTCTCCCCAAAGGTACCTGTAAATGATTTGGTTGGGTGCTATTCATTAATCAATCCTCAAAATCACACCAATTTCTCGCAGCAAAGGTAAGCATTTTTTCTTCCAATGAGAATATAAAGTTTGACTGCTTACATTAAACTCTCTGGCAATATCGGCAATTTTATGAGAAGGTTTTACCAGCAACAAGCGTTTTGCTAACAATTGACAGTTACATTCTGGATTTACCCGCGTACAGCAGTGCCTTAACACCCGGCTTTGATCTTTTTCGATAAATCTACTTATTCTTTCTCCCCAAGTGTGGCGCGAGCGTTTTTGAATTTCAGCAATTTTTTTATCGAGCAAATCTAAAGTAATATCCTGAAATTGCGAGTCTGGCAAAATATCAAGTTGAGTAACTTTACTGCCTTCATCGTTACTTATAGGCCTATCTAAACTTAGAGTAGAATACTTACTGTCGGGAACATATAAATCTTTAATACGCCACTTCAGATAGCCATTAATCCATTTTACTAAACTGTTTTGTAAAGAATCACCCGGATTGACTTTAAATTTATCAATACTCCGACAAACCCATTCCCATGTTTTATTTAAAGCTTCTAAGTAGTCTTGATGTCCATCTTTTTTTATACCGGGCAGTTGTTGAACAATCATCAGCAACTTATTTAAAGCTTTTTGCCTTTCTGGGGTACCTTCTTCGTAAAGACACACTTCCTCAATCAGTTTTTGAAGTTGTTCATCCACTCCTCGTATTCTCCCAAACATGAAGATTAATTCTTAGACAAGCAAGCTAATAAGCTGTATGCTACCCGAAACATCAATAGATCAATTGTTGTATAAATTACTTTGATAATACCGTTTTCGGTAATTTTATTTCTTAGAAAGATACTAATTTTATAGTAATATGCTTAAACTGAGCTATGGTTAAGGAAAGGTTAAGAGTTGGGAGTTAGGAGTTGGGAGTTAGGAGTTGGGAGTTGGGAGTTAGGAGTTGGGAGTTGAGAGTTAGGAGTAATAAAATTTTACGTTCGACTATACAATAAGTAATTAGCCGGAATTGATATCAAAGCGAAACTGGGCAATAGTCGCCATTATATTAAAATGGACTTAAAGAGACTTAATAAATATTTTTGTCAAAACCCTATCTGACAGGCACCCTTGAAGAAAAGACTATTAGAAAGGGAATTAGATTCCCTAGGGAGTAAGCTTTAATATAAAGTACTAATCAACTATCAACTACCTCTTCACTCAGTAGCCCTTCCAAAAGATCCAACAACCCATCCACATCGCGCGAGACTTGTGCAAAACAAACAGGTGGTGGGGTTTCTGGTTCAAAATAAACTAATTTTATTTGTTCTTTACCGATACCTATCATTAAAACTTCTGATTCGGGTTGATGATTCTCTACTAATCCCAAAATTTCTTGAAGTTTATTATCAACATTATCGTTAAACTTCTCAATTGCTTCTTGTGGACAATATACAAAATGCGGCTTCGGTTGCAAATCAATACCAATAGTACCCAAAGTGTTACCATTTTGCTGCCAAAGTGCCCAAGAAAGTGCGGCTAATTCTTGTTTGTGGGCTTTCACAAATTTATCCAGCTTATGCAACCATTTTGGTTGAGGTATTTCGGGTTGGGTAGTAGCAAACATAATTGCATTTTTAAATACGCAGTTTAAATAATCATCTCACATTTACGATCTAACAGCGAACAATCGTCCTACATTACAAACTGCTCACTGTTGACTGCTCCCTGCTCCCTGCTCACTGCTCACTGTTGACTGTTCACTGTTCACTGATATATAACGTGCTTTCATCCGAATTAACAAAAACGTGATGGGAATGCTAAAAATTAAACCAATAACAATAAAAAATATCCATATATATTGCCATTCTAAAATGCCTTCAAATCCTGCTATATCGAAAAAGAAGCGATTATTTGCAATTAATTGAGGAGTTGAGTTGTTTTTAGGAAATTCAAACAAGAATTCGTAATATGGATAATGATCGTTACTAACTTGCCCACCTTTAACTGCGATAAATAATAATGATTGCTGATTTTTATCTTCTGCTTCAACTACTATACCTTTAAGGGATTTCCCATCACTTATAGAATATAAATCATGGCTAGCTGAATCTGATATCAATTCACCATTGTATCCCGGTTCCCCTTTATATAAAAGTTCTGTTGATTCTAGATAATTATATAAATTATTTAACTTGTCTAGAGAAATATAAGGAGTCTTTTTTGGTAGCTTTCCTTTTTCATTCACAGATAAAAGAATACGATTATAATTGCAATATTCTGTATCGCATTGTTCCCTGTAGCAACCTGTTTCCCGATTGACACTACCCGATTGTATTTCTTTTATACAGGAGTTTGAAGTATTAATTTTAAAAATTCTGCTCCCATCATTTCTTTTTATACTAGAAACGGGAGTAATCGAACGGATTTTCGACCATTGTTCGACTTGTTTTGGTAATCCGGGAGGGTTGAAATAATATCCCCAATAAGACTTAGAAATAGAGATAGAAGCTAAAAATCCAACAAAAACACTACCACTTAAAGTAAGTAAAAATGTCAGTATAATCCAAAAAGGTTTTGGATGAGAATTATTCTTCATCAGTAGAAATAACTATATAACTCAAAACACTGTTATAACTACTAATAGTGTTTCCATCAAGTTGGGTTAAAATCAATGAGCAGTTAACTGCTCACTGTTAACTGTTAACTGCTCACTGATTTTAACCCAGACTGTACGCGCCATAGACTGGCATAAATTCCGTTTTGTTCTAACAATTCTTCATGAGTACCCGATTCTACGATTTCGCCGTATTCTAGAACATATATGCGATCGGAATTGCGAATAGTGGAAAGACGATGGGCGATGGCAATAGTAGTTCTATCTACGGTGATTCGTTCTAAAGATCGAGCGATTGCTGCTTCTGTTTCATTATCCACCGCTGAGGTTGCTTCATCTAATATCAATATTGGCGGATTTTTCAACACTGCCCGTGCGATGGCAATTCTTTGTCTTTGCCCCCCGGATAATTTTTGTCCCCGTTCGCCGACTATTGTCTGATAACCTTGGGGTAGTTGCATGATAAATTCATGGGCTTCTGCAACTTTAGCTGCTTCTATGATTTCTTTATCGTTAGTATCAAAGCTACCATAGGCGATATTCTCGGAAACCGTACCGTGAAACAAAAATACATCTTGGCTGACTAAACCGATGCAGCGGCGTAAATCTTGAAGATTTATGCTTTGTAAGTTAATATTATCAACGGTAATTGTTCCGGAAGTTATTTCGTAAAATCGCAACAATAATTTAACTAAAGTGCTTTTACCCGAACCTGTAGAACCGACAATAGCAATAGTTTGACCTGCTGGTATTTCTAAAGATAGATTTTTAATGACTGGCTGTCTATCTTGATAAGCAAAAATAACATTATTTAAAGAGATTTGACCGCGTACTTTTTCAACGGGTAAAGCGACATCTCCCGGATGAATCGTAATGGGAGTATCTAACAAATTCATAACCCGATTGGTGGAAGCCATAGCCCTTTGATATAAATCAAAGGTTTGTCCTAATCTAGTTAAAGGCCAAAGTAATCTTTGAGTTAAAAACACTAAAACGCTGTAAGTTCCTACAGACATATTACCATTAACTGCCGACATGCCGCCGAATAGTAACAGCGCCGTGAACCCGATTAAAATAAACATTCTAATTAAGGGAACAAAGGCAGCAGAAAGTTTAATTGCTTTAGCATTACTGCGACGATAAGCTTCACTTTCTACAGTTAAACGTCTGCTTTCGTAATCTTCGGCAGTGAAACTTTTGATAGTAGTAATACCGCTTAAATTATTGGATAAACGGGAGTTAAGAAAACTTAGTTTTTCCCGTACATCGGCGTAGCGGGGTTCGAGTAAATCTTGATAAGCGAATGTTCCCCAAAGAATAAACGGAATGGGTAACATGGTCATCCACGCGACATTTGGAGCTAAAATAAAGAATGCACCACCCAGAATGATTATGGTTGTGGCAGTTTGTAATAGATCGTTAGCTCCCACATCCAAAAAGCGCTCCAATTGGTTGATATCATCGCTGAGGATAGACATCAAAGCGCCAGTACTACTTTCTTCAAAATAGCGATTATCTAAATTTTGTAGATGTTTATAGGCATCCAAGCGCAAATCGTGCTGAATGCTCTGGGCCAAATTACGCCATAATGTATGCAGCGCGTATTCAAAAACCGACTCCAATACCCAAATAACAACTGTGAGGAAAGAAAGTATTAAAAATTGCCAAAAAATATCTTTGATTCCCCAACTGGCAATGATAGAATCTTGCTGCTTGACAACAACATCCACAGCAAAGCCAATTAAAACTGGAGGTGCCAAGTCAAATAGCTTATTGAGAATAGAACAAACTACTGCCAACCAGATTTTTTGACGATAATCATATCCGTAGTCAAGCAAGCGTTTCAGCGGACGCGTTGAATCCTGACGCTGTTTTTGTAAACGATTCGATTTAAGTACTTGAGCCACAATTTTAGGTAAATGCGTGGGATTTATATTACCACGCTAGCAGTTAACAGTTAATAGTTATCAGTTAACAATTATTAGAAATGTAAGTTTCCTAACTGCATATAATCGGGAGAAAGTAAACCCGAAATAATCAAGCAAACTGATAACTTAATAGTTACATCCCAAGCTCGCTGACGGGTAACCTGCCAAATTTTTTTAGAAGAAAAAAAATGGCATTCTAGCCCTTGACGGAACCGCAATTCATAACATCAAAAGGAGTATTAAATTGAAAAGTCAACCATTAGGAAGTTGGCAAGCTGCAGTTGCAGGAGTTTTACTGTCAATACTTGTTATTGCCAGCCTTAATTCATTTGTAATTATTAATCCGGGGCAAGCCGGAGTATTGAGTATATTAGGTAAAGCTCGAGATGGTTCTTTACTTGAAGGTATTCATTTCAAACCACCACTCATTTCTAATGTAGATATATACGATGTCACAGTACAAAAATATGAAATACCTGCTCAAAGTTCTACCAAAGATTTGCAAGAATTGACAGCGAAATTTGCAATCAACTTTCGTATAGATTCCTCACAAGTTGTTGAAATTAGAAGAAAACAAGGAAGCTTAGAGAATATCGTCTCGAAAATTATTGCACCGCAAACTCAGGAATCTTTTAAAATTGCCGCAGCTAGAAGAACTGTAGAAGAAGCAATTACCAAAAGAAAAGAACTAAAGACAGATTTTGATGAAGCCCTAGGGGAACGTTTGGACAAATATGGAATCATTATCTTAGATACTAGCGTCATTGACTTAACTTTCTCTCCCGAATTTGCTAAAGCCGTTGAAGAAAAACAAATAGCTGAACAACGTTCCCAAAGAGCGGTTTACATCGCAGCAGAAGCCGAGCAAGAAGCATTCGCCGAAATTAACCGCGCTAAAGGTAAAGCGGAAGCACAAAAACTCTTAGCTGAAACCTTAAAAGCTCAAGGTGGAGAATTGGTACTGCAATAAGAAGCTATTGAAGCATGGAGAAAAGGTGGATCTCAAATGCCAAGAGTTTTAGTAATGGGTTCGGATTCCAATACTAGCGTGCCATTTTTGTTTAATTTGAGTAACATACAAGATTAATCTCAACTGTAAATTTTTGGTAGAGTAGAGGCTCTACATCATACGCAGTAACCACCTAGTAGATTTATTTGTAGGCTTATGACGACGAGCAAACCCCAAACCCAAATTACGGTAAAAGAAGCCAAGAAAATATTGAGTAAATATGACTTCGTTGATATTGCAGCTAAACTGAAGCCATCCGAAAAAAAATCAGTCCGTCGGGCTTTGACTTTGCTTGCCAGTCTTTGCGATTATCAAATTTTGGGTATTTCTGCCGATACTACTGAAGAAGCTATAAAAGCGATGGAAAGTTATTCCAAAGCCTTGGGATATGAGCCTCCAAGTAATTTACCATCAATTGAAGGTCCAGTTTATATCAAGTTAAATGGTAAAAATGGCTTGTGTTACATCGATTCCTATTTGGGACATCATCGTGGGGTTTTAGTTTCTTGTCAATCTTCTACTGAAGGCGGAATGAATCATATGTACGGGCATTTACCTCTCGATTTATTTGATTAAATAATGTTGAGAATTGCAAATTAGGTCCCTTAGCATTTTCGGGTGTGTTACGCCTTGAATTGATATAATTACACCCGTTGATATTTAAATAGCCGTAACGCACCATCATTTGGTAGTGTGTTACGGCTTTAAATATAAACTGGCTTTCTTTCGGGCTTGGAAGCAGCAGCCCATTCATATGCCCATACTTGTCAGAGCCTTGTAACGAGATAAATATTTTATTTGTGATTTAGAAAAAAACTGTACTGATTATAATACCTAAGCTATCTTAGAAAATGGTGCTTGCACCTTATAACAAAATCTAAAATCTAAAATTAAAATACTATGGGTGTTATTACACTACTATCCGTCAAAAAAGATTTTGGCATCAAGGAAATTCTTAAAGATGCTTCTTTTAGCTTGAATGCTGACGAGAAAGTTGGCTTAATTGGTACTAACGGTTCCGGTAAATCTACGTTATTAAAAATGATTGCTGGAATGGAACCCATTGATGGTGGTGAAATCATTGTAAATCCCGGTGCTAAGGTTATATATTTACCGCAACAGCCAGATTTAGATGAAAGTCGTACGGTTTTAGAACAAATTTTTGCCGACAGTAGCGAGCAAATGAATTTGGTGCGCGAATATGAAGAAATTTCCGATAAATTAGCGAAAAATCCCGAAGATAATCAATTATTATCGCGTTTGGGTGAAGTGACTTCTCGGATGGATATTATTGGCGCTTGGGAGGTAGAAACCAATGCTAAAATTATTCTTTCTCAGTTAGGAATTACTGATTTTGATGCCAAAATTGGTAACTTATCTGGTGGTTATCGCAAGCGGATTGCTTTGGCAACTGCTTTATTATCCGATCCTGATTTATTATTGATGGATGAGCCGACAAACCATTTAGATGCTGATTCTGTAGAGTGGTTGCAGAGTTATTTGAATCGCAGAAATGGCGCTCTTTTATTAATAACACACGACCGTTACTTTTTAGATAAAGTTACAAATCGAATTATTGAAATCGATCGAGGTGACTTTTATACTTACTCCGGCAATTATTCCTATTATTTGCAAAAGAAAGCCGAAGCAGAAGAATCTGCAGCTAGCACTCAACGCAAGTTTAAAGGAGTATTGCGGCGAGAATTAGAATGGTTAAAAAGAGGGCCAAAAGCCAGAAGTACCAAGCAGAAAGCTAGAATAGATAGAATACGAGAAATGCAATTCACTGAGTTTAAACAAGCTCAAGGGAAAGTCGAGATTTCTACTGCTAGTCGTCGCATTGGGAAGAAAGTTATTGAAGTTAATAATGTCTCGAAATCTTTTGGTGAACGCACTTTATTTCAGGATTTTACCTACGAATTCAGTCCCGAAGATAGAGTCGGAATTATTGGTGAAAATGGTGCGGGTAAATCCACTTTAATAAATATTATCACCGGCAGGGAGCAACCAGATACTGGTGAAGTTGATATTGGTGCTACTGTTTATATCGGTTATTTCGATCAGCATTCGGAAGAATTGATTGGTGCTGCTAACGATTCCGGGCGAGTAATTGATTATATTAAACAAGAGGGTGCAGAATTTATTGAAACTGCCGATGGAACTAGAATTAGTGCTTCTCAAATGTTGGAGAGGTTTTTGTTTCCACCGAATCAGCAATATGCTCCCATTAATAAATTATCGGGTGGTGAAAAACGGCGTTTATTTTTGTTAAGAATATTAATGAGTGCGCCGAATGTTTTAATTTTGGACGAGCCGACAAACGATTTAGATGTCCAAACCTTAGCGGTATTGGAAGATTATCTAGAAGACTTCAAAGGTTGTGTAATAGTAGTATCTCACGATCGATATTTTTTAGATCGAACTATCGATAAAATCTTTGCTTTTGAAGATACAAAGATTCGGGAATTTCCCGGTAATTATTCGGTTTATTTGGATTTTAAAAGAGCCGAAGAAGCAAAAGAAAAGCAATTACAAGCGGAATTAGCAAAAAATAAGCCTTATGTTCCCGCGCAGAAGGTAGAGTCTCAGGTTAAGAAAGAAGAAAATAAGAAAAAGCGTCGTTTATCTAATTGGGAAAGGAATGAATTTGAGCAGTTAGAAGGGAAAATTGCTCAATTAGAAGACGAGAAAACAGAAGCAGAAATGGCTTTAACAAAAGCTGCGGGAGATTATTCTAAAGTTCAGAAACTCTACGAAAAGGTAGAAAAGTTGAAGGAAGATATTGATAAAGCTACAGAAAGGTGGATGGAATTAGCGGAGATTGATGGGTGAATGAATAATTACCGTGAAATAAACTGGCTTGAAGTTCAAAAACAGATAAAAGATGCAAAAGAGGAATATTGGGGTTGTTTTGACTTAAGTAACTATGCTTTAACAGAAATACCAACCGATATCTTTGAGATAGATTCTTTGTGTGAATTAGATTTAAGCTACAATCGCTTTCAAAATATTCCTACAAATATATCTCAATTAACTAATTTAAGCTATTTGATTTTAGATAATAACAGAATCGAAACTCTTCCCGAAAATTTGACTCAATTGACTCATCTATACGAACTTTATTTGGAAGACAATGAATTAGTATCTATTCCTTCAGTTATTTGGCAACTTACAAGTTTGACTGGCTTAGTTTTAAGCTTTAATTGTATAGATGAGCTTCCAGAAAATATATCTCAACTTAAAAATCTGGAATCACTCGATTTAAGAGGAAATCAATTAACAGAGCTACCTAAAGGGCTTTTTGAATTAACTAATTTAAAACATCTCTTTCTGGAAGATAATCAATTACAAGAAATTTCTAGCTCTGTTTGTAAGCTGACTAATTTAGAAAAACTTACTTTACATAATAATCCAATCAATAATATACCCGATTGTGTCTCCAAGCTAACTGATTTACATGAATCATCTTTAAATTAACTTGTAGGGTGTGTTACTGACAGCGTAACGCACCATTTACAGCAGATTTCAGAAAAGTGAGATACAAAAATACCCCACCCGCCGCACACCCTCTCCTTATTTAAGGGAGGGTTGGGGAAGGGTGTACATCCTGCAACTTGCAAACTGCTATATATTAGGAGTAATTTTAATAAATAAATAAAGCCTAAATTATGAATAATTACCGTGAAAGAAACTGGGATGAAATAAAAAATAAGATTAAAGAAGCAAAAGAAAAATGCTCTCACTATTTTTACTTAGTTAACTACGGCTTAATAGAAATACCAACGGAGATTTTCAATCTAGAATCTTTACGCGAATTACATTTAACACATAACCGCATTAAAAATATTTCACCAAAAATATCTAAACTAACTAATTTACGCTGTTTAGATATGGAGTCTAATCAAATTGAGACTATAGATGAAAGTTTTGCTCAACTGACTAATCTCGATGAGATTTATCTGGAAGAAAATGGATTAGTCTCTATCCCTTCAGTAATATTTAAACTTACAAACTTGACTTGCTTAGATTTAAGCTTGAATCAAATACATCAGCTTCCAAAAGATATATCTCAACTAAAAAATCTGGAATTACTTAATTTAAGTGGAAATAAATTAGAAGAATTACCAGATGAACTTTTTGAATTAACTAATTTAAAATATCTTTTTTTAAATGATAATCAACTAAAAGCAATTTCTAGCTCTATCTGTAAATTGACTAATTTGTCAGAAGTTACTCTATACGGTAATCCAATAAAAAAAGTACCTGATTGTATTTCTCAGATAACCTGGCTAGATAAATATTTGTGATAGAAAAACTCTCCTAAAAATCGAATAATTATCATCTTTTTAAGAATTATGCCTGTTTGTGACAATGTTGATTTAAAAAATCCTGCAAACTAATATTTGAACTCAACAATAATTGTTGCAATATCATCATTCAGTATTAATATTACTATTGTTTACAACCTAAATCAAAATAAAAATATGGAACGTCGTAAATTTATCTTTTGGCTTGGCATTGGTTTTTCTCTGAATTCTTTCTCTCTAATCCTTACAGCTTGTAATTCTCAAAACCAAGGATCGACAACTGCCTCAGATAAATCACAGATTGATAATTCCCCACGGGAAGACGGATTTCAAGCCCTCGCTATCATTGAAGATGTAGATAGTAAAGGATCTGTTATAGACACCAAAAATGCCAATAAATCAGTTCTCCTTTATCGCCACCCAGACACCAAAAATATATCTGCTGTTAATCCCACCTGCACTCACTCCGGATGCCCCGTAGATTAGAAAGTTGATACTAAAAATTTCTTTTGTTCCTGCCATGGTTCCAAGTTTAGTCCTGATGGTAAAGTAATTCAAGGCCCCGCACGAAAACCTTTAGAAGTATTTGAAACCAAAGAAGAAGCTGAATTAGTTTTAGTAAAAGTCTCTTCGAGTTAGTTTTTTTATGATTACTTTGTTTAGAAAAACTCACACAATCCACGATTTAGATTTAGTTTATCCCTGGGCTGATTGGATATTTGTAATGGATAATGGACAGTTAACTATAGAAGGTGAACCCGACTATATATTTGCTCAAGAAAAACTTTTAGAACACTTAGACTTGGGATTACCACTTATATATCAACTTCTATTTGATGATAGTTTATCTACTCAAGAAAAAGCCGTGGTAGAAAAACTGCGAGAAAGGATATTCAAAATGTAGAGACGTAGCAGTGCTACGTCTCCCCCAGATTTTCGATAAATATCGAAAATCTAGTCGTGGGTACCCGTCAAATAGTACAAGGATTAATCAACTATCCCTTATCAGCAAAAAGCTGCGTGAAATAATATGCACCCTGAGAATTTTTCGCCACACCAATACCAGTTACCTGATATTTACCTAGCATATTTCGGTTGTGCCCTGGACTTTTCTTCCAACCATCAACAGCAACCTTTCCTGGATTCCGATGCCCCTGATTATAAGCAACATTCTCTGCTACACGACTATAACTAATTAACTTAGAAATCTCTTTGTAGCGAGAGTTTACACCACTATGTCCAAAAGGAACCTGATTAGCTGCCATTTGTTTACTGTGCTGTCTGGCGATCGCACTTATCTTACTGTTCACCTTTAGCGGTGGTAAGCCTTGGCTCCTACGGTATTGATTGATTTGTTGATGAATGGATTTCTCCATAGCAGCTACATCCGAGGCTGCATTTACAGGCTTTGAACTTAATGCAATCAGAGAATCGGAAACACTATCAGAGTTGCTTGAAAGCTGGATGAATTCTGTACCACCCAATATTGCTGCTGTTGCTAAAACAACGGAGGCAAGCCTTGGGAACACTTTTGTCGTCAGATTAGCCTCTAGCCGAGTATTCTTCAACATTTCTATTTACTCCAAAAGACAACTGAATAAACCTATACTTATAATTCCCTTCATCGAGAGAAAAATAACATTTGACACCTCGATTTGGGCAAGTTTATTCACTATTTGGTAGAAGTATGAAATCTGAACTTATGCAATTCTGTCTACAAAATCACCCTGTCAACAGAATTTACCACAAAAGTCAAGTTAATTTATAACAGACTTTTGCGAACTTGTATGCGATTGTAGCTAATTTTTTGCGGTTGTGGGTTATGGATTAATTAAGATACTGCGCGAGAAAATGCCGATTAATTTATTGCTGTGAAACCACAAGCTTTATTATTAGGTTTAGTTGGAAGTCAGTGTACAAGCACCCTAAAGGGGGCGACCAGTTGCATAAGTCCTAAGTTCGTGGTTCAATAACCATGAAGAAAAAATTTGTATAAATAAATATGACTGTACATAGTAAGTGCTTTGATCGCCCAATTGCATTGACTAAATGGCATGCTCTTGAACCCATTTGGCAGGGGGGACAAGAGATAGTCAAACAAGGATTACCTCACACTCAACTAGCTCCTACTTGGCAAATAATCTTATTGGGAGACGGCTCACTGACTCGTCATCTGCAACTAGTTACAGGAGAGACTATTGAGGTAGATGTAATCGATATGTGTTCTATTGGTTCAGATAATGATGGAGCACCTATAGCAATTGAAGCCATTCCCGAACCAAGATTGCGAAGACAAGTATGGTTGTGTACTGCTTCAGGACAAAGATTAGCCTATGCAGCTTCTTGGTGGGAGTCTAATCATGTAGATGAATTTCTACAAAATCGTTCTTTACCCATTTGGGATAGTCTATCTCGTCTCCAAACAGAACTATATCGGGATATTCAAGGTATTCATTACGGTCACTCTGAAGCTTTGCAATTTGAATTTAAAGAAACTGGGATGTTTTGGGGTCGTCATTATTTATTTTGGCACAATCGCAAGCCTTTAACCTTGATTTACGAGGTTTTTTCTCCTTATTTACGGAAATATTTGGGAAATATTAGTAATCCCTCTTTAAAGACGGTAGTGACTCAATAATTTTCAATTCATCATTATTTATAGCTTGGCATATCTAGGCGAATGGTGAAAACAGCTTTGCTCTAATCGTAATAATATGGATTATTAATGAAATCGTTAACCCTATCTTATACTTCTAAGCAATATCAATAATGAAATGGTTAACCCTATCTTAAACTTCTAAGCAATATCAATAAGGTAGTATAGCTAAGGTTTCCGCAAATGCTGCCTACTTCTGTGGACATTAATTCTGTGGACATTAATAATGAAGATAGTTTCTCAGTTTATTACTTCTATAAGTAATGGAGAGAATCGGCTTACAGATGGTCAATTAAGCTGTTCTTATCAAGAAATCCCTCAAATATTTGCCAATATCGATCGCCTTTTTGGAAATTGGGGTATAGAAAAGGAGGATTGTTTTGCACTAGAATCTGAGAATTCTGTGCCTAGTGCCTTAGTCCTGTTATATCTCCTAGAGAGAAACTACAGTATTTTTCTTTTACCTAGGACAATTGAGTCTTCTGGAACCATTCGGCAACATCTACCGCGTTTCTGTCGCTACAAATTGGTATGCGAAGCTAATACTCAAAATGGTAGTTTGGTTGATTTAAGATTTCCTAGCTCGTTTATCAACCTAGCTGAAAACGAAAGATGGTTTAAGGAAATACACAACAATCGCCAAAAACTCTATCTACAGACATCGGGGAGTACGGGAAAGCCCAAAATGGTTATGCACTCCCATTCACAACTACAAGGAAACGTAATAAACTGCGTCAAAAGATTAAATCTTCAGACTGACGATCGCGTGGCGATCCCCGTACCGATTTATCATATGTACGGTCTAGGAGCTGCTTTTCTTCCTAGTGTAGCAGTGGGAGCTTCTATCGATCTACAAAAAGGTGCAAACTTACTGAGATACTTACAAAGAGAGCAAAAGTTTCAGCCAAATGTTGCTTTTATGACTCCAATTTTTTGTGATACTCTTTTGAAAGGTCGTAAGTCCAATCGTGAGTATAAGTTTACAGTAGCTGCGGGAGATGGCATAGAAGTAGAAACATTTGCTAACTATGAAGCCAGGATGGGATGTTTAGTCAAGTTATATGGTAGCACAGAAATGGGCGCTATAGCTGCTGGTAGTCCAGACGAACCGAAAGAAGTACGCATCCAGGTTGTGGGTAAACCCATGTCTGGAGTAAAACTGCGTTTGTCAACAGGACAGATTGAATCAGCCAAGGCTCAGCAAGAAATGGGCGAACTTTGGTGCCACCATGATTATGGTTTTGATGGCTATGTAGACGAAAACGGTCAATCCATTAAGAACACTAACGATCGTCCTGATGGCTGGTTTCAAACTAAAGACTTGGCAAAAATTACCACAGATGGTTATTTAGAAGTTCTGGGAAGATGCGATCTTAGCGTCAACAGAGATGGTTTGTTGGTGTTCTTTTCGGAAGTAGAAAGAGCAATTAGAACCATTGAAGGAGTAGATACTGTGGTTGTTGTTTCCCAAGGAAAGAGCATTCGAGGTAAGGGAATTGTTGCTTACTGTGTGGGGAATAAGGGTCACAATTTGACCGAGGAAAAAATTAGATCAGCTTGTTTCGATGTTTTACCTAAACGAGCTGTTCCCGACTACATTTTCCTTATCGATTCTTTTCCACTGCTACCCAATGGCAAAGTAGATAGGCTGCAATTAGTTGCAATGAGCGACGAAAAAGTAAACACAATGAATTTAGTCAGGTAAATAATGTCTGAAGTAGTAGTAAACCGACTCAAGCAAATTATAGCCCAAGAGTTAGATACTAATCTGACGGCCGAGGAAATTAATGAATCTGCTTCTCTATTTGAAGATGGGTTGGGATTAGATTCTATTGCAACTGTGGAACTGATTTCTTTGATTGAGAAACATTTTGAAATTGAATTTTCTGACTCTGAATTAAATCCGGAATACTTCGAGAATTTAACAATTTTGGCAGAATTTGTTGTTAACAAACAGGAAAGACAACAAATCGAAAATGTTGTATAGAACCCATTTGGGATCTTTACCTTCTCCGGTATAATAATTCAAGATGCCGGTTATCAAATACAAATTTACTAGAAAGAAGGCGATCGCCCTGTACTGCTAGTTGTGGAAGGTGCTTCGCACCTTCCACAACTTAAGTTACAGCAGATTGCAGGTAAATGAGGTACAGTAATGATGGTGCATCAATGAGTAAAATGAAAGCTTACTCTATAGACTTACGAGAAAAAATAGTACAGGCTTACGAGCAAGGTAATACCTCAGTTAGAAAAGTAGCTTATAATTTTGGTGTAGCCAAAAGCTTTGTACAAAAACTGCTCTCTAAAAAGAAGCTTCAAGGTCATCTAGAGCCGAGACGACAAGGTGGAGCGATTAAGGGTGAATTGGATGGATATAGTGTTCAACTAGCTGCAATGGTTGAACTCTACCCAGATGCTACTTTACAAGAAAGGCAGTCGGCAATCGGCAGTCGGCAGTGGATAATAAGTATCAATTAAAACTTTAGTTCCTATCTTAAGTCTCAGTAAAAATAAATAATTATACAGAGGCAGCCCTGGCACACGCCCCGTATAAAACGTCAATTTTTCACTCCCGGGTCCCGTGTGGATCATCTCACTATGAATAAGGGTGAGTCACTACAGCAAATCTGCCTACTGCCCACTGCCTATGAAAAGAATATTGTGAGTACTGGGGTATGACTTACAATAATTGGGTCAGTACAAGTACGATGTGTCGTGCATTAAAAAAGCAAAACTTAACACTTAAAAAAACAAGGAAAGTGCAGCCAAGCAAAGACTGAAAGAGTCCAAACTTTGAGAAGTGAGTATTGGCAACGAGTCAAACAAATAGACCCAGAAAATTTAGTTTTTATAGATTAAATGGGTGTTTTACTTGGTTTGACGCGACCCTTAGCACGAAGCGAACGCGGCACGAGAGTACATGACAAGATCATTAAGCTGAGTGGACGAGGGCACGACGAAAAGCAAGCTTACAGAGCGATAGAACTTGCCCAAGAGGCAGGAAATGGTAAGTGGACAATTAACATCGATTTGCTCAGTGGTTTGACACGTGAGACAGATGAAACTTGGAAACAAAGTGTAGAATGCGCTTACCTTGAGGCTGATAATGTATGCTGTATCACCCTTTTCTATTTATTCAGCAAACCCTAATTATATAAAGTACTCGTAATTGATTACCAAGTACTATTTCTTTATGGAGTGATAATAAGCTGCGGGAGCATTGAACTTGTATCCTGTTGGCATTGGTAATGGCTATAACTCTTGTCCATTCAAGCTTCAGTTTTTTGCCTTGCTGTTGTGCATTTTTTATGCACAACAGCTTATCTTTTTTTTAGACACAATAGCATTTCGGTCAACCTTGGGATTTAACTTCGTACTTTTGTCCAACTAATCCCTGCTGCATTCAAAAGTTCGTAGTAGCTTTGTTTTGACTCATAAATTACATCATACTCGAATGCTAGCGATTAGCTCCAATTGCCCAAATTCCCATAAATCTTGAATTTACAGCCAAATCAACACTTATTTAAATTAGATGTAATGTATATTTACATACTTGATTATTCTCTTTATACTGGTTTATACAGTTAGGTGCAAGAAATTTGTTTTATTTTATGTGTTACCAATTGATACCAATCAACGGTAACAACACCATTATTGATGATGTTTGTAGGGTTAACATCTTTCCACCCCGATCCTGCAGGATCGAGCAATAAATGACTTAGAAAATATAACTAAATTACTATTTATGACTCAATCTTTACTGCCTCAAGTCCCAAAAGCCATCAACTTAGAAGTTCTCGCTAAAGATGCTGTAGTAGCCTTAATTCTGAAAGCAGGAGGTTTAATTTTAATCTTTGTACTTCAAGTCTTCCTGGCACGATGGATGGGTAAAACTGAATATGGTATCTATGAATACGTTTTTGCCTGGACATTACTTTTAGCGATTCCGGCAGGATTAGGTTTGCCTCGGACTACTTTACGTTTAATTTCCGAATACCGAGTAAAACAAGACTGGGGGAGTTTGCGAGGTATTCTGCACGGAAGTTGGATGCTGACTGCGTTGGCAAGTATGTTGATATGTATGGGCGTTGCAGGTGTTATTTTCTTAATGGATTATTATAATAACTTTGTTTATGCAACACCTTTATTCATAGGCTTAGGACTAATTCCTTTACAGGCTTTAGTCAAATTGCAGTTAGAAACAACTAGGGCTATGAATTCTATAATTGCAGCTTATGCTCCATCTATAATAATTTGGCCAATTTTGGTACTTTGTGGAGCATTTACTCTATTACAAACTAAACATTCCCTTTCCAGCTTACAGGCGATTAGCTTAGCCACTGTAATGTTGTTCGTTATAGTGATCTTGCAATTGGCTTTTTTACAGGTAAAGGTCAATACAGAAGTTGAGTCTGCTACTCCAGTTTACGCCTATCGTCAGTGGATAAGTATATCTCTGGTGTTATTATTACAACGGGCATTTTTCGTTTTCTTAGATGAATGTGATGTAATTATGGTTGGTTCTCTAATGGGACCAACATCAGCTGGGCTTTATAATGTGGCAGCAAAGACAGCTCTATGGGTTAGTTTTGTTTTAGAAGCTATAATTATGATCGCAGCACCTACCTTTAGCACTCTTTATACCCAAGGGGATATGCAGGGGTTGCAAAAGGTTGTTTCACGGTTTTCAATGTGGATATTTTGGCCTTCTCTAGTTATCGGCTTATTTCTGCTTGTTTTTACTCAGCCAGTTTTGAGTATTTTTGGGTCAGATTTTGTTGCGGCTAGTGGAGCTTTGAAAGTTCTTATTTTGGGAAGACTAGTAAGTTCTTTCTGTAGCACTGTAGGTTGTTTGATGATCATGACAGGACATCAAAATAAATCACTAACTGTATTTGCCTATAGTGCCTTAATTAATGCAGTCTTAAACGCGATCGCAATTCCCAGATTCGGCATTCTTGGAGCAGCCATGACGACCACTTTCACTCTGGTTATTTGGAATATTTGGTTGAGTAAGCTAGTTATCAAACATATTGGAGTTAACCCTTGGTTTTTCTCTAGCCTTTTTGTTCAGGAGAATCAGTCAACTACGCACTCTTGATAACCTTTTAATAATAGCAGGAAAAGTTGATAAGTATTTAAGCAAAATTAATTGTATATTTGTCCGCAGCGAGTTGAACAAAATGAAACGAAGCCATCGCAATACTTTGGGATTGCTGAGTCCTTCGGACACGCTCCGCGAACGCTGTCGGGAGCAATCACACAAATAACTTTGCATACCTACTTATTACAGAATTTAGCGCAAAGCCCACCCCTTTTTAAGGGTGGGATGTAGCTCAGTCAAGGGTTCCCTTAAAAGTTTTTTCTTCTAAAAAACTTTTAAGGGTGCCCGTCAGTCTTTCCCTTGGGCATCAAAGATGCATCTACTCTTGTGTCTGAAATCATCAACCTTCGGGTGACGGAAGCTACGCAATTATTTCCCATGGATGAATCCAGGGGTTTTTACCCTGCGCAAAGTTATAAATTTATCAATAAGTATATTTAGGGGCTTGTACCATAAAAGATTAATTGGTCAGAGCACCCGACAAAAAAATTTGCCAGTTACGTAATGATGATTTTAAAGATAGTAAAGATGGTAGGATACTCAAGCTAGAGATAGAATAGTTATTTTTTAATAGTTAAGATTGTATAAGGTTTGTTTTGATATTTGAATAATTACTTGAATTTAGGAATGGCCGCAACTGGCACATTTTTCTGTAGGCTGCTTGTACACTCACTGATTGTTAACGCAATAATCAGCTTGTAGTACGGCTCCATCCGCGTAGCGTGACAATAGCATAAGTCATGGAATTAATTGTTACTTATCTACAACATGTCATTCATGATAAGGTAAAATTAATAATTTTTTGCTTACTTCTTAGGTAAATTGATACTTGGAAATTACATTTACCACAAAATGTAAACCATTATTGTAGTTCGACGCTCAAATAATATGCTGATATCTTACACAAATAAATTCATTTTCTTTCATGTTACTAAGGTGGCTGGTACTAGCATCAAAAAAGCTTTACAAGATTATGCAGAAGAACCAGATAAATTTAAAATAAAGCGTCCTGTTAGGGAGATAAATGGTAAGCCAAATCGATTCTACGAGGTTTGGCAATCTTCTTTATGGCATGCTCAAGCAAAAGAGGTAAAGAAAGAATTAACTGAATCAATATACGATAATTTATATAAATTTGCTTTTGTAAGAAATCCCTGGGATTGGCATGTGTCATATTACCATTTTATTCTCAAAGAACCAACCCATATCAGGTATGAATTTGTTAGTTCAATGTCTGGTTTTGAAGAGTATTTAGAGTGGGTAATTAATACCAAAAATCCCTTTCCTAAAGGGACAACAAAATTACAAAAAGATATAATTACTGATGACAATGATAAGGTAATTGTTGATTTTATAGGTAGGTATGAAACCTTAGTAAAAGACTTTAATCATGTGTGTCAAATCCTAAATATTGAAGTTAGTCTCCCACACCTAAATAGTTCCCGACATAGAAACTATCGCTCTTATTATAATGCCAAAACTCGTCAATTAGTGGCGGATAATTTCGGAGCAGATATAGAATTATTTGGCTACACCTTCGATGGCTAGGACGAAAAAGTAGAACAAATAGCATAAATTAAATTTTGAAGGGCGGAAAATTCAAGAGAGTTAACTATATGCGTGTTTATGTTATTGGCGCATGAGCAACATATTTAACAATTGCTAAACCATTTATTACAAAAAATAAGTAATTACTAGTTATTATGCCAGTTAATCAACTAAATTTGTTAGAGGAAGCTACTTTAGATCCTGCTATTAGGTTTAATCATCCTCTATCTGAGCATTGGCAACAACCAAAAGGAATTTTGTTAACTGGAGCCACAGGCTTTTTGGGTGCTTATTTACTGGATGAATTGCTGCACAAAACTACGGCAGATATCTATTGTTTAGTACGCTGTAGTAATTTAGATACTTGTAAAGAACGCCTCAAAACTCATCTCGAATTTTATACACTATGGCATGAGAATTTGTGCGAAGGGCATGGCGGGGCCGATCGCATTATCCCTGTTGTTGGAGATTTATCTAAACCTCTGTTTGGGATTCCCCAGGAACAGTTTGATGAATTAGCAGCTAATATTGATGTAATTTATCATAATGGAGCTTTTGTGAATGCTGCGCGTCCATACTCCACACTAAAAGCGGCGAATGTGTTGGGAACTCAAGAAGTTTTGCGTTTAGCTAGTTTAAAGCAAACAAAACCAGTACATTTTATCTCTAGTATTGCTGTATTTTTTAGTTCAGCTTATGCTCAAGCAGAGAAAATAATAGAAACCGATCTTCCAGAATTATCTACCCTCAAGGGTGGCTATAAACAAAGTAAGGCAGTAGCAGAAAAATTAGTAACAATTGCCCAACAAAGAGGTTTACCTGCTTCTATTTACCGTTGTTCTCGAATTTTAGGACATAGTAAAACAGGGATTATGGGTAATTCTAAAGACTTATTTTGCCGTATGCTCAAAAGTTGTATTCAACTTGGTAAATTCCCAGAAGTAAACATGGAACCCAATATTGTTCCTGTGGATTATATAAGTCAGGCAATTATATATTTATCTCAAAAAGAAACGTATATTGGTAAAGCGTTTCACTTCTTGAATAATCAGCAAATGAATTGGTTGAATCTGATGAGGGAAATTGGCTCCTTTGGTTATTGTCTTGAAGCTGTTACCTATGATGAATGGTTGGCAAAACTAAAGCAAAATGTCCAAAAGGATGAAATTTATGCCTCTTTGTGGCTAATGTTAAGTACTGCTAATAAGTTATTTCCGGTTAACAATCAGCTTGATGATAGTTACACTCGCCAATGTTTAACTAATTCGTCGATTGTCTGTCCCCCTCTAGATAAAAAGCTAATTTATACTTACTTGAATTATTTTATAAAAAGTGGTTATTTACCCACTATACAACTAAGTAGCAGAGAAACTTGAAACAAAAAACTAATCTTCCTGGCAAAAGATTACCCGTAAAAAAACAGGTTTTGCTGAATTTAGGTATGAATTAGATCTAGAGACAATATATATCGCTTCTCTACAAGAGTTTTGACTATCCAATGAATCAATTTTATTCTTCAGGCAAAAAAAGACTTATTCAAGTTATTCTTATAAGGATGCGAACCAACTAAAACTTCAAGGTTTACAAATTGACAGTTAAAAATTTAAGCATTTAGAAGATGATATTTGATTAGAATTAATTACCTAAATCGCTTCTACTCAGATTATAAAAAAGGTTCTGTAATGAAAATTCATAAATTTTTCTTACTTTAAGCATTTGTATCCTGCCAACATTTACCGTTGGGGATGTTTTGAAATCGCGCTTTGTTAGTGTTCAACCTCAAGAAAACAAAGCCCTTACAAAATGTAGATTTTTTTTTACAGGCACATTCCTTACCACTCATAGGGCAGCCCGTCAATGCACATTAAGATGTTACAGTTTTAGAGACGGGTTGTTTTGCAACGTCTTTTAGTCTAAGTTCATACTGTAGTTGTGCAAAGCCACTTTTCGTGCTTGAAAATTAACCGAATTAAATTGATGACAAAACCCCTGAAAATACCACAAAAAATCATGCTACTTGGTTCGGGAGAACTAGGTAAAGAATTTGCGATCGCCGCTCAACGTTTAGGTAATTTTGTCATTGCTGTTGACCGTTACAAAG
Source organism: Rivularia sp. (in: cyanobacteria) (assembly GCA_050042755.1). GTDB lineage: Bacteria > Cyanobacteriota > Cyanobacteriia > Cyanobacteriales > Nostocaceae > Rivularia. The sequence goes on from JBHJJJ010000131.1 coordinate 41,059, forward strand.
ATGCTCCAGCAATGCAAGTTGCTGATTGTTGTGAAGTAATTTCGATGTTGAGTGCTGACGATTTAGAAGCTATTGTCAGCAAATATAAACCAGATTTTATCGTACCAGAAATTGAAGCAATTAGAACTGAAAAGCTAGCAGAATTTGAACAACGTGGTATTACTGTGATTCCCACGGCGATAGCAACAAACTATACAATGAATCGCGATAGAATCAGAGAATTAGCACATACCGAGTTAGGTATTCGGACTGCAAAATATGGTTATGCGTCATCTTTGGATGAGTTAATAGCCGTTAGCAATACAATTGGTTTTCCTAACGTCGTGAAACCAGTAATGTCATCTTCTGGTAAAGGACAATCTATAGTAAAAGATAAAGAAAACGTAGAAAAAGCTTGGGAATATGCTTGTTCTGGTTCTCGCGGTGATAGTCAAAGAGTAATTATAGAAGAATTTATCGACTTTGAAATTGAAATTACTTTATTAACTATTAAACAATGGAACGCTCCCACTATTTTCTGTTCTCCTATCGGTCATCGTCAAGAGAGAGGTGATTATCAAGAATCTTGGCAACCAGCAGGAATTACCGAACAAATGACATTAAAAGCCCAAGAAATTGCCACAAAAGTAACTGATGCTTTGGGAGGTGCCGGAATTTTTGGGGTAGAATTTTTTATTACCAAAGATGAAGTAATATTTTCAGAACTTTCACCTAGACCCCACGATACCGGAATGGTAACTTTAATATCGCAAAACTTGAATGAATTTGAACTACATTTACGAGCAATTTTAGGTTTACCAATTCCTAATATAGAACAGTTTGCACCTTCAGCGAGCGCAGTAATTTTAGCTCCCGAAAAATCAGATTCTATTAATTATATAGGTGTCGCCGCAGCGCTCGCTGAAAAAGACGTAGATATCAAATTATTTGGTAAACCCAGTGCTCATGAATATCGACGTATGGGAGTAGCTTTAGCTAAAGGAATTAACATTGAAGAAGCACGAGAAAAAGCGACAATTGCCGCGAGTAAAGTTAATATTGTTTGAGGTGAGAGAGGTTTTCAATCTTTCTTCGGGACTTACGCAAGGCCTAATCTATCAAGGAGTCCAACCTATTGAGAACCCTAGTCTACAAAGGCTGTGCAGTTTTATCCAGATTTTAGGTAGAGGCTTCAAACCAATATAGCAATAATAGATAAATGTATTTTATAGCACTTTAAATATCCGATTTCTTACAGTATCATGTCACTGCCAAGTACTGTAAATCCTAGGTTTTAGAACTCGCAAAAACTATAAAAATGTTGCAGGTAGTTCCTTACTGTTAATGCCGATAGTTGGTTTCTTCTTAGGGGCAACAGCGATCGCACCGGTGATCGCAGCAGGTGCTATTTTGGGAAATGCCGAGCGGGTTTTTGCCTATCGGCAGCACATTAACTGGAGCGTGATTCTTTGGGAAGTTCCCGGTGCCATATTTGGAAGCGTGATGGGGGCTTTTATATTAACAAAGGTAAAGGCTGAGTGGGTTGGTGTCTGTGTGGCGATATTCTTAATCGTTTCCGCCCTTAACTATTTTGTGAAGAATTTCCGCTCCCAGGAGAAAGACACAAAAGGTTTGAGTATTCTGGCATGGTATTTTCTACCAGCTGGCTTTGTATATTCCCTGCTGTCTGGTATTTTAGGAAGTATGGGGCCATTATTAACACCCTTTTACATTGGCGTTGGGCTTAAAAAGGAAGAATTGTTAGCCACTCAAGCCACTGCAAGACTAGTTGTTCACACCGTGAAAATCTTTTCCTATGCAATTTTTGGCGTTTTACTTTCCCAACACCTCGTCTATGGCTTAATTACTGGGCTTGCTGCAATACCGGGTAATTATTTGGGACATATGGCTTTACAGCGTATCAGCGAATCTCGATTTCGCCAACTGGTTATGGGCTTTGTCATGTTCAGTGGCTTCCTGATGCTTTGGCAAGATTGGTCTTTTCTGTTTTAAGGATAATCTAGTTTAGTTTGAGGTAATTTATTCAGGGTGCCAAAAAGGTTGTTTAAAATACTTATGTAGTTAGTAATTACTATGTAATGTTCCACATAAATCGCTAATTCTAGTATGCAATCAAATCAAATAACAAATATTTCGATTTGGCAACTGTTGCCCTTAGCAATAATTACCAGTGCGGGCAGTTCATTTTTGGCGATCGCATTGTTTAGTTTTTTCGGAGTACCTATTGCTATCGGATTGTGGCTGGCGATTGTAGGAGTGTTAATATTTGCTCAATCTCACTCAAAGATTGAAAAAATTTATTTATTTGTTATTACGTTAATCACTATTTTTGGCATTATTTTCATCTGGGAAAATCTATATTTTAATAATCTTTTTCAAGCTGGTTATTCTGGAATATTAGCTATTCTTTTATTAGTGATATTTGGTGGTTTACTAGCTTTTACTATTATAATTTTGTCTCGAATATTTAACTGGCTTTTTTCTAGTGCTTCTTGAAGTTTAAAGTTTATTGATTGACTAATCAATTATATTCATGAGTCATAATAAAGAAAATATTAAGCAGCTTGTCTATTTATTTGTTGCAGGCGTGATGGGACTGCTACTAGTATTAACTGGAATGTCCATTTTGGCAAAACAAATGAATCCTCCTCAAGTCCAAACGATAATAGTTGATGCCACTGCTGGATTTCAGAATTCGTATATCCGAGTTAAGAAAGGACAGAAAATTACTCTTGAACCAGAAGGGCGTATTAATCTAGCTTTTAATCAAATTTCCAATCGTTCAAAGTCTATCAAGCCATTAATTATTAATAATGCACCGTCAGGAACTTTTACTCCAGAAATCATACAGCGGTATCCATTAACAATTGTCGATGAAGCTCATTTTAATCGAAATTGGATTACTCCAGAAGGGGAATCAACTCAGAGTGATTTTCTCGATGAGTGTAAGCTTCGCCCTGGTTTAAATTGGGGAACTTTGCTTGCTGTAATCTTACCGCAGGATGTATCATCGCAAGCGGATCCTTTTCAAGTATTAAATAATCAAGGAATTAATAATATGCAATTATTGCATGTTAATAGGAAGCGAAATATTGAAGTTCAACAAAATGGATGGTTGACTTTTATCATAAACGAGGCAGTTTTATCGCCATATTCATCATCTGACAAATCAAAAATATACTATAATTCTTTGAAAACGGCCGAACAGAAACTTAGTTCCAATGCACGTCATAATATAGGTTCGATACCCCTTATATGGTTTTCCGATAATCTCGGTTCATTCCGGGTAAGAGTTATAACTAATTATTAGTCAAGGGTTCCCTGCCAAATTTTTTTCTCCTAAAAAAAATTTGGCAGGGTGCCCGTCAGGTGTTAAAAATCTATGGAGACTTTGCCGAGTGTAAGTCTCTACAACCCCAAATCCACCGCCACCCGATGAGCGCAAGCAAACCCAGAAAAAGCCACCGCATTCAAACCTTGCCCTGGAAAGGTACTATCTCCCACAATATATAATCCCTCGATCGCAGTCCGATTAAATGGCATTCCCAATAATCCGTGCAACTTCCTCCTGGGAATTGGTCCATATGTACCATCGGCTCTTCCCAAAAACCGCCGATGAGTTCTTGGGGTTCCCGCCTCTAAATAATCGATATTCGCATCTATCCCTGGAAATATCTTTTCTAATCGATCGACAATACGCTCAGCTGTGGCTTCTTTCTTCGCTTCGTATTGCTTCTGGGATAAACCCTGCCATTCATCAATCGTATGTGTAGCGAACGCATGAATGATATGATGTCCCCTTGGGGCCAATTCTGGGTCAAGTAAAGTTGGAATCGAAACAAAAATTGTCCCTTCCGAAACCGTCATTTTTTCCCACTCTGACAACAAAATGTGATGACACTCAGTTCCCGGAGATAATAACTTTGCATTTACTCCCATATGTAAGCTGAAAAAGCTGGGTGACTTTTTGTATCTTTGTTGCCATTTTTTTTCATTAGATGGTACTTCTACTGGTGAAAGTAATTTCTCAAATGTATTCCAGCGAGTAGCATTAGAAATTATGCGTTTAGCGCGATACTCATGATTATTTGCCAGTTTTACACCTACAGTTCTTCCTTTCTCTTTGAGTATTTGCGTGACTCTAGCTTGATATTTAATTTCGCCACCCTTCTTAATTAAACCCTCTACCAACTTTTGAGCAATTTGTCCTACACCACCTTTAGGATAATTAACTCCACCATAATGTCTGTCAGAAAACACCATACCGGCATTAATCATTGGTGTCATATCCGCCGGTACCACCGACCAACAATAGCATTCTATATCAATAAACTTTAATAATTCCGGGTCTTTAATATATCTTCGCGCTATATCTCCCACATTTTGCGGCAAATATTTCGCCAAACCCAAACAAGCCAGTGGATGTCCTAATAACGCCCTTATTAAATATCGGGGTTCTTCTAGAGACAGCAACTCCATTTGATTTAAGCAATTAAAAACTTTCCAACACTCATCATAAAAACGACGAATTCCTTCACTTTCGTGAGGAAAATACGCAATTAAATTTTGTAAAAAATCTTCATAATTTCGTTCAACTTTTAAATCTAACGAGTTGGGTAAATGATAGTGAATTTGTACCCGATCCGGAATAGTTTCCAAACTCACATCTACAGCTTGTAGGGCACGGGTGAGTAAATTGGTAGTTCCTTTATCCCCAAACCCAAAAATCATGGAAGCGCCCACATCAAAGCGATAGCCTTCCCGTTCAAAATAGCCAGCACTACCCCCAGGAATAGTATATCTCTCCAACACCAGCACCTTTGCACCCTTCGCCACCAACTGAGTCGCTGTAACCAAACCACCAATACCCGAGCCAATTACAATCGCATCGTACATAACTCGTAACAATTAACAATTATCAATGAACTCCTAACTCCTAACTCTTCTTCCCAATTCCCAAAAAAAAAGAGGGACGAGTCCGCAGCTGCCGACCAATCCCGTCTGCCGTTCCTTAAAGAGAGGAGAACACTAGGGAATAATATAACGCTGATTGAGAAATAATGTCAACTAGTAATAAAAAATATTCTCAATAGATGGTGATGATGAATTTTTAAGTGTTTATGTTGGCTATTAGCCACCGGCTTAAAAGAGTATTATGATATTTGGCGTTGTTATACCGTATATATTCAAGCGAATACTTTGTTATGACGCTACAACTGCGCGTTTATGTTCCACCCCATCCTTTAGTTAAGCACTGGTTGGCAGTTGCTCGCGATGCTGCGACACCTTCTGTATTATTCCGTTCGGCGATGACTGAGTTAGGGCGCTGGCTAACCTACGAAGCTGCTAGAGAATGGTTGCCAACTCAAGAGACGACAGTACAGACACCATTAGCGGAATGTCCTGCAACATTAATTAATCCCCAAGTGCCTGTAGCGGTGATACCGATTTTGCGTGCTGGTTTAGGATTGCTCGAAGGAGCGCAAACTTTGCTACCTCTGGCATCTATTTACCATCTGGGTTTAGTCCGAAACGAGGAAACTTTGCAACCCGAGTGTTATTTAAATAAGCTACCAGAAAAAATTGATCCCCAAACAAGAGTGTTAATAACCGATCCCATGTTAGCAACGGGAGGTTCTATAATGGCTGCTATGTCAGAATTAACAACTCGGGGTGTAGATCCAGCTTTAACGCGAATTGTCTGCGTAGTTGCATCTCCTCGGGCATTACAACAATTAAGTACAGCTTATCCTAGTTTAAATGTTTACACCGCAACAATTGATGAAGTTGTAAACGAACAAGGATACATAGTACCGGGATTGGGGGATGCTGGCGATCGCACTTTTGGGACTTAAAAATGAAAGGAACTCAAAAAAGGTATGCAGGGGTTACAATTTCCAGGGCGGCAGCAGTTCGCTGGGTTTCGCCCGAGAGATGCCGCTCTTCGCCACTAGTTGATTGGTTATATCCACCTGCCCCTGAATTTTAGGTTCCATCTCCGGGCATACTTACTGTTGTCCGCGCGCGATGATTAAAGTAGGAAGTAGCGAGAGTTAAAGGTGATGAACATATGAGTCAACGCGATGGTTTTGCGAGCGGATTTTTTGCCGGAGCTATTTTTGGTAGTGTAGTTGGTGGCGTTATCGGGACGTTGGTAGCTCAAAGACGCGATTCCGCAGAATTAGCTGAAGATAATGAACGAGAACAAATAACAGCCTCCGGTAATTCAAACTTTGATAAATCTGCCAAAGGGCGGCAGATTCCAAGTGCAGCATCTTCTGGTGTAGAAATGGAAGTAGCACGACGTTCCCTAGAAGATAAAATTGCCCAGTTAAACGCCACAATAGATGAAGTACGCGATCAATTAGGTAATGTAAACAATAATTCTGGAGTCAAACAATATTCCGAACGTAGCGAAGAATTACAATCTTAGCGAAATATTGATAATTTGAGCGGAAGTAGAACGATAAATTGTTTTATAGCCGCTCAAATTAATTCCAAAAGAGTTAATACCGAAGCTGTGTATAACAGCATCCTCCTACCAGTCGGCATTAAAATCGATAATAGGACGGCTTTTGACCAAAACGTAAAAAAACAAACATCCATGAACTTACTAATTAGCACGCTAGTTACTTTTGTCCAGATTTACAGTACCCTGATGATTATTCGCGTACTTTTAACCTGGTTTCCACAAATTGATTGGTATAATCAACCATTTGCAGCACTCAGCCAAATAACCGATCCTTATCTTAATCTTTTCCGCAATATAATTCCCCCCCTGGGAGGAATTGATTTCTCTCCAATTCTGGCTTTCCTTTCTCTAAACCTAATCAGCGGACTTCTCACTAGTTTAGCTGGTCCTATGGTTTCGAGTTTTTAAGATTATACTCGTAATTCATTCCTCGCTTTGTCGAGGGATGAATTACTAACCCGAGTCCGAATTCGATATTTACACCGTCACAGGAGCCAGCGGAACACGATACAGAGGCGTAATTGGTTCAATAACGAACTTTAGAAGTAAATCCAGACGCTTTAAATTGCTTTAACTTCAATGGCGTAGGTTGATTTGCTGGAACAGTAATTCTCATTTCAAAATCACTTTCCCCGGGTGGTACTTCGTCAATAGAACCAACACGGGTACGGTTTTGCATCACCAAATTATTATTAGCATCATAAATCCGCCCAAAAATATCTGCATCATATACAGTTTTGCTAGTCATGTTTTTAGCCTTGCCCGTGACTATAAAACATTTTGCAGCCCTACTAGCACCACCGCTAGTAACATTCCCTTCGGCGAGTTCTGGAGGGCACTCTTGGTAAGAAATATTTGATAAAGGGATCTGCGTTAATGCCAAAGCAGGAGGAGAATAAATCCAGGAAAATATTCCAATAGCGCAAGATACAAACACAATCGCCAGCGATCGCAACAGCATAATATACACCATAAATCATTAATGGCGCTTAAAAGCGCAACGGAACTCTACATTCCCGACCTCAAGGTAGGGAGTTGTTAGCCTCAGTTTTACAATTTTAATCATAAAGAGCGCTTAAGATTCAGCTTATAACATTTTTGGGATGGATTAGAGGAGAGGGGGGTAGAGGAAGAGAGGGAAAAAATAATTTATCGCAATTGCTCAACATAACGCCGAATCACAAGCTGCTGCTGTGCCCGGCTGAGGTGTTTACCCTGGATGAGGGAATCAAGACTAATCCCATTTACAAGGGCTAAGAGAACGTTAGCTTCTAACTCTAGTTCTACATCGGCTCGAATCAACTTTACTGATTGTAGAGCTTTCAATTCCTCAATAATCACTTCACGGAGTTGAGCCCCACAGCTTTGATGCTCTTCCATCAAAGACTCTCGTCCAACAGCATACCCTAAAAAAGCAACCCAAACTTTGAGAATATCTCGCCGTTCATTGTCTAGCGGCAAAAATGCAGACAACATTTCTACTAGCCGTTCAATTCCTGAAATTTTATGAGTAGCAGCTTGCATAGCTTTTTGCAGAAGCTCAGTAACTTGATTAAGGGCAAACAGAATTAGCTCCTGCTTATTTCTAAAGTGGTGAGTTACTACTCCGGTAGTACAACCCAGTTCTTGGGCAATCGCTCGCATACTGGTGCGATCTAACCCCTCTCGGGCAATGACTCGCCAGGCGGCTTCAGATACTTCTAGACGGCGATCGCGGGACATAAACATCAAAACAGAATAACCAGATATACTGTGCCTATTGACAGATTATCATAACAGTTGTTATTTTATTTGCATAACAACTGTTATGAGGTAAATATGATGTATGTTAATTCGACTAATCCCTCTCCTCGCCCTGGTATAAAAGGGTTACTTGACCGCATCACCGGGCCGGGTGCTACACCAGCCGAGTTGCTGTTACAATTTGTGCCAAGTCTAGTGGCTGCGGTTGCGGCTCCAACCTATGCAGTAACTCTTCCTATAGAATGGACTCCCTTACAATTAGGACTCATCGCTTTTTTTGGGTTTGATTTAGTGGGGGGTGTGCTCACCAATGCTACCTCCAGCGCCAAGCGTTGGTATCACCGAAAGGGACAGGGTTGGCAGCAGCATTTTGCATTTGTGTGTTTGCATATTGTTCATATCTTTCTGGTAGCCAAGATTATTCGTGAGGGAGATTGGGAGTTCTTTCTTGGCACATCCATGTACTTGTTGGGAGCATCAGTCATTATATTGCGCTCTCCTCTTTACCTCCAGCGTCCTGTGGCCCTATTGCTCTACGGTTTAGCACTGTTGGGCAACTGCTATCTATTTTCACCAACCCCTGGTTTGGAATGGTTTGTGCCCTTATTTTTCCTCAAAATCTTAGTGAGTCATCTGCTTAGCGATGCTCCATTACATCCTGGGGAAACACGGTAGAAACATTAATAGTAATTATAAATACTATGAACGAAGGTATCTTGATTGACAGGAACCATAGGATATTTGGTATCTACACTTTTGGTCTTATCTTCTCGATTATTGGGGATTCTAGTTCCTGGTCCCCCAGTTGAAACAAGAAGCTTTTCACATATTAACCCGTTTATCTTGGGCACATTTAATACTTTCTTAACCTCATTAGCAATAGTCAAGCAAACAAATTTACGATAAACATAATATTGTATCAAAATAGAATTTCAAATACCGAAAATATTTGCAATAATTAGGAGAATATAACCTCATTTGTAATTAACTTATGATACCAGATGAGATAGAAGTAGCACTGCAAGCGGCTTTCAACCATTGCGATGCAGCCCGCTGTCCTCTCACTGATGGGCAAAAAATAATATTGCTCGAAGTAATAAGCAAGGAAATCAAAGGAAATTCCTCTCAAGGTGGATCGGATGATGTAAATCCTTTACAAGAATTGACAAGTGAAGAATTACAAATCTTTTCCCAGTTTGTTAGGGAACAGGAACAACAAAATACAAACTGGAAGGTGCAATTACTCAACGATTGGCTCCAAGAAAAAGATTCAGGAGTTGTACAATTTATTCGCGAAAAATACGGCATACAGTGGTTAAGCAGGATTGAAAAATATCATTTTAATGAATTTGAGCACGAAGAAACCTTCAAGCTCAAAGTTGGCGATCGCATTGAAGTTTGCAATGGATTATGGGAATGGGTACAAGAGGGTACGGCTTGTGCGCCTGAATGGTTTTCTTGTACCGTAATTCTGATTGAAGAAATTATCGATGGCAATACATCCTATACCACCTGCACTATCCGCTTCAGTAACGGTGCAGAATATCAAATTCAAGGTATTTATCAATGGAATCGCTATCACTGGCGCTGGGATAAAAATTAGCCTGTGGCAATTAGAATTGGAAAATCTCGAAAATTAACAGAATAATGTTAAATAGTTCTTATCTTTTTTCCAGATATTAAGTCTGAATATCTGGGATATTAGCTATTTATACCGCATAAAGTATCTTTTTTGACTTTTTTATAACTTCCGCAAAGCGTTGACAATTATCAAGCTGGTTTGTATCCCATCTAACAGAAAACTGCGATATTTTCTGAATGTTTATTTTTACACTTATTTAACAATAGCTTAATCTAAGACTGTAGAATATATATCAAAATGATATTGCGATCGCGTTTAATTATGACAAATTGTCATTCTTAAAAAAATCTGTAATTAAATCAAAAAGTAGAACAAATTACAATAAAATATACCGGATTCTGTTCAATTGAATACAGTGAAGAAATATTACAAACAATAACATATTATTGCTAAGATTGAAGCGAATACATTTAGCAAATCGTTCGCTCTTATTGTAGAAGGCAACACAATGTTTGAAAATCTTCTTCCGGCTTTAAACGAGCATAATTTACCTTATCCAGATACAATGCATCCTATCATCGTTCACTTCGTGATTGCGATGGTTTTATTTGCCTTTTTCTGCGATGTTATCGGCTATTTTACTAAAAATTCTCGACTTTTTGAGGTGAGTTGGTGGAATATGTTTTTCGCGACAATTTCCATCTTCATTGCTATTATATTCGGTCAAATAGAAGCGGGTTTGGCACTAGCATATGATGCGGTTGAGCCAGTACTTAATTTACATACTTTAATTGGCTGGTCGCTTTCAGGAATTATCGCTGCAATTACAGGCTGGCGCTACGTGATTCGTTTGCGGGACTCTCAAAGTATTCCTGTTTCTTATTTAGGAGTGGGAGTATTTTTAACAATTTTGGTATGTTTTCAGGTATATCTTGGAGATAAACTCGTTTGGGTATACGGTCTGCATACAAGTCCAGTTGTAGAAGCTGTAAAAGAGGGGGTTCTGTAATGAATTCTGAACTGATTAACCAGTTAGATTTAGGAGCAAATGGATTACCATATTCTATCCCAATTCATCCCAATTTAGTACATTTAACATTGGGATTATTTATTATTAGCATAGCCTTTGATATAGTTGGCGTTTTTTTCACATTAGAAAAACCAATATTCAAATTTTTAGCTATTAAGGCAACTCGTTCGGGATTCTTCGATGTAGGCTGGTACAATATGCTAGCTTCATCTGTGATTACATTTTTTACAGTTGCAGCAGGATTTTACGAGATTATGCTGGCACAACCACAAGCTGATGTCAAAAGTGCTTGGGGTTTGGGAGCAATGGAAACAATGCTTTGGCACGGTGTCGGAGGCGTTGTATTGCTAACATTAATTGTCGGAATGACTGTTTGGCGTGGATATCAGCGCTTTGCATGGCGTAAAGATAGAGCTTTACAAGTCCAATGGAGTTATTTATTCATTGGATTATTTATCATGTTTATTATGTATGTCCACGGAACATTAGGGGCACATATGGCTAGTGAATTTGGCATACATAATACCGCAGATAATTTATTGCGATTGGGACAAGATCCCAATGCTTTATTGAAGTGAACAGTTAACAGTTAACAGTGAACAGTGAACAGTGAACAGTTAACAGTTAACAGTGAAGAGCGATCGATATTGTTTTTTTATTCCTAACCACTAACAATGAACAACTAATTATGAAAATACGCGAGATTTTATCAGTAATTGTCAGTGCGATCGTTTTAGCTATTGTTAGTCTATGGATAGGGCAACAGGCTTATTCTTGGCTTCCCCCACAAGCTGCGGCTGAATCTCTATTAGTTGATGATTTATTCAGCTTTTTGGTGACGCTAGGGGCATTTATATTTTTGGGAGTTACAGGAGCGATAATATATTCAGTTATCTTCAATCGTGCGGGTAAGTACGACACCAGCGATGGGCCACATATAGAAGGTAATATCACCTTAGAAGTAGTTTGGACAGCAATTCCATTTGTGTTAGTGATTTGGATTGGCACTTACAGCTACCAAGTTTACGATCAAATGTCAATTCTCGGCTCCATGCAACACGAGCATATGTCAAGGGATCCCAAGAGAATTTTGTTAGGAGAAAAAAAATCTCTTGGGTACGCGTCAATGGGCATGAAATCGGCTATTGCTGAACCTTTACCAAAAGCTTCAGAAGCCCCCGAAAGCCCTACTAGAATAGAAGTTATATCCAAACAATGGGCTTGGATTTTCAACTACCCAGAGGAAAATATTAGCAGCACTGAATTACATCTACCTGCAAACAAGCGTGCTTATCTCACCCTGAAATCGGAAGATGTCATACATGGTTTCTATATTCCTGCCTTTCGGGTAAAGCAAGATGTAATTCCCGGAGAAATAATTGACTTTGAATTTACCCCCATTCTCGAAGGTAAATATCGACTGCGAGATTCCCAATATAGCGGTACTTATTTCGCAGCAATGCAAGCTGATGTGGTTGTTGAGTCCCCAGAAGAACATAAACAATGGTTAAAAGAGGCTCGAGGGCGCAAAGCATCCCCTGCATTCAATCAAGCCGTGTCTGAATATACCAGTAAGTCAGACAAAGCAATTAACAGTAGTTGGGCTACAGTCGAGCCTGCTGAACCTCCCATAGTCAATTATCACAGTTAATGGGCATGGAGGGGGGAGACAAGGGGAAAACTAAAGATTCTTAACTCATAACTCCTAACTCATAACTCCCAACTCTCAATCTAAAATCCGAAATCAAAAATTGAAATGACTAGCACTAAACCTCAAAAGACTGACGCACTAAGCGAAGATCGACAAGAAGATCAACATCACCATCATCCTCCCACGACTTGGAAAACTTACTTTAGTTTCAGTACCGATCATAAAGTAATTGGTATTCAATATATCGTTACAGCTTTCATATTTTTCCTGATTGGCGGTATTTTCGCCATGATCATTCGTGGCGAATTAATTACTCCGGAAGCCGACTTAGTAGATCGCACCGTTTACAACGCCATGTTTACCATGCATGGTACGGTAATGCTATTTATGTGGACGTTTCCGGTACTGGCTGGTTTGGCAAACTACCTCGTACCTTTGATGATTGGGGCGCGAGATATGGCGTTTCCCCGTCTAAACGCTCTTGCCTATTGGATGGTTCCAGTGTTTGGAATTATACTTATGGCGAGTTTCTTTGTTCCTGGAGGTCCCGCTCAATCGGGTTGGTGGGCTTATCCACCCGTAAGTACCCAAAATCCTACAGGTCTTTTGTTTAACGGACAATTCCTGTGGTTGGTAGCTGTAGCATTATCGGGGGTATCTTCGATTTTAGGTGCGGTAAATATTGTGACTACAATTTTCCGCATGAGAGCGCCAGGCATGGGTTTTTTCAAAATGCCTGCCTATGTGTGGACGGTATTAAGCGCTCAGATGATTCAATTATTTGGATTGCCTGCACTGACTGCGGGTGCAGTAATGCTGTTATGCGATCTCAGCGTGGGAACCAGTTTCTTTGACCCTGCTAAGGGCGGCGATCCGGTATTATATCAGCACTTTTTCTGGTTCTATTCCCATCCTGCGGTCTATGTAATTATACTGCCTATCTTTGGGATTTTTTCGGAAGTATTTCCGGTTTACGCTCGCAAACCTTTATTTGGTTACAAAGTCGTAGTAGTTTCATCGCTGATTATCACTGGCTTGAGTGCTGTGGTATGGGTTCACCATATGTTTGCTAGCGGTACTCCCGGTTGGATGCGGATGCTGTTCATGTTCTCCACAATGTTAATTTCCGTACCCACTGGAATTAAAGTATTTGCTTGGGTTGGGACAATTTGGGGAGGAAAGTTACGTCTAGATACACCAATGTTGTTTGCATTGGGTGGATTAGTGATGTTCGTATTTGCTGGCATCACTGGTATCATGCTGTCTGTGGTTCCCATTGACATTCACGTTAATAATACTTACTTCGTTGTCGGTCACTTTCATTATGTGATTTATGGTGCAACGGTAATGGGTGTTTATGCTGCCTTGTACCATTGGTTCCCCAAGATGACTGGAAGGATGTATTACGAAGGTTTGGGTAAATTACACTTTTGGTTAACCTTCATTGGCGCGAATCTCAACTTTTTCCCCATGCACCCATTAGGATTGCAAGGAATGCCCCGTCGAGTCGCTTCCTACGATCCCGAATTTGCATTTTGGAATGTGATTGCTAGCCTTGGTGGGTTTTTATTGGGAATGTCCACTCTACCGTTTTTACTTAATGTAATTAGTTCTTGGATTGATGGTAAAAAAGCATCGGATAATCCTTGGCGTGCAATTGGTTTGGAATGGTTAGTTTCTTCTCCACCACCGGTAGAAAACTTTGAAAAACAACTTCCTATTGTAGTAGAGGAACCATATGGTTATGGGAAATCGAAGCCGGAAGATTTAGTTGCGAATGCTTCAGAACTTAACTGATAGTTTGCCATAAGCATTAAGAAACTGGGTCGATCGCATAATCATCAAAATGAAAAAGCTAATTGATGTTTGAAAAACCCGGTTTCTTAACTTAACGAATTTTTTTTTGTGATCTGAGCTTTGTAGTATGTCTGGAGAATAAACCTGAAAGCTTGCTTGGTGGATAAAATTAGCGCTACTCATTAACAAGTTTCTGACATGTTGGCACAAGCCTCATCATTTCGAGAATCAATTAAATCCAAGTATCATCTGTTATGAGCACTACAAACGGGACTATGGCACAGGCACAACAAGGGAATACAATCGAAGAATTGCAGTCAGTAAATCATGGAAATATAGCCGGACACGAGCATGATGAAGAAGGCAACAGTATGTTTGGCTTCATCGTCTTTCTACTATCAGAAAGTGTTATTTTCTTAAGTTTTTTTGCCGGATATATTGTCTATAAAACAACAGCCGTTGATTGGCTACCACCAGGAGTTGAAGGATTAGAAGTTAGAGAACCTGCAATCAATACAGTAATTCTCGTTTCCAGTAGCTTTGTTATTTATTTTGCAGAAAGGGCGTTAAAGAAGGATAATATTTGGGGTTTTCGTGTATTTTGGTTGTTAACAATGGCAATGGGAAGTTACTTCCTCTATGGTCAAGCAGTTGAGTGGAATGGTCTAGAATTTGGTTTCACTTCGGGTACATTTGGTGGAACATTTTACTTATTAACTGGTTTTCACGGTTTACACGTTTTTTCTGGTGTCTTATTGCAGTTGACGATGTTGATTCGATCTTTCATTCCCGGTAATTATGAAAAGGGTCATTTTGGCGTAGATGCAACTTCATTATTTTGGCACTTTGTTGATGTAATTTGGATTATTTTATTTTTACTTCTCTATGTTTGGCAGTGAACAGGTAACAGTGAGCAGTGAGCAGTGAGCAGTTAACAGTGAGCAGTCAACAGTCAACAGTGAGCAGTCAACAGTGAGCAGTCAACAGTCAACAGTCAACAGTGAGCAGTTATCAAGATTGAATTTATAACTCCTAACTCCTAACTCCTAACTCCTAACTCCTAACAACTATCAACTAACGTCTAACATCTAATTATGATTATTGATGACCAACATTACGATGTAATTATTATCGGTACTGGTGCTGGTGGAGGAACTTTAACCCATAAATTAGCATCTGGTGGCAAAAAAATTCTTGTTTTAGAACAAGGAGAATTCTTAGAAAAAGAAAGTTCGGAGTTGGTTGATGTGGAAGTCTTTAAAAAAGAAGATTTTCATGCTCCGGAAAAATGGTATGACAGCGAAGGTGAACCTTTTAATCCCCAAACTAGTTATTCGGTAGGTGGTAATACAAAAATTTATAGCGGTGTACTGCAACGAATGCGGGAAAGGGATTTTGAAAAAGTTCAGCACCAAGATGGTATTTCCCCTGAATGGCCGATTAAATACAAGGATTTTGAACCTTACTATACAGAAGCCGAACAACTCTATCAAGTTCATGGTAGAGTGGGTGATGATTTGACGGAGCCCCCTCGCAGCAAAGGTTTTCCTTGTCCTACAGTTGAGAGCGAAACCCAAATAGAAGATATTTGTATTGATATCTCCAAACAAGGATTGAATCCAGCATACCTCCCCATCGGCATTGGAGATCAAGGACGAACTGATTCCGAAGATACCGGAATAACTCCGTCAATCAAAGCTAACGATAATGTGACGCTGAAAACTAAAGCAAAGGTTGTATGTTTGCACACTAATCCTTCAGGAAAACAAGTTAAGGCTGTAGAAGCGCAAATTGGCGGACAGTCTTATTTGTTTGCGGCAGATATTATTGTACTTTCCTGTGGTGCTATAAATTCGGCAGCATTACTATTGCTCTCGCAGAATGAAAAACATCCCCAAGGATTAGCTAATAGTTCCGATTTGGTGGGGCGCAACTTAACGAAACAGTTGATGACGGCGTTAATACAGATTACTAACACCCCCAATTCTGGATTGTTTCAAAGAACTCGTTATATTAATGATTTTTATTGGGGTGATGAAAACTTTGCTTATCCAATGGGGCATATTCAGAATTCTGGTGGTATTCTCCAAGATGTCATTTTCTCCGAGTCACCACCGATTTTATCCACTGTAGCTAAATTTATGCCCGGATTCGGCTTGAAACAGTTAGCAAAACGTTCTATCGGTTGGTGGTTGCAGAGTGAAGATTTACCAACGACAAAAAATCGCGTTCGTCTAGAAGGTTCAAAATTATATTTGGATTATACGTCTAATAACACCGAAGCCCACGACCGTTTAATTTATCGGTGGATTGACATACTTAAAGCTGTGGATGGAAATAAACAAAATATTTACACCCGTGGCGAAACACCTATTCAAGTAGTTGGACATCAATCAGGAACTTGTCGCTTTGGAGAAGATCCTAGTACTACAGTTCTCGATCTCAACTGTCGTACTCACGATTTAGATAATCTCTATGTTGTCGATAGTAGTTTCTTTCCTTCTATCTCTGCAACTAGCCCCGCTTTAACTGTCATTGCTAATGCTTTGCGGGTTGGGGAGCATTTGATTCAAAGGTTGGGGTGAGGGAGATGGGGGGATGGGGAGATG